>NZ_CAIZIZ010000533.1 GCF_903933125.1 uncultured Lamprocystis sp. | reverse complement strand
CTGCGCTTATCCACCCTACGAAACCGGCTCCGTTGTAGGGTGGATAAGGCGCGCCGCTCGGTCTCAGGGACTCGGCACGGCGGTCGCGCGCGCCGCATCCACCAGAGGTCGCGCGGTGCCGCCCAAATTTGGAATTGCTGGCAACCGCGAAACTGCCTTGACATCTACCGGACAGTTAACTTATAATATTAGAAGATTGTACCAAAATAAATGCGTCGAGAATTCAAGCGCTTGCCGCCAGAGTTGCGCCCGTCAGATATCGTTTCATTGATCTTCAGAATGAAATCGCCGGAGGCCGTAGACAACCATGATGACCGAGCTTAAGATTTTTGCCGATAATGATCAAGAAATCAGATTGCTCGAGAAGCGTATCACCGAGTTGTACGACGGGAAAACCGAACTGGTGATCCTCGAAGCTGGTTGCGGCCGTAAGTGGGTTCTCAACCTTTCCGAAATCAAGTACAAACTCATCGGCGTCGATCTTGACGCGGAAGCCTTGAGCAGCAGAGTGAACAACGAAAAGGACCTGGATGAAGCAATCGTTGCCGATCTGCAGAATTTCGACATCGGACGCCGCCAAGTCGACGTTATATACAACTCGTTCGTTCTGGAACACATCGAAAACGCCGACAAAATGCTGGAGAACTTCGACAGGTTGCTGAGCGCCGGCGGCTTGCTGATCTTGAAGTTCCCTGATCGTAATACCGTTTTCGGCTTCATTACCAGGGTGACGCCATTTTGGGTCCACGTCTTATTCAAGAAATACATACAGGGACTGAAAGAGGCCGGAAAGCCGGGGTTCGCTCCTTATCCCACGTACTACCACCCGATCGTTAGTCGGGAGGGAATCCATGAGTTCTGCAAATCGCATGGATACTCAATCAAAGAAGAATACGGGTTCTGCGGTTACTTACGCGGCAAAGGTGTGAAGACCAAACTCATCCGTGTCGTGGCAATTCTCATCAGCGCAGGGTCGCTGGGGAAGTTGCCGTGGAAATACAATAACCTGACCTACGTGTTGTCGAAAACCGGGTCATCGGCAAAGTAAAGCCGGGTCCGAAAGGGTTGGGGCGATCACGCCGGAGATCCGCATGGCTCCCAAGGGTGGTGACAGGCTCTTCACCAGTGCCTGACCCAGCCGGATCCGGCGGCACCGAAGACTCGTTGCGCTGCCACCGTCCTCCATTTCGCGAGCAGGCGTTCAAGTGCGAGGCTGGCCGGTGCACGAAGTCCTGAGCGTGCCTGGTGAACTTGTTATCATCATCCGCCATTTTTGTGGACGGAAACACGCCGGCGCCGATTGAGAACAAGTTTGAGATCGCCAGGCCGCCTATCCCGAAGATGCGTCGGTACGCGACTTGATCTGAATCGATGTTGCCACCAGGTTCCCTACGGCCCTAACGAAATCCACGTTTTCCGCAACGCCTATTCGCTGCCGCAGCGAGACTTCGCGGCGCGGTCATTCATTACGATGGATGCGATGCATAGTGTGTTCGCAACAGCGGGAGAATGCGTTGATCGCGGACTCCGCCGCGGCGTTTTGGTGCCGCAAGCGGATAAGGAGGAATCAGCGCAGCGCGAGCAGGGCGTCGGGACTTTTTTTGCCAATCGATGCCCGGCCGTGACCACCTCCTGATTGATCCGGTCCAGAATCTCCGGGGTAAACAGGCGCAGGTTATCGCTGATCGTCTGCAATTGGGGCCGGTCGTGCCCCTCATCCGTCCAACCGGAATGCCGGCGCATCCGGCGTAACGACTTCAATCTTGGGGTCAGATTATAACAGATTGCGCAGCTTGACATTTTGCGGTTTACTTTCAGGTACTATCTTAGTCCGCATCTGCCTTCCACTTCATCGCTCCCCACACTGCAACGGAACTCGTATCATGCACCAAGATCGCCCCGTCGCGTCATTCTGCCCCAACGTCCGTCGGTTCCCCGGCGCGGTTCGGACCTTGGCCCTAAGTATGGCCGTGGTCCTGAGCGGGACGCTCGGCGGCTGCGCCGGCCTGCCGTGGGACAAGGCGCCGACGAATCTCCGCGGCGGGTACGTCGCGGGGGATAAGGTGACGGCCATCCTGCCCGGTAAGGGGCCGGTAGCAGACGTTGCCGATGCGCTGCGCGAGGGACTGCGGGCCGCCCACGGTGCCGACGACACGGCCGCCAAGCCGACCCTGACGTTCATCGCGAGCGAGCAGCCAAACAAGATCGCCGAGGCCCACGGGGAAGCGGTGTCGGCCGGAGCGACCCAGGTGATCGGGCCCTTGCTGAAACCGGCAGTCGATGCCTTGGCAACGGGTCCGGCCTTGAAGATCCCGACCCTGGCCCTGAACCAGTCGACTGCTGCCGGCAAGGCCGCGGGCAACCTCTACCAGTTCGCCCTGGCGCCCGAGACCGAGGCGGTGGAGGCGGCCAACCAGGCCAAGGCGATGGGTTTCACCCGCGCTCTGATGCTGGCCCCGGCGGGCGAGGCGGGCCAGCGGCGCGCCGATGCCTTCCGGCGCCAGTGGGAAAAGCTCGGCGCGACCCTAGTGGGCCAGGCCAGCTTCGATCCGGCCGCCGCGGACGCTGCGAAAACGCTGACTGCGCTGCTGAAAAACGGTGAGGCGGACTTCCTGTTTCTGGCTGTCGATACGGATCAGGCACGCAAGATTTACCCGCCGATCCGCGATGGAGCGAATGCACTCCCGGTGATCGCGACCTCGGCGGTCTACTCCGGTGCGGCGGATGCCGCCCGCGACAAGGCGTTGGCCGGGCTTTACTTCGTCGATCTGCCTTGGGTGCTCGGGGTGGGTCAGGCGAATGACCCCGTGGCCCGCGCCAATCTCAAGGGGAAATCGGCGGCTCTGGCGACGCCCCTGGGCCTGCGTCTCTATGCGATGGGGATCGATGCGTACCGACTGGCGCCACGTCTCGCCGGTCTCGCCAAGGACCCGGCGGCCACCTTCCCCGGCGCGACCGGCACGCTGTCGCTCGATTCACTGGGGCGGGTGCAGCGCCAGTTGACCCTCGCGCAGTTCACGGCGACCGGTCCCCAGCCGGTGAGTGCCAAGCCGGCCGCCAAGCAGCGTAGCTGGATGCCCTTTGCCAGGCCGGCCGCGGTCGCCCAACCGGCCGCTGTCGCCACACCAGCCCAGACCCCGTCACCGTCCACGGCAGGGCCCAAGCCTGAACCCAAGCGCCCGCTGCCGCAGCCCGCGGTCAAGGGTGGATGAAGGGCACCGGGGGGCCAGTCGGCGATGCCCGGTCGTCGATTGGCCGGGACAAGGAGTGTCTCGCCGCTGATTTCCTGACGCGTCACGGATTGCGCCTGATCGCCCGTAATCACCGCTGTCGTTTCGGCGAGATCGATCTGATCATGGGCGATAATGGGGTGCTCGTGTTCGTGGAGGTCCGTTATCGCGCCTCCTCCCGGTTCGGCACCCCGGCCGAGACCGTGGATCACCACAAGCAGCGGCGTCTCGTCGCCGCCGCGAACCACTATCTGCTGGCCCACCCCAGCGTGTTACCCTGTCGCTTCGATGTGGTCGCGATGACCGGCCAGGATCAGGTTCTGTGGCTCAAGGATGCGTTCGGCACTTAGCGAGCCTCCAACTATATGTGGTGACATGTCTTGCTACACCCGATGGGTTTGCGCTTTTCAGTTGATCGTTGCGTTGCTGTCGGTGCCGACCTCGCACCCTGCGCGCCACGCGCCACTTGCGTTATGCCACTGACCGATGCCCTCCGGCACGGCTCGAAGGGCACCCATCCGTACTCCTCCCGGTACCGCGCCGCGGTCCTGCTGCTAGTCCTGACCCTGACGCCTTTGCTGGGCGCTCCCCTCCTGAGCGGATGTGCTGCCTTGGTGGTTGGCGGGGTCGCGGTGGGCGCGGTGGCCGCCTATGACCGCCGTGGCTATGCGACGGTCATCGACGATCAGCGGATCGAATTCGAGGCGGGTAGTGCCCTGGCGGCCGAACCGGCACTCAAGGATCGCGGACGCATCTCAGTGACCAGTTACAATTACAAGGTGTTGCTGACCGGTCAGGCGCAGACAGACGCGGTGGCCGCCCACGCGGCCGGCGTGGTCAGCCGCTTGCCGAAGGTGCAAACGGTCGTCAATCAATTGACGGTTGGACCGAATATCAGCCTGCGGCGCGAGAGCGAGGACGTGTTGCTGACCTCGCGTGCCAAACTGGCACTCCTCAACGTCACGGTGCCCGGCTTCGACCCGACGCGGGTCAAGGTGGTCACCGAGGATGGGGTGGTCTACTTGCTGGGACTGGTGTCGGTCGAGGAAGGGGATGCGGCGGCCGAACAGGTCAGCTTCGTGCCCGGGGTCGCGCGGGTGGTAAAGCTCTTCGAGTATCGGGAACCCGAGGTCTGAGCCCTTGTCCGAACTGACCCCCGGTCTGCGTGCGCGCCTGGCAGCCATTGCCGGACCCGGTCGTTTGCTGACCGATCCGGCGGACTGCTGGCCCTACGGCTATGACAACAGCCGCCGCCACGCGCTGCCGCAGGCGGTGGTTTTCGCCGCCGCCGACGACCAGGTTCCCGATCAGATCGCGGCGCTGGTACGCCTCTGTGCCGAGGCCGGACTGCCGCTGATCGCGCGCGGCCGCGGCACCGGCACCACCGGGGCGACGGTGCCGGATCGCGGCGGCGTGGTGCTCTCATTCGAGCGCATGAACCGCATCCTGCGCATCGCCCCCGGCGACCGCTATGTCGTCTGCGAGCCCGGGGTGGTCAATGCCGACCTGCAACGGGCGATCGGTGCTCATGGCTTCTTCTGGCCGCCGGATCCGACCAGCGCCGCGGTCTGCACCATCGGCGGCAATCTCGCCTACAACTCGGCCGGACCGCGGGCGGTCAAGTACGGGACCCCGCGCGAGCATACGCTCGGGCTCAAGGCGATCACCGGGCGCGGCGAGCCGATCCACACGGGCGTGCTCACCACCAAGGGCGTGGTGGGCTATGATCTGACCCGCCTCATCATCGGTTCGGAGGGCACCCTGGCCTTGATCACCGAGGCGACGCTGAAGCTCACCCCGCTGTCGGAGGCGACCCGTACGCTGCGTGCCGCCTACCGGGATATCCATAGTGCCGCCGCCGCCGTGTCCGCGATCATGGCGCAGCCGATCACGCCCTGCGCTCTGGAGTTCATGGACGCCGCCGCGATTGCGACGGTGCGCGCCTACTCCGGGCTCGATCTGCCGGATGCGACCGGGGCCTTACTCATGATCGAAGTGGACGGGCCGACGGCCTGTGTCGACAGCGCGGTGACGGCGGTGGAGACCGCGGCCCGCAATGCCGGTTTGCTGGATTGCCGCCACGCGGCGGACGCGGCCGAGGTGGCTGCTCTCTGGAAGACCCGCAAGGCGCTGTCGCCGGCGCTGCGCCACATCGCACCCAAGAAAATCAACGAAGACGTGGTGGTGCCGGTCTCGCGTCTGGGCGAGTTCATCGACGGCCTCGAACGGCTGTCGCGGGAGCAGGGGATCCGCATCGTCAACTTCGGCCACGCCGGCAATGGGAACATCCATGTCAATCTGCTGGTCAATCCGGATGATCCGGTTGAACTGGCTCGCGCCCATCGCTGTCTGGATGCGGTCTTTACGCTGGTTCTGCGGCTCGGCGGGACGCTCTCCGGGGAGCATGGGGTCGGGCTCGAAAAGCGTGACTTCGTGGCGCGGGAGATTGATGCGCCCACCTTGCGGCTGATGGCCGATCTCAAGCAGTGCTGCGACCCGGCGGGGATACTCAACCCTGGTAAGGCACTCCCGATCTCGGGGGGGCCGGCTATGGTGGTGTTTCCATAGCCGGGTTGAGTGCAGGGTCAATGCGCGGCGGCGCGGCTGGCTTCCTCGCGGGTATAGAAGCGCCCGTTGCGGATGAAACCGCTGATCAAGCCGGAGCAGGTACGGGTCACATGTCCCTCGCTGTCGCGCGCGCTCACCCAAGCTTCCGGCAGCCCGTCGAGCACGTGGATCGGCGCCAAAGATCCGTCGGCGAAACGGGCGCTCACCTGTTCCCCGGTGGCCGTGTTGAGATACGCGGGGACGAAGCCAAGATGAGCGTTGTTCCGGCTGACGCCCCGGCTGAGTTCATAAAGGACGTTTTCGTCACGAAGCGACAGTTCTGTCAGTACACCGCGCAGTCGCCGCGAGCGTTCCTGCTCCTGTGGCGGGGTGATCTCGATGACCATTTGGACTAACTCAGTGTGCATTTTGCCTCTCCTGGCCCCCGGAGCGGGAACCTTTTGCGGGATATGAAGCATCGGGCGTGCCAACATGCCTGAGACGCTGCGTCAGCATGACCTGACCGCGCCAGCCGCAGCCCCCGGCGCATCCGATCCGCACCGATCTGGTGCGCGCGCGCTCATCCCGCAACCCGGATAGACTATAGGGATCTCAGCACGCCCCAATGGAGCCGAACATGGCCGCAGAGAAACAAATCGAAAGCCGTCCGGACCATCGACTCACGGTCGACGAGGTCCTGGATGATCTGGTCGCGGACGGCATGGTCACGCGGCCGGTGGCCCAGGGCCTGCTCTTCACCGTGACCCCGAAAGATCGGGCGGAGCGTCACGCCCTGGAACTGGTGGCGGATGCCAAGATCCATCATGCCAACTCACCCAAGCGCATCATTACGCTGGAGGAATTGACCTTCTGGCTGGCCAAGCGCACCGGGCTCGAATATTTGCGCATCGACCCGCTGAAGATCGACGCCCCCAACGTCGGCGATCTGGTCACCGCCTCCTATGCGGCCTGGAACCGCATCCTGCCGGTATCCATCACCGCGGAGCAGGTGGTGTTTGCGACCTCCGAGCCCTATCTGACGAGTTGGATCGAGGAGCTGGGAGGCATCATCAAGCGCGAGATCGTGCGGGTGATGGCCAATCCGCGGGATATCGAGCGCTACCGAAAGGAGTTCTTCGGCGTTTCCAACTCGGTCAAGGGGGCGAGCAACACCGAGGGGAATAAACGTCTCTTCGGGCTTGGTAACCTCGAAGCCTTGGTCGAGTTGGGCAAGTCCGGTCAGATTGACGCGAACGACAGCCACATCGTGCACATCGTCGACTGGCTGCTGCAATATGCCTTCGATCAGCGCGCCAGCGATATCCACCTGGAGCCGCGGCGCGAGGTCGGGAATATCCGCTTCCGCATCGACGGGGTGATGCATCCGGTCTACCAGGTGCCGGCACTGGTCATGACCGCGGTGACCAGCCGCATCAAGATTCTCGGGCGCATGGATGTCGCCGAGAAGCGCCGGCCGCAAGACGGGCGAATCAAAACCCGCTCGGAAGACGGCCGCGAACTGGAGATGCGCCTCTCCACCATGCCCACCGCCTTCGGCGAGAAGCTGGTGATGCGCATTTTCAATCCGGACGTCCTGTTGCGTGACTTTGCCGACCTGGGCTTCGGCGAGGAGGATGCCAAGCGCTGGCAGGCGATGGTCGGCCGCCCCCACGGCATCATCCTGGTGACGGGGCCGACCGGTTCGGGCAAGACCACCACGCTGTATTCCACCCTCAAGACACTGGCCACCCCACTGGTCAATGTCTGTACGGTCGAGGAGCCGATCGAGATGGTGGAGCCCGCTTTCAACCAGATGCAGGTCCAGCATAACATCGGCCTGGACTTCGCGAGCGGCATCCGTACCCTGATGCGCCAGGATCCGGACATCATCATGGTCGGTGAGATCCGCGACCGCGAGACCGCGGAGATGGCGGTCCAGGCGTCCCTGACCGGCCATCTGGTGCTTTCCACCCTGCATACCAACGATGCGCCCGCCGCCATCACCCGGCTGCTCGACATCGGCGTGCCCCACTATCTGATCAAGGCCACCGTGATCGGCGTGGTTGCCCAGCGTCTGGTGCGCACGCTCTGCCCCCATTGCAAGCACGACGCCCCGGCCGACCCGGACCTGTGGGAATCGTTGGTCAATCCCTGGAAGCTCCATGCCCCGGACAGCCTATGGCACCCCAAGGGATGCCTGGAGTGCCGTAACACCGGCTACTATGGCCGAATCGGGCTTTATGAGATCCTGACCCTCGACGCGGAACTGCGCGAACTGATCGCCGCGGACTTCAACGAGACCCCACTGCGTCGTCTTGCCTACCAGAAGGGCCTGAGACCCTTGCGCATCAGCGGCGCCTTCAAGGCCGCCCGCGGGGTGACCAGCATGGAGGAAGTCTTCAAGGTCGCGCCGATCCGTTCGGATTGAGCGGTTCCTGTTTGCCCTGCAACGCCGGTCCCCGGCGGCTTTACCCCGAGAACCCTTTGATGGAAATCCTGTTTCTGATCGGCCTGATCGTCTTGAATGGCTCGCTCGCCATGTCCGAAATTGCGCTGGTCACCGCGCGACGCACCCGTCTGTCGCGGCTCGCACAAGATGGGGATGCCGGGGCCGCGATGGCGATCAAGCTCGGTGAGGACCCGACCCGCTTTCTCTCCACCATCCAGATCGGCATCACCTCCATCGGGGTGCTGAGCGGCATCCTCGGTGAGGCCGCCATTGCCGTGCCCCTGGCGGACCTGTTGGTGTTCTTCGGTATGGACGGGGACTCGGCGCATCTTGCCGCGACCGCGGTGGTCGTCATCATGATCACCTTTGTGGCCATTGTGATCGGCGAGTTGGTGCCCAAGCGCCTGGGTCAGATCAACCCCGAGGCGGTCGCGCGCCTGGTCGCGCGGCCGATGAACGCCCTGTCCATCGCCGCCCGCCCGTTCGTCTGGCTGCTCTCCTGGTCCACCGGGCGCCTTTTGCGCCTGCTCGGCCAGCGGGAGCAGGCCGCGCCGCGGGTGACTGAAGACGATATCCATGCGCTGTTACAGGAAGGGTCCGACGCCGGGGCGATCGATGCCACCGAGCATCACATGGTGCGCAACGTCTTTCGCCTGGATGACCGCCAACTCGGTTCACTGATGGTGCCGCGCGGTGAGATCGTCTCGCTTGACCTGAACCTCCCGCTGGACGCAAACCTGGCGCGCATCGCGGGCTCAGCGCATTCGCGCTTTCCGGTCTGTCGCGGCGGGCTCGATGATGTGGCTGGCGTGGCGGTGATGAAACACCTCTTCGGTCAGTCGCTGCGTGGCGCCGGGATCGATCTGAATGCGGACTTGGAACCGGCGGTTTACGTCCCCGAGTCACTCACCGGGATGCAGTTGCTCGACGAGTTTCGCGCCAATGGTGCGCAGATGGTTTTCGTCATCGACGAATACGGCGAACTGCTTGGCCTGGTGACCCTGCAGGATGTCCTGGAGGCGGTCACCGGCGAGTTTCAGCCGCGCGACCCGCAGGACGCCTGGGCCGTCGCCCGTGACGACGGCTCCTGGCTGCTGGACGGGCTGATCCCCGTGCCGGAGCTGAAAGACCGGCTGGACCTCAAGTCCGTGCCTGAGGAAGACAAGGGCCGCTACCATACCCTGAGCGGGATGCTCCTGTGGCTCCTGGGCCGGGTGCCCCAGACCGCGGATCGGGTCGAATGGGAGCATTGGTGTCTGGAAATCGTCGACATGGATGGTAAGCGGATCGACAAGGTACTGGCCATGCGTCTGCCGGAACCGGGGTCCGGGCAGGTGAGCGGGGACAATGACGCTCCCAAGGGGCTCGATGCTCCAACGGGTTAAGGCGAGTTCTGTGCGAGTCGTTCCGCCAAGGCGCGAAGAGGTGCATAGGGCAGGGGCGCTGTTATAGCGTTCGCACCTGATATACAGACAGACCTTCGTGTAGGGGCGGGTTTGAAACCCGCCCCTACGTCCGGTCATCACGTCCGAAGGCTATACCTTCTCCTGATCAAGTGGCGCATGCCACTGATACTCGCCCAGATCATCGAGCGGCGCATTTAAGTCCTCCGGGATTCGATAGCCCTGCCCGGAAAGACCACCAAGTCTCACCCCCTTGCGCTGAGTGGCGATGGACTGGTTCGCTTCCTCATCGACGAGAAACATGACGACGACCTTCGCTCGACCCAGTGTCGGCGGTGGCTCTTCAAGCGTGACTTGGCCATTTTCGCAAGTGCCTTTAATTGCCGTGTACATGATGTTCACCCCGCAGATCGAAAACAGCAGTCAGCGGTCCAGCCGCAATGAGGCGCCGACCGCGATCCTGCGGCGGGCGGCCTCGCCGCCCTTGATCTCCAGGATATACCGCACTGCCGCGGACGCGCTGGGGTAGATCGGACAGTGGGGCACGCGACAGGGCGGCACCGCGGGGACGATCTCGAGCAGGGTTCCGTCGATGTCGAAATACAGCAGGTCCAGCGGGATCAGGGTGTTCTTCATCCAGAACTCGGCTCGCCCCGGCGGCTGGATGAACAACATCCCCTGGTCGGCCGGCAGGGTTTGGCGGTACATCAGGCCGCGTCGCCGTTCGTCCTCTCGCTGGACAACTTCGACCCGAAAATCCGCTCCGCCGACCTGAACGGTCGCCAGTTCAGCGGCCGGCAGGCAGCCGGACATCGGCAGTGCCGCACAGAGCCAGCAGAGAACCGGGATTGCGCCTTGCCAAGGCCGCAACGATAGCAACAGGTAACGCATTAAGGCCAAGTCAATTACACACACAATGGTTGTCGTTGTCGTACTCGGAGAGGCGACGCAATGTGGTCCTGAGCACGCCCATGTCTACCGGGTTTCGATCCGGTGCGAACTGCCGAATACAGGACGAATGGTCTCCGTGGGAGCGGCGTCCCGCCGCGATGCGGTGCCGCGGTGACCGCGAACGTTGCGGCTGTGCGCCCGGCCCCGTCGCGGGGGGACGCCGCTCCCACGGGGTCGCTGCGCGACTTTCACGGTAAAGCTTCGGCCTCCGGTCTTCCGGTGGGCGGAACGACGACTAAGGCCCATAACCTTGATTACGACAACGACAACGACAACGACAACGACAACGAGAATGCTTCAATGTTGGCATCGTGGACAATAGAAACTCGACCGCTGCGTAATACGCACCTGGCGCAACGGCGCGCCACAGCCTGGACAAGGCTCGCCGGTGCGGCCGTAGACGCGCAGCCAGCGGGCGAAATAGCCGGGGTTGCCGTCTTCCTGGACGAAGTCCCGCAGGGTGGTGCCGCCCTGGACGATGGAGGCGTCGAGTACGGTCCGGATGGTCTGCGCCAGGCGCCGGTAACGCTCCAGCCCGACGCGGTGACAGGGGCGCGATGGATGGATGCCGGCCAGATACAGCGATTCGCTGGCGTAGATATTCCCCACGCCCACCACCACGCCGCCGTCCATGATGAATGACTTGACCGCGACCTGACGCTTGCGGCTGTGCCGATACAGGTGGTCCCCGTCGAATCCGTCTTCCAGCGGTTCCGGCCCCAGGTCGCGCAGCAGGGCGTGGCGGGTCGTGGCCAGCGTGGGCGGGTCCGGCGTCCAGATCAGCAGCCCGAAACGGCGGGGGTCATGAAAGCGCAGGGCGCGGCCGTCGGACAGTGCCAGATCGACATGGTCATGTTTCAGCGGCGGGGTCTCGGCGGGCACTACGCGCAGGCTGCCCGACATGCCCAGATGCAGGATCAGGCTGCCGTCCTCGACCTGGATCAGAATGTATTTGGCCCGCCGCTGCAGCCCCAGAATGGCCTGACCGGTCAGGCGCGGGGCCAGGTCAGGCGGAATCGGCAGGCGCAGCCGCGGGTCGCGCACGATCATCCGCGCGATGCGCCGGCCCAGCAGGTGCGGGCGGATGCCGCGCAGGGTGGTCTCGACCTCCGGCAGTTCGGGCATCTCAGGGCCTCCGGGCGGGCGGTTCGCCGGTTCCCGGTGCGGCGGCTTCAGGGTCGGGCGCGAAGGGGTCGACACCGAATCCGGTCGGCGGGTCCTTGTAGAGTTCGCTCCCGAAGCCCGCCCGGCCTTCCCCCAGGTCTTCCGGACTGAGCCTCACCGATGGCGGTGCACCTGGGCTATCCGTCGACACCGGGGCGTCCGGATCCGTCTCGGTTGCCAAAGGGTCCGGCGCCGCCGGAGCGGGCGCGAGCGCGTCGTCGGTCAGGGCTCCGGTATCCGACGGCAAGATCAGTGACGGCGCTGCCGGGGGCTTGGGTCGAAGGTCCGGCGGCGGTGCCGGCGGGGTCGGGTCGATGGAAGTGGGGTCCAGTTCCAGGAGCATGCCATCGGTCAGGACATAGCGCAGCTTCAGATCCGGCCGACTCCAGCGGCGCCGATCCTCCGAGACCAGGAAGCGCAGGGCGTTGCCGTCCGCAAACTTGAACTGCACCGGTTCCCCGGACCAGTCGCTGGTCATGGGTTCGACTCGTTCTGCTGTCAGGCCGATGAGTGCCTGCAGCGACTTGGCGGCTAGCGGGACCCCGTTGAGGGTGGCGAACAGCGGCGGTCCCGCGTGCGGCAGGAGCGCGCGTGAGCAATAATCGATCGGCGGGGCGATCAGCAGGTGGTGAAACCGGTCATCAATCAGGTGTACCAGCCCATCCGCCATCACGTAACGGCGCTGACCCAGGGGGTCCAGCCCGCCGAAGGCCAGCGTCAGGTCGTCCAGTCGCAGGCGCAGCTTGATCGGGTCCAGACCCAGTTCATCAAGCGCCGCGGAGGGTGCCGGGAAGCTGCGCTCGACCGGAGCCTGAATGATGGTGAGCAATTGGTCGAGCCGGCCCGGATCGGCATCCAGTGTCAAAGGTTCCAGCATGCGCCAGCCGTCACTGGTGCGCTCCAGCCGGATGAGGGGTTCGCCCGTGCGTTCCACCTCGATCAGGCGCAGATCCGCCGCGTCGATCCCCGCCAGGGTCTGGGGACGACGCGACACGGTCAGTTCATGGTGGATGCCCAGTGCCAGCAGCCCCAGCATCACGGCGAGCAGCAGATTCGCGAGCCAGCGTGCAGCCATGACTCAACTCCTCGAACGCGCCCAGCGCATCGTCAGGCCAGCCGCCAGAAAGAGGCCGGGTAGCAGCATGAGTGTCCCCGCTCCCAGCAGCAGTCGACGGTTGTGGCTCAGGGTGAGGCCCGGCACGGGTTGCGGATACGGCGGCAGGGCCGGCAGTGCGTCCTCACCGCTGAGCCAGCGCAGTAACTGGAGGCCGAGTGCGCGGTTGCCGTAAGCGCCGAGTTGGGCGTTGCTCAGAAAATCGCCGTCGCCCACCACCAGCACCCGTTGTACCCGGCCGTCTTCCGGCAGGTTGCGGGTCAGGGCCAGGACCACCGGCAGCGGTCCCGCCTGCTCGCCGACCACCTCGTCGCGGAACAGCTTGCCGGTCAGGCGTCCGGTCTCGTTCCAACTCTGCGCGCTGCTGCTCAAGAAACCGGCGAGCGTCCAGCCCGGTGCGGTGCGGGTCTCGAAGCCCACCGCGCCGGGCAGCAGGGCAGGGGTCGTGAGACCCTCCGCCAGCGCATCGGCAGGGAACTCGCCGATCACGGCGACCGCCGGGGTCTCGGACTCGAACCGCGCCGCGTCGGCGTCCACCAAGGTGCCCGGCAGGATGCCGATACCCAACTGATCGGCCAGTGCTTCGAGGCCATTCGGTTCGCCGGGGTCCATCAGCCACAGCAGATTGCCGCCTTGATCGAGATAGCGGGCGAGCCGCTCGGTCTCGCCGGGAAAGAGCGCGATCTGCGGATTGGACACCAGGGTCAGATGGGTATTCACCGGAATCTCAGCCACGGTGGCCAGATCCAGGCTGCGCAGCAGGTAGCCCCGCTCTTTCAGTTCCTGACCGAAGCGACTCAGGTCCGCGGCGCCCTCGCCGTCGATCTTGCGTTCGCCGTGTCCCTCCAGGACGGCGACCCAGGGCGCTCGCGTGGTCCCCAGACGGGCGATGGCGGCGGTGATTTCACGCTCGCCGATCGTGCTCAGGGTTTCGCGACGCCCCTGGTATTCCAGCATGATCTGCCCGGCGATGGAGACCTTGGCATCACGCGCCTGCTCGGGAAAGCGCTGAGGATCAACGTAGCGCACTTCGATCTCCGGCCGTGCATGGCGATAGCGGGCCAGCAGGCGGTCGATGGTCTTGCCAAGGGGATTTTGCGCGTCGCTGAACACGGTCACCCGCAGCGGGGCCTCGAGCCGCTCGATGATGGCCATGGACTCCGCGGTCAGGGTATTGCCGCGCGCGCTGGTCCAATCCCAATACCGGTCGTCCTGGGCGATCAGCCAGCCGGCGGCGATCACCGTGGCGAACAGCAGCGCTACAAAGAGCCCGTCCACCAGCGGTCGCTCGATGCCCTTGAGGGCCGTCCGCAACAGTGAGGTCAGGCGTTTCATGAGAGCCGCCGATTCGCCAGCCGGCGATGGGTCAGGGTGAGAAAGACCCCGGTGAACATCAAAAAATAGGCCAGGTCGCTGACCCGCACCGCGCCCAGCAGGAACCAGAAGAGGTGCTCGTTCCAGGCCAGCCAGCCGAAGAGCGACAGCCCCGTGGAGGTCAGATCCTGAGCCCGGCCGATGACCGAGAACAGCAGCAGGATACTGAAGGCGGCGAGCACGGCCGTTCCCGGCTGGGCGCTCAGGCTGGCGGCGTAGAGCCCGACCGCGCCGAACAGCAGCGCGGCGAGCCAGAGCCCCAGGGTGGCCGCCGCGATGAGCCCCCAGTCCAGGTCGGCGGTGCCGGCCAGCAGAGCCAGGTTCAGCGCCGGCAGCAGACACACCGGCGTGAGCAGGACCGCGATGCCCAGGAACTTGCCCAGCACCACGCTGTAGAGATGGACCGGCGCCGCGCCCAGCAGGTCGAAGCTCCCGTCCCGGAACTCGGCGCTGAGCATCCGTACGGCGATCAGCGGCGCGGCCAGCATTGCCACCACGGCCGCAATGCCGAAGAGATTGAGCGACAGCTCCTGGGACAGGCTCGCCACCCGTTCATCGGCGCCCAGGCCGCTGAAGTCCTCGATCACCTTCAGGAAGACCCAGGCCAGGACCACCTGGCCGGCACCGAGCAGCACCCACAGCAGCGGCGTGAGCAGACCGCCGCGCAATTCACGGCCGGCAATGGTGCCGATCATGATTGTTCCTCCACCCCGATCAGGTCGAAAAAGACCCGCTCCAGGTCGCTGCGCTCCGCCCGCAGTTCCCGCAAGCCCAGGCCCGCGGCGATCAGTTGCCGCGTCAGTTCCTCCGGGCCTTGATCGGGTTCCAGAACGACCCGAAAGCGATCCTCGCGCAGCGGGTTCGCCTCCGCCACGCAGTCCAGGGCCGCGAGTGCCGCGGCATCCGCCGGGGGCGCCAGGCGCAGGCGCCAAATCAGGGTCGGCGTGTCCGCCGCCAGATGATCGCCGACCACCAGCCGTCCCTGATGCAGGATCGCCACCCGGTCACAGACCGCCTGAACCTCGGGCAGGATGTGGCTGGAGAAAATCACCCCGCAGTCGCGCGCCAGTTCCCGCACCAGGCCGCGGACCTCGCGAATCTGCAGCGGGTCCAGTCCGTCGGTGGGTTCGTCCAAGATCAACAGCCGCGGCCGGTGCAGGATCGCCTGGGCGATCCCGAGGCGTTGTCGGAACCCCTTGGACAGCCGGGCGATCGGCTGTCGCCCCAGGTCATTGAGGCCGCAGCGGCGTAGCGCCTCGGCCACCGCCGCCCGTCCCTCGGCGCGCGGGACCCGATGCAGTCGGGCGCAGAACCGCAGATATTCGTCCACCCGCAGATCCTGATAGAGCGGCGGGCGCTCCGGCAGGTAGCCCAGCAGTCGTTTCGCACCCACCGGGTCGCGCGCCAGATTGCGGCCGGCGATCTCCACCCGCCCGCTACTCGGCGCCAGATTGCCGCTCAGGATGCGCAGACAGGTCGTCTTGCCTGCCCCGTTGGGGCCAAGTAACCCCAGCACCTCGCCGCGCGCCAGCGTCAGGTCGACGCCCGCCAAGGCCGTGTGGCGGCCGAAGCGGCGGGTGAGGTCAGTGACGCGTAAGAGGGTCTCCATAACCGACGCACGATACCGCCTGAAGGGCGATTTGCCAAAGGAAAGAATGCAGTTCCATCCCGGTCAAGGTGCTGGTGGAGGTCGCGCGCCTTGATGTGGAGCGGGAGGCGGATTTGGCCGCCCTGCGCAGGCCGGCCGCGCTGATCGGCTGGGGACGTGAGGAGGTTTGCTGGCCTGTAAAAGTGGCAGCAAATGACCCGCACCGTGCCCTGCGAACTCCCGCACGATTGTCTCTGTTTCGTGAGGAGACCCCATAAACGGGTCCGTGTGGGTGACGCTGACAGCCAAGCATCGAGATTAGATGTTGGGTAGCGTACGGACAGACGGCTCTGTGTGGGTGATAAGTACATCAATATATTCGCTATGAGCGCTTAATTATTTATCTTTCTTTTAAATCAATGCTTTGCAATTATTGGCGCCTACAAATATTTCACTTGAAGTACTTACTCGCAGTCAAGCATCGACATCGCCGCCGTGCTTTCAGTAGCGTGAGTCTCTAAAACCAACTCTAAATAGGTAACGACAAATGAAACGCATATCCATAATCGCCCTTCTGAGCACCATGATGTTGGCGCCGGTGCTCGTGGCTTGCAGCACCGCCTCAAAGCACGAACCGGCGCCATACGCCGCTGCCCCGACCTATCAGCCAAAACCAGATCGCAATTGATAACTGCCCGATATTAATAGCATTTGCCGCCAACATTGAAATCGATAATTTCACGTTGGCGGTAGAGTTCGATGGTTAGCCGCCGGGTGAATTGGCTAGTGGCTGGTGTGCGGTAGTAGCGTACTGATTTTGCGTCAATGGCATAATGGCTATGCCCGATAGCGTTGGCAGCAATTTCTACTGCTGTAGAGTGTCGGAGCGCTACACCTACAGCCGCCGCACATGATTCCCTTTGTCAAAATAGATGTAAAGGCAGCGCAGCAGCATAAGGCCCTTCAGGCTTCATGTTGGCGCAACTTTCGCACCATTGTAGTGACTCTTATGCTTGCCCTGCCCGCTGTGATCGGTTTCTTCACTATACTCATCGGCCATACCGGTTTGGTTGGTGCCGCCTCGTCACAGGCGTTCTTGAGGCGGGAGTCGAGGGGCGAATGGATTGCGTCGATAACGCCAGCAACACCACTACTTATCTGCATATTCTTCGGGATATCCGGGAACTGGCCGGTTGGACGGTCTCATCGCCCAAAGTGCGCAGTCTTTTCGATCTCACTGCGGTTCACTGGACGGCCGTAATCATCGATACGGAAAGTGGGCTCCCCTGGAGCGTTGACTCATGGTTTCGCCCAAACGGTCATCTGCCAATGGTCATGCCATTGTCGAACTGGATCGACAAAGAAAAGGCCTGGGAACCGCCTTTCGAACGCATATCGAGGCGCCATTTAATAACCGGACGCGCCTTAATGCAATTTTTCTAGCATAGTCTATACTTAGAGTTAGGTTTTGGATTACGAGGAGAGTCAATCATGAGTAACGAATGGCTTAATGACGCAAGAAAGATTCCTGGCG
>NZ_CAIZIZ010000532.1 GCF_903933125.1 uncultured Lamprocystis sp. | reverse complement strand
GTGACGGCTGGTGTTTTGGTCGACTTCAGACGATACCGCCGGTCTCCCGCTGCCGCCACCTCCGCAGGAGCCGCCGGCCCTGGTCCAGCCCACCCGTGCACAGCGCCCGGCCTCAGGCAAAAATGGCCAAAGTCGAGGTAAAGACAATCAACCACCGCATAGCGGGAAGCGGTAGCAATGGAAAAAGACATGCTCCGTGGTCCGAATTTATGATCGCGAGCGAAAAATTTACGCTCGCGAGCGTATTTTTGCGATTCATAGTTCAAGTATCTGTTTGTAAGAGCATATTTACGGTTCTGCCTGGACCGGGAAAGTTCCGAGTTTGGAGTTCGGAGTTTGGGGTGCGGGATTCCAGGTGGGGCTTTTGTCTTGAGGGTGATGACCGGTCGGAGCACACTGGGTCACGGGGAGCAGACCGGAACTTGGAGCGAGGTTTTCAGGCATGACAACGCGTGTTGACGGCGCTGATGAAAACGGTCAGGTGCGCGTGCTGGAGCCGCTGCCGGGGGTGGCGCGGGCGCGGGTTGCGGTGGCCGTCCTCCCGGATACCCCGCCCCCATGTTCACCGCGAGCGCTGTCGCCCGCCGTCCTTCCGCCAACGGCAACGGCGCCAGAGGAAGCGGCGACGGCGACGCCCGTCGCGCCAATGACCGGCGATGCCGTAGTCGACCATTACCAGCCGCGCACTGCGCTTGGTCGCGATCTCCTCGAATCGCGGCGTGCCTATATCCTGGGCGGAGGCAAACTGCTGAGTTGGGATGAACTCGATGAAGAAATGCGTGAACGTCGTGGCGGAGCCTATGTTTCGCGTCAGCGAGATCCCGCTGCGATCACTGCCGGCGACGACGACATGACCGCCCCCCTGGATAGGGTGTCTCACCTGCGAGGCCCTGCGCCATGATGTTCTCGTGCGTGGCACGTCATAGGCCGCCGCGAATATGAGCGCGCGTATATTTTTCGCGCGCGCGTTTATTTATACGCATCCTTTAACAAGAACAATGTGTTAGCGAAAGTCTACCGCCCAAATCTCAAGTCACCCCGAACCCCGAACTCCGAACTCCGAACTCCGAACCAAAAGCATGGACAAAGACACCCGCAACCGCATCCAACGCGCCACCCAGGCCGCTCGCGGGTTGCTTGAGCAGGATTTCGAGGACCAGTTGGCGGGTGTGTTCGACATCCGGCTGGACGGCACTATTGCGGAAAAGCCAGGCAATCATCTCGACGCGGCGCAGCGGATCGTGCGGACCAAGCTGGTGGCCGCGGTCGAGCATTTTCGGGCCAGCGGCCAGAGCGCGGCCGAGGCGGTGGCGAGTTACCGGCGGGAGGCGGCGTTCACGACACTGAACCGGTTCGTGGCGCTCAAGATGCTGGAGGCCCGCGGGCTGGTGCAGGAGTGCATCTCGCGGGGCGAGCAGTCGTCGGGGTTCAAGGAGTTCTGCGGGCTGGCGCCGGGGCTGGTACAGCTTCCGGACCGCGGCTACCGGCTCTACATCGAGAGCCTGTTCGACGAGATCGGTCGCGAGGTGCGAGTGCTGTTCGACCGGCGCGACCCGGCGAGCTTGCTGTGGCCCGCGCGTGCGACCCTCTTCGGCTCTCAGCAGCCGGGCTTGCTGGAGATCCTCAACGACCCCGAACTGGCCGGCGTCTGGGATCAGGACGAGACCATCGGCTGGGTCTACCAGTATTTCAACGGCGACGACGAGCGCCGGCAGATGCGCGCTGAGAGTCAGGCGCCGCGCAACAGCCGCGAGCTGGCTGTCCGTAATCAGTTCTTCACCCCGCTCTATGTCGTCCAGTTCCTCACCGATAACAGCCTCGGCCGCATCTGGTACGAAATGCGCCGGGGCGACACCCGTCTCAAGGACCTCGACTATCTGGTGCGGAAGGGGTCGTCGGTCGTCGGTCATCGGTCATCGGCGAAAGACTCTCCGGCTGACGACCGGCGACTGACGACTGACGACTCTCCGACCGACGACGCCGCCCCCACCCGCACCAAGAAGGACCCGCGGGATCTCAGGATTCTGGACCCCGCGTGCGGCTCCGGGCACTTCCTGCTCTATGCCTTCACCCTGTTGCTGACGATCTACCAGGAGGCCTGGGAGGACCCGGATGCCCCCGTCGGCGAGGTCACGGGCCACACCCTGCGCGACGATTATCCGGACCGGGCTGCACTGTACCGGGCACTGCCCGGACTCATCCTGCGCCACAACCTGTACGGCATCGACATCGACCCCCGCGCCGCCCAGATCGCCGCCCTGGCCCTGTGGCTGCGCGCCCAGCGGGGCTATCTGGAGCTAGGTGTCCCGCGCGGGGAGCGCCCGCCCATCCAGCGCACCAACATCGTCGTCGCCGAGCCCATGCCCGGCGAGCCCGAGCTGCGGCGGGAGCTGCTGACGACCCTGGACCCGGACCTGGCCCGGCTGATCGAGCAAGTCTTCCAGCGGATGGAACTGGCGGGGGAGGCCGGCTCCCTGCTGCGCATTGAGGAGGACATCCGCGCCGCCGTGCGGGAGGTCTACGGCGAGCAGGGACCCCTGTTCCGCGCCCTGGACGAGGCGCGCTGGCAGCAGGCGGAGGCGGCCGTCCTGCACGCCCTGCGACACTATGCCGAGCAGTCGGTCAACGGCCAGGCCTATCGGCGTCGCCTGTTCAGCGAGGACGCCGCCCGCGGTTTCGGCTTCATCGACTTGTGCGGGCTGCGCTTCGACGTCACCCTGATGAATCCGCCCTTCGGCGCCTCCTGCGCCCGCGCCGGTCCCTACCTCGCGGGCGCCTATCCCCGCTCCAAGGGCGACCTGCTCGCCGCCTGCGTCGAGCGTGGGGTACAGTGGCTGCACCCCGCCGGTATCCTGGGTGCCATCACCTCCCGTACCCCCCTGTTTCTGACCAGCTACCGGCACTGGCGCCAAGGCGTGCTGCTCGGCGAGGCCAGACCCACGGTGCTGGCGGATCTGGGCCACGGGGTCATGGACGCGGCGATGGTCGAGGCGGCGGCCTATTGTCTGATCAAACAGTGAAACGGATGGGAACGGCCATGCTGACAAGCATCGAAGGCATATACGAGAACGGCCAGGTGCGGCTGCTGGAGCCGCTGCCCGGCGTGGCGCGGGCGCGGGTGTTGGTGACCCTGCTGCCCGAACCACCGGCACCACTGCCGCCGCCCGCGCCAGACACTAGCGATCAAACCGGGAATCTGGCGCCGGACGGGGCCGCAGTGGAGCTCAGTGCGTTGGGGCGCGATCTACTGGCCATACGCCAACGCGCCCTGGCATGCGGGTTGGCGCTCGCCCCCGTGGACGCCATCCTGGAGGAGGTCAGGCAAGGGCGCGCGGAGGCCGGCGATGACCACGACCTACGTTGACGCCAACGCCCTGATCGTCGCCTATCGCGGCGACCAACCGGCGGCCCAGGTGGCTCTCGCCCTCCTGGGCGATCCGGTCCGGCGCTTCGTCGCCAGCCCCTATCTGCGGCTGGAGACCCTGCGCAAACCGCTGTTCTACCGGCGTGAAGACGAGATCACCTTCATGGAACGGTACTTCGCCACGGTCAGCCTGTGGATCCCCACCAGTGACCAACTGGTCGCGCGGGCGCTGAGCCTTGCGGCCCACTGGGACCTGGGGGCGATGGACGCCTTGCACGCGGCCGCCGCATTGCAGGCTGGGGCCGAGGTCTTCGTGACCATGGAGCGTCCCACCAAGCCCTTGTTCCTGGTTCCGGGACTCAACGCCGTCTCACTTCACCCCCAGGAGTCCCCTCAGTGAGCCTTTTCCTGCGCCTGCTGGAAGACGACGACAAGGCCCTGGCCCTGCGGACCGCCCTGCGCGCCGTCGCCGCCGGCGAGCCCGATCCGCGGGTGTTCGAGGCCGATCCCGATGCCTTCGCGCTGGTGCCTGGGGCGCCGTTTGCGTATTGGGTTACAGATCAAATACGGGAAACCTTTCTGACATTTCCGTCTGTCGAAACTCATACCGTCGTAACAAGCGGAACCGGGACCCTTGATGACTTTCGATTCCTGAGACTTTGGTGGGAAAGCACGGCAGAGAACATGTGGTTTCCCTACGCAAAAGGCGGTGCTTATGCCCCGTACTATTTCGACCATTATCTGTCGGTCAACTGGGGGCACGACGGCCAAGAGATGAAGGCGTGGATCGTCGTCTCGACTTTGGCCATTTTTGCCTGAGGCCGGGCGCTGTGCACGGGTGGGCTGGACCAGGGCCGGCGGCTCCTGCGGAGGTGGCGGCAGCGGGAGACCGGCGGTATCGTCTGAAGTCGACCAAAACACCAGCCGTCACC
>NZ_CAIZIZ010000531.1 GCF_903933125.1 uncultured Lamprocystis sp. | reverse complement strand
GTTCTAACGATCATCAGACATCGACACCCGAGAAGGAGACGAACCGATGAACGAGGCCCAGTGTCCGAAGACGGGGAAGGCCGACGGTAAGGCTGAACCACTACCCCTTGGGGTTACCTGAGACAACCGGATAGGCATGTTTCGGGAAATGATCTACCGACGTGAAGGGGCGACTTTAGGCGCCCCTGCAGCCCCCTGCGGATCTTGCTACACCGGCACAACCCGGACGCCGGCCCGTTCGTAGACGTCGCGCTTCTCGCCCTGGTCCTTGGCGGCGGTGCGGCGGGAGAGGACCTCGACCACCCGCTCGGGCGCACCACGGCAGCCGGCCACGTCGAGCTTCCCGGAGTCGCAGATCACGGCGATGCCGGGCTGGACCACGGTGTCCGCCTAGGCGTCTGCTTCGTTGGCCTTCGGCAAGCGCACGTCGAAGGGTGCGACATAGTCTGGCCAGCGGCGGTAGTGAAGCAGTTTTGCTTCAGTGCCGGCTGGTGCATAGCGTGGACTCCGTCGGTGGCGAAGAGATTCAACGCGATAGGTCGGTCGCACAGGTCACCCGCGCGGTGATCGGCCCGACGCGTTCTATCCGTTTTTCTTGGTGTGCTTTGTGTCTCCAATTCGCTAACGTCCATCTGCGGCCGAAACGCGACGACCCCAGCCCTCACGCCCCTGGAATGGGCGGTTGCCTCGACCAGCCCTTGTTTGATGCTTGCGAATGCGCTCATTGTCCGATCACTCGCCATGCCGTCACCCGCCTCGATCATCGTTCCGGCCGGGTGCGTCGGTCCGCTGTGCGGACCAGCAGTCTCGCTGTCGGCGAACTGGCCGGGATTATGATCAAGGCCGCGGCCCGCGCCTGCGCCGCACTTCGGAAAAATGGTCTACAATCGACCCGCAAACGCCCTCTTTTCAGCCCCGCGGATGCCTGCTTTGCGCCGCTCCGGCCGTCGCCCAGGTGCTGAGGTGCCGTCCGGCACCGACCGGCGACCCCGGTGGGCATACAATTCTCTCTCTAAATAAGGCCGTGCCCGCAGCGGGCACCGTACCAAGATCGGATGAGTCCAACAAACGCTTAGCCTTTAGGTTTCCAGAAGAGGTGCATCTAATGCTTCATCCAAACCAGTGTCAAGTAAATGAAACATGGATTATTTTCAAGTTAAATGACGCTCCAGTTGTCACTGATCGCGATGGTGATTTCAATGTTTTTGCATTAATGGATGCGGCAAGTTGCTTTATTCTTGATACAGGTTTTGTACCTTCAGAATCGAAAGAATTATCTGAAACAGAAGCCAAGCGTATATTGAATAACGGATATGGTCATAAAAGGCAATACCCAAAGGAGCTTATTATCCCAGGACACCAGATAGCCAACAATCTAAGTATAGAAGCAGAACGTTGCGGTATTAGAGTAAGTCGTGTCCCGGAAGATCAGCTTCGACTTCTCATTGATGAGGCTCGTGAGGGTTTTCAGGAGTATATAAGTAACGGGCGGTATCAATAGCTGGAGACGATGCCAAGGCTTATCAAGAGCGATAGGTGAGGCAAAAGATCGAGGAGTCAAAGAGGGGCAAAGAGATGAAAGAGCGAGCGCGCGCCACGGGCGTTGTGCTGGCTTGCGGGCTCATCGGTGGCACACGCCGCCTTGGCCGGAATATAGTTGCTCCGACTGGCGCTTAGTATTCATCATGTGTTGTTGCAGGTCGGCACCGTTCGTCGGTGCCAACCCACCGAGTCCGCCCGGTATGCTATACCCAGCACGACGGGCTGATGACGCCACCGGACTACGAATAGTTGGCTTGTAGCGTGCGACGCTCTTAACGTTTCGTTCGCGTCCGGAGGTGTGTGTCGTTTCGCCAACGAACTCTCAGAGGCCGTCGCCGACGGCTGTCGATATTGCATTCGCAGAAACGACTTGCATTGTAGCGTGTGCTCCCGTCGCTATCCGAAGTGAAACCTTTCAGTTGGAGGGTATCAGGACACCAGACACGGCGAACGATTCGGCACTGGTCGGTATCGACTGGGCCGACCGCGAGCATGATCTTTGCCTTCAGGCGGCCGACAGCGTGCGGCGCGAGCCCCCGGGGCTGGATGGAGCATCGCCCGGAGGCCATTGATGAATGGGCGTGCGCCCTACGCGAAGGCGTTCGATGCGCATCCCGACGCCGACGTCTTCGCGAGCTTCCCCGGCGCCGCACCCACCTTCGCGCCGCGCCTGCTCGCCACCTAATGCCGCGGTGCGTGCGCTCACGTTGAAATGGTTGCGGATCGTCCTTCGGTGTTGGCAGGATTGCGAGCACTTCACGAGCCAACCTCACTGAGGGTAATAGCGATTGGCCCTTGTAATGGGCAACTGTGATAGACGATGCCTAGCAGGCCCAAGTGATCGGCCGCGCCCCAGGACCTGCAGAACTTGGCCTTCGTCATAAACCCGGCCACCGCGCGATCGGTACGGTCGCCGGTCCGAACAGCGGACCCTACAGGTCACGGTGTTACCGTAGGGTCCGCTGTGCGGACCGTCCGCGGCCGGCCGGAACGATGATCAAGGCCCAGAACTTCGCCAACCTTAATAATCGAAAACGAATTTCGGTGCACTACCGCCAAGCCAAACGACACCCGACTCCGGCCGGTATTTTTCTTTGCCGATCTTGACAGCCAAGCCAGGTGCCGTTGGTGTAACATCCAACATGACTGTAGCCCCTCGAGCGACGCTGATTACAAATTCATCTTCCCACGGCGCGGTCACGGTCAGTTCGAATGATATGGACCCGTCGGGATTTGCGATCAATTTGTCTGGTGCCTCAATTGATCTGGTTGAGGCAACAGCAAGAGGTTGATCCGACGTCAGTTTGCCTTTAAACGTCTTCGTACCCGCGCTCGATTGTGCCCTTAACACCCACCGTCCGTCCGTATCCTTCCATACGAATAGTCCATCATCGATGCCTCTCTCCAGAACCGGTTTCTCGTAGGGCGAAAAAGAATTCAGCAATGTCGCATTCGGCGCCCCGAAGGCCGACCGATCAGATGAGTTGATGCTTCTCCCGCGCTCCGTATTCAGCAAATTGATGATAGCCACCAAGCTGTTCCGCTCTTGAGGGTGGACATCCAAACCTGCCCACCGCCCGGCATCGGTACTGCCGCCGTAAACGACGCCGTTGTCATAAGAGACGATATGATCTTGCGGCTGAATCCCATATCGATCGACTACCACTTTCTCCTCACTGCTAAATAGCACCGCATTGCTGATCTGCTGCTGCGACGCAGCAGTCCAGCGCATGGAAACACGATCATCCCCGATCCCCGCATAGACGCCGGACTGCCTGCCCAAATCAACGACAGGCATGGCAGGATAAGAGTCAACCGCCTTGATCCATCCTAAGGGAACTGCTTCGTCGGAGGCCCCCCCAATCACGACCGAGTTGAGGTTCGGGCGACCATCCTTATTCACGGCCAGGATTAGCGCCGCATCGACAGGTGCAGAAACCAAAATCTCCTTCACCCGCTGGCCGGACTTCAAAACGGCCCTGAAACCTTTTGGCCACGTTGCGATCATTTCCCCACTCTGTGGGTCGATGGAGGGCGCAGCGACGATGTTAAGAGTGCTCGTGGAAACGACTAGGATCTCATATAGGCTCTCGTCGTTGTCACCGATAACTGCTAACCGGTAAGGCGAATCCACAGTATCCCTACCGACCAGAATCCCTGCCGTTCTAAACGGGCGCAAGGCCGGCTGCCCTATCACCACCGGATGGACCGGCTCGTATAACTTGACAACCTTGTCAGCCCCTACATCGGTAATAAACTGCTCAATACCGGATGGCCAGACGACCTTAACCTCTTGGATAGTCTCATTTCCCGCCAGACCAAAGTGAAGGCGATGGGTGTCCTGCACGTTTCTATGGATGCCACCACCTTGCTCTCTGACCTGCGTGACTCCACCCGCGGTGACATAGACTGTCGCCCCTACCCCGTCTCTATTTGAGTTAACACCCACCAAGTCAACCTCCAGCCAGTGGTTCTTATTTCCCTTATTTCTGACGAGCTGGTGGGTGCCATGGGCAAAAGGCATCGCGCCCGCCCCATTCATGACGTATAAGTCGAGGAAACCATCATTGTCGAAATCGGCGACCACGGCGTTGTCACCGACACCGTCTTGGATTGCCTGACCGGGAAAAGCATCAAAAACCGGGACAAATCTCGTGCCCACATTCTCCAGAAACACGTCCGGATAGTTGGAAGTCTGCCAGGAGCAGACGACATAGAGGTCCACGTCCATGTCGTTATCAAAGTCACCCGCCACAACCCCTTGACTGGAGCACGCGGGCACGCCGGACAACCAGGTAGCACTCCGCACTTCAGAGAGGCCCTCAGGATCTCCCAGGTGCACGAGATCCGGGGGGAAGGGCGCGTCTAACTTCACACCCACAACCGCCCCCAACCTGATGTTGCTCAACGATTTGAACAGCGCAAAGACCGAATCGGCAGCGCCCTGGAGAGGATTAGGCGAACTAATCGCCAAGGACCAGGTTTTCTGGTTGGGGTCGAACCAAAGATACACTCCCCTGCTAACGCCTTCAGTGAAGACTGGCCGACCATGATTCTGTGCATCTTCCGGATCGAGTGACAACTTCTGGGACGTGGGGTGCAGGGAACCCGAACCGATGTTGATATCGCCTACTTTGAACCATGGCGCCACAAGATCAGCGGTAATCACACCGTCAGTTGTAAACGTGGTACTCATGTACTTTGCGCTGCCAGACGTGACCATCGAAGAACGTAGCTCTTTACCATTGGCCACTACGACCTCAGATTGCGCTGCCATGTAATAAGCAAGGTATATATCCTGCCGCAGATCACCGTCAAAGTCGGCAATCGCCGCGTCACCCGTAAGTAGCGGGCGCGAGAGTACCGAGCTGGAAATGTCATCAAACGGTGTCTGCCCGATGTCATGGACCATCCATTTTTCCGGATTCATGCGCCATGCAATGAGATCCAGCTTGTCATCCTGCGACAAATCAGCCAACTGGGCGAATGGAGTGGAGGTTTGTAAATTAAAGCCAACTTGCGCTCCCACATCCGAAAAGGAAGTCAGCTCGTTACGCATCAGAGTACTAGGGGCCAAGCCATCATCCTGAGAAAGAGTGGTCAGCACCACGTCCAGCAAGCCGTCGTTGTTGTAGTCGAAAAGCAGTGGTGTCCTGGAGCGACCTTCCGGTACCGCCATCTGATAATCATGCGCTTTGTCGCTCAAAGCGCCATGGTCGTTAATATAGAGGCGGTTGGCCATGCCTGGCCAGACCTCGCGCCCACCATTTCCGCCGCTTAACTCGATCATATCCTGGTCGCCGTCGCCGTCGAGGTCACCCCAGGCACAACCATGAGCGTCGTTGTTCGGAATGGGGCCATCAAAGCCCAACAGTTCCGGATGATTAAGAAAGGTACCATCCTGCTGATTTATGTATAGTGTATGGGTTTCCTGGTGGTTATTCGCATACAGATCCAGCCAGCCATCGTTGTTAATATCTCCCCAGCATGCGCCCCAGCTCTTACTGAAATTGGCGACGCCGCTGCCTGGAGTCACGTCTTCAAACTCGACAAATCCCAAAACCGGGCTGCTAGCGAAGAACCCGATCGCGATTAAGCTTGCCGTCAAATTGCCAGGCTTTGCCATAGTCTTGAATCTCCAAATGTGAGCCAAAGTTTTGAACAAGACACCCCGTTTGACAGCAAATGAGCCTAACCGGAATGGTCGTCCTGTCGTTTAGAACGACGCGAGGCGCTATGGCCAGTAGCAGCGGCACGTTCTAATCCCGTGTTGGCCTTGATCATCATTCCGCCCGTCGGCTGGACCTAGGTTAGCGCAATTCGCCAATTCTCGCGTCGGCGCTGGTGAACCGCGCTGCGCTTATTCACCCTCCGATAAACTTTTCGCCATAAATGTAATGTGTTTCCACCAGCGCGAAAACATGGGGTGATGCGGATAAGCCCGCTTGATCGAAATAACTCTAGTGCCGTCGCGCGATGCCGATGCGTTAGACGTTGGGTGCGTCGATGTGGCCGGATGGCAGCCACGAGAACCGCCTCTTCGACAATATCGGATCTCCGCAGCGCGGTACAACTGATGCGGACAAGATTCTAGCTGGAGTGTGGGTGATGTGGCAAGCGCTCAGATTAATTGTCTCAAAATATTAATGATTTACGCCATGCGGTGATCACGGGTCTGGCATCCGCGCGCCTGATAACGATCGAGTCCTACGTCTGACTATTACCCACATTTTTGCTGGCCGGCTGCGGCTGCCAGGGCTGGACACAGCACGGCGGAAGTGGTGAAATCCGCCCCCATCACGACCGATGGGGCAAAGGTAGATGACCGAGGCAAGTGTTGGCAAGCTGTGCGGACGACCGCTGAGTGCGGCGGACCTCGAGACGATCCGGCGGACCATCGACGCCGCCGCCCCGCCATTGCGTGCCGAAGTGGCGCGGCGGGTGTGCGGCGCCCTGGGGTGGCATGACACGCTTGGCCGCCCGAAGCTGATGAGTTGCCGGGTGGGACTGCTGCGCCTGCACCGGGCGGGCCTGATTGCGCTGCCGGCGCCACGCAACGGTAACGGTAACGGTAACGGCCGGGGGCTGGCCAAGCAACCCGCGGCCTGGCCGGCGGAGCGCCCGCTGGGTGGCACGGTCGGGCAACTGAGCGGACTGCGCTGAGTGCCAGTCGCCGGCAAGCCCGCCTCGCGGTTATGGAACGGGCTGATCGCGCGCTACCACTACCTGGGCTACACCCCCGCTACCCGGTGCGCAATTGCGTTATCTGATCCACTGGGATCACGGGATCCTGGGCGCGCTCGGCTTCGGTGCGGCGGTCTGGAAGGTGGCCGCGCGTGACCGCTGGATCGGCTGGGAACCGGCCACGCGCGAGGCCCATTTGGGGCGCGTACTCAACAACGCCCGGTTCCTCATCCTGCCCTGGGTGCAGGTCAAGAACTTCGCCTCCAAGATCTTGGCGCTGGCCGCGGGGCGGGTCGGGGAGGACTTCGCCCTGCGCTATGGCGAGCCCCCGGTGCTGCTGGAGACCTTTGTGGAGACGCCGCGGACGGCTACCGGCAGGTCGACGAGCTGACCGAGCAACTCCCCAACACCCGCCTGACCTATGTGGCCGACCGTGAGGCCGACATCGATGACCTGTTTGTCGAGGCCCCCTGTCCCGAAACCGCCGCCGACTGGCTGGTGCGCGGCCAGCACGACCGGATCCTGGCCAACGGCGAGACCCTGCGTCAGCACCTGGCCGCGGCGCCGCTCGCCGCGACCACCTTCGAGCGGCCGGCCAGTCACGGCGTCACGGCGCGCACGGTTCATCAAGAACTGCGTGCCGTGCGGGTCACGCTCCCGGCCCCGCGGCGCCCCGACCGCACCCTGCCCGCGGTGGAGATCACCGCGCTCCTGGCCAGCGAGCCGGCGCCGCCGCCCGGCGAGGCGCCGGTGAGGATGAGCATCAGCTTTTTCTCCGCCTGGCGGGCCGCCAGGTAGTGCGCGGCGTGACGCAGGGCGGCGCCCATCCGGGTGGAATAGCCGGCCTCCATGGCGGCGAGACGGGCCTTGACC
>NZ_CAIZIZ010000530.1 GCF_903933125.1 uncultured Lamprocystis sp. | reverse complement strand
GGTGACGGCTGGTGTTTTGGTCGACTTCAGACGATACCGCCGGTCTCCCGCTGCCGCCACCTCCGCAGGAGCCGCCGGCCCTGGTCCAGCCCACCCGTGCACAGCGCCCGGCCTCAGGCAAAAATGGCCAAAGTCGAGACGCCCTGGCCATGACCAATATTTTTCTTCATCTGTGAACATCTGTGTCCATCTGTGGATAAATCCGATCGATCACTTTGGCCGAAGCGCTGATCAAAGCCCAAGGCCCGGCCAACCAGAGCAAATCAAGCCGTGCACACCCTTGCCAGCCCGCTGCACTCCGGTATCCAGGGCCGCCTGCTGCTGATCCTGGGGCTGGCGACCCTGGCGATTCTGGCCGCGAGCGCGATGGCCCTGGTCGCCCTGATGGAGATTCGTGCCCGGGTGGCGGAAGTCACCAACCGGGAACTGCCGGCGTCGATCGCAGCCCTGGTCCTGGCGCGGGTCGGTGAGCGATTGCAGGATCGCACCCCGGCGTTGATGGCTGCAAAGGGCGCGGATGCGCGGCGGCATCAGACCAACCTGATCAATCGGGACCTGCGCTCGCTCACCAGCGAGACCGAGCGGCTGCGCGATCTGCATCCGGGCGGCAGCGGCGGGGTGGCCGACATCACCCGGCTGGCCCCGGCGCTGGCGAATAACCTGCGTGATCTGGCCCTGCTGCTGGAACGGCAGGCCAACCTCGGAACCGCCCTGCAGCGCCAACGGGACCAGCTCATCGACCTGCGCGAGGACGTTGCCCAGGTGCTGGGACCCTCGATCCTGGCGGTCGCCGCCGTGCTCTCCAGAGTGCCGGCGCCCGATCCGGGACTGTTCCGGCGGGCGGCCGTCGCCCACCAAGGACCGCTGCTGGACGCGGAGCGACTGGTGGGCTCGGCCTTGGGTGAGCTGCTGATCGCTGCGCAGGCGCCGACCATCGAACAGGTCACGCTCGCCCGCAACGCCTATGACCGGACGCTGGATCGGCTCACCGGGCTGATCCCCGCCATCCCTGCGGGACTGCGGGACTGCGGACCGGTCTCGCGCTGACCCGGCTCGCGGGTCAACTGGGCGCCGACGGGATCTTTACCCTGCGTCACGATGAACTGACGACCCTGGACGGCGCGGATCGACTGGTGGCGGCCAGCCGCGCCGTCGCCACCGACCTGAAGCAGCGGGTCGACGCCCTGGTGCGCTCGGCCAACGAGAACATCGCCCGGGCGGCGGACGCCATGGGCGCCAATCTGTTGAACAACACCCTGTGGTTCGTCGTCGTCAGCGTCGCCATCGTCCTGCTGGCCACCCTGCTTTCCTACCGGTTCGTGGTCCGCGACATCAGTCTGATCCAACCTGCTGCTCGCCACCTTCAACACCATGAACGACGGCTTCTCGGTTCTGGAACCCGCGCTGCCGCCGGTGCGCATCGACCCCGGCCAGCTGGAAGACGCCCTGATGAATCTGGCGATCAATGCCCGTGACGCCATGCAGGGCCAGGGACGAATCAGCCTCACCACGGCCCGCCTCGCGGACGGCACCATCGAGATCGCAGTCAGCGACACCGGCTGCGGCATGAGCCCGGAACTGGCCGAGCGGGTCTTCGAGCCCTTCTTTACCACCAAGCCCCCCGGCAAAGGCAGCGGGCTGGGTCTCAGCATGGTCTACGGTTTCGTTCGGCAGTCCGGCGGCAGCATCGCCATCGACAGTGCGCCGGGGCAGGGAACGCGGATTCAGATCCGGTTGCCCCCGGCGGCACCGGCAGACAGCCAAGGCCCGACGGCACCTGGCGCTGCGGTGCGGGACGCGGCACCCAGTACATCGATCGTGCGATCGAACACCTCCGCGTCCGCCGAACGCGTGCGCTCCAGCAACTGCTCGCGGCTCAACACCCGATGCGGCGCCGTGACGAAGGCTTCGAGCAGCAGGAATTCGGCATTGGTCAGCGACACCACCTGACCCGCGGGGTCGGTCAGCAGGCGGGCGGTCAGATCCAGAAACCAGCCCGCGAACTGCCGGCAGTCATGCCCCAGCGACGCGGCCGGCCCGAGATCCAAGGGCCGAGCCGAGGTCCGCCGCAACACGGCATTGATGCGGGCCACCAGTTCGCGGGGGTTGAAAGGCTTCACGACATAATCGTCGGCTCCCAATTCCAGACCGACGATCCGATCGATATCGGACCCCATCCCGGTCACCATCATGATCGGAATCGTCGAAGTCGCCCGCAGCCGCCGCGCAATCGTCAGCCCGTCCTGATCGAATGGACCGGACGACGGGCTAAGGTCGCGGGTCGCCCGGCACCTCCTCGCCGTCTACGAAACAAAAGAACTGACAGCGGATTCCGTCGACCTCGATCTGATCCCCGTTGGTGAGTTGCACCGTGTCGTCGCCCCGCAGGGAGCGCTGACCCACGTGGACGCGGTTGGCCTCCCCGATGCGGCCGAGGATGTAGTGCGTGTCGCGATGGGCGATGATGACCTCGTGGCCGCCGATGCGCTTCAGGCGGGTGACCGCCCGCCAGATCGGGATCACTTTCCCGATGTCCGGTCCGCTTTGGATCTGCAGATAGGCCGGCAGCAGGTCCGGTGCTTCCGATGAATCGTCGCGCGGCGCGGTCGCCCTGGCCGGCAGCGTCAATTGAGGTGCGTCCTCATCGGCCAGCGAGATGCTCAGGATGTGTTTTCCGACCAGGATCAAGTCACCGTCCGCCAGCGGACTGTAATCGACTCGGGTGCCATTGCGAAACACGGGGTGCGCCGCGTCCAGCGCGGTCAAGGTCAGGCTCTCCTGGGTCTGTTCAATCCGCGCGTGCCGGGGGGCGACGGCCAGACTATCGATGCACACCGCGCAGTCAGGATTACGCCCGATGATCGCGGACAGCACTTCCAGGCGGTAAACCGCAAGCAGACGACCCTTGAACGTCAGGGTAAGTTTGACCATGCGGTTTCCTGCACGAGTGGATGAGCGACGTTGCCGACGGATACGGACAACCCAGGGATCCTGGGCTGCGGGGCGGGAAGTATAGCCTTCACACCTGATCTCCAGGCATACCTTTGGTGTAGGGGCGGGTTTGAAACCCGCCCCTACGTCCGGTGATCACGTTCGATGCCTCTATTCCTGGGAATCGCTTCACGCGATTGCCTTACCCCGGCCGCTCCTGACGCCAGCCCTTGCGGGCTGCGCGGGGCGGGACTTTGACGGTCTTGACGGCGTTTTCCGTGGTCTGCACGATTTCGAGCGGATGACCATGCAGTTTGAGGCTGGTGCCGGATTCGGGGATGGTTTCCAGGTAGTCCAGAACCAGCCCGTTGAGTGTCTTGGGGCCATCGGTCGGCAGCTCCCAGCGCATGGCCCGGTTGAGGTCGCGTACGCCGATGCCGCAGTCCACCAGGATGCTGCCGTCCGCGGTCCGATGGATTTCCGGGATGCTGTCCGAGGGGTCTGTAGTGAATTCGCCGACGATCTCCTCCAGCAGGTCCACCAGGGTGATCAGACCCATGAAATCGCCGTATTCATCGACGACCAGGGCGATCCGCTGCTTTTCGCGCTGAAAGTTCAGAAGCTGCTGGTAGAGCGGCGTTCCTTCGGGCACGAAATAGGGCGGTTGGGCGATGGCGCGCAGGTGTTCCTTGCCAAGTCCCTGGTCGAGCATGGCGTGCAGCGCATGGCGCGCATGGAAGACGCCGATCACGTTGTCGATGCCGCCGTCGAACAGCGGCAGGCGGGTGTAGCCGGCATTGCGGATGGCCTGGATGATCTCATCCGCCGGGTCCTGGATGTCGATGCCTTCGACCTCGTTGCGGGGGATCATGATGTCCTCCACGGTCGCGTGCTCCAGGTCGAGGATGGCGAGCAGCATGGAGCGGCTGCGTTCCGGAATCATCGCCCCGGCCTCGCTGACAACGGTGCGCAGTTCCTCCCGGCTCAAGGCCGTGCCGGGTCCGGCTGCCATGGGCACGCCGATGAGCCGCAGCAGGCCGTTGGCGATCAGATTGACCAGCCAGACCAGGGGATACAGTAGTTTGAGCAAGGGGCCGTAGACATAGGCGGCCGGGTAGGCGAGGCGTTCCGGGTCCAGGGTGGCCAGGGTCTTGGGGGTGACCTCGCCGAAGATCAGGATCAAGAAGGTCAGGAGCCCGGCGGCGATACCGATGGCCGCCTCGCCGCCGAGCCGCAGGGCGATGACCGTGCCGATCGATGAGGCCAGGATGTTGACGAAGTTGTTGCCGAGCAGAATCACACCGATCAGTCGGTCCGGCCGTTCCAGCAGTTTGCGGGCGAGGCGGGCGCCGCGGTGACCCTGTTCGGCCCGGTGGCGCAGCCGATAGCGGTTGAGGGTCAGCAGGGCCGTCTCGGAGCCCGAGAAGAAGGCGGAGAGCAGGATCAGGATCAGCAGCAGGAGTAAGAGTCCGGTCAGCGGGATATCGTTCACGATCGGCCGCCGAAGGATTCGGTTCGATAGCGCGAGACCTTCAGCGTCTTACTCCAATGGTGGGCCGGGAGCCCGGCCTTGCGTTTGAGTTCGTTCAGGAATTGCCGCGGCTCGGGCAGCGACTCCCAGACCGCCGGCAGGAAGGTCCCGCGCGCCCAACCGTCTTCCAGGATCAAGCCGTCGATGCCGGGGCGCAACTGGCGCAGGAGGTCCGGTTCATCCTCGAACACCATCGGCTCGGCCGGCGTCAGCACCGAGCAGTCCAGCTCCAGGTTCTGCAGTTCCCAGGGCTCCAGCCGTCCGAATCTGGGGTCGCGGAAGGCTGCGGCGAAGGCATTGTCCGCCACGTCCAGGACCAGCGGCTGGCTGGCTTCCAGGTGACCGATGCAGCCGCGCAAGGCTCCATGGTGATGGAGCGTGACGAAGGCGGCCCGTGGTGCGCGCAGGACGTCAGGATAGGCCGCGGGGTTCGGCTGCAAGGGCGCGCCGACGGCGAGGCCGTGGCGGATCGACTCCCAGGCGACCTCGAGCAGCAGCCGGCGCGCGGCCGGGTCCAGGGTCTGAGCGTCAGAAGATGGCATAGGCACCATACCCGACCACCTGGTCACGTGGACCGGCTGTATCTCCGGAGTTACGCAGGTCCAGGGTGCGCACCGACAACCCGTGGTCGCGCGCCGCGAGCAGCAGTCCGGCCACCGGGGTGGCGCCGCAGGCACCGTCGTGATGCAGCGCCTCGGGTGCAAGCTGCTCGATGGCGCTGGTGGTTGCCCGGTCGGCCCGTTGCGCGGTGCTATAGTCCAGATAATGACTCAGGTCGGAGCTGACGACGATCAGGGTTTCATCCCCACCCCAGAGCCGCTCCAGAATCTGCGCCACCACCTCGGGCGCCACGCCGCCCACGATCAACGGGACAATCCGAAAGTCGGTGAGCAGGGTCTGGAGGAAGGGCAACTGCACTTCCAGGCAGTGTTCGCCGTCGAAGGCCGCATCCAGCGGCTCGACCTGCGGCAAATCCGCGAGGTTCTCGATCGCCGCCTGATCCAGTTCGACCGCACCCAGCGGGGTCAGCAGACGCTCCGCCGTCGGATAGGCGATGCCGCGAAACGGCAGCCGGTGGGCCGGACCGAGCAGCACCACCCGTCTGATCCGGGCGGCGATCGGAGCAAGCTGGGCATAGGCCGAGGCGGCGATCGCCCCGGAGTATGGATAACCCGCGTGGGGCGCGATCAGCGCCTTGGGGTGGGTCTGCGCAGCGGGTGCGACGGCGGCCAGCAAGGTGTCCACCTGCCGGCGCAGCGTCATGGGATCGGCCGGGTAGAAGCGCCCGGCTACGGCCGGTTGACGATCGATCATCATATGCAACCCCCTATTTCAGGCCCTTTGGTGTGGGCCGACTACTATGTAAGTGTAGTGAAAGTGCCGCCGCGGGGCGAGCCGGGCCGGTCCAGACCACCCAACAGCTCGGCCGGCAAACCGACCGACCGACCGGCGCGCGGGCCTTGATCATGGTTCCGGCCACTTGGGCTCGCCGGGTGCGTAGTCAGGCCATCCTGGCCTGACACCGTCAGGGCTGGAAGCCCTGACTATGCATGCCGCTGGCCGGGATTACGATCAAGGCCGGCGCGCGCTTTCGCGTCGTCATCGCCGACCGTGTCAGGAGTCCAATCCCATGTCCATCCATCCGACCCAATTCTGGCACAGTCTCCCGGACGGCCGGGTGCAGTGCGACGTCTGTCCGCGTTCCTGCAAACTGCACGAGGGCCAGCAAGGCTTCTGTTTCATGCGCGGCTGCCGCGACGGTGCAGTGGTCCTGGACGGCTACGGACGTTCCAGCGGCTTCTGTGTCGACCCCATTGAGAAGAAGCCGCTCAACCACTTTCTGCCCGGTACACCGATCCTCTCCTTCGGCACCGCCGGGTGCAATCTGGCCTGTCGCTTCTGTCAGAACTGGGACATGAGCAAGTCACGGGAGCAGGACACCCTGGCCGCGTCGGCGACCCCGGAGGCCATCGCCCGGCGCGCGGCTCAACTCGGCTGCCGCAGCGTCGCCTACACCTACAACGATCCGGTCATCTTCCTGGAGTATGCGGTGGATACCGCGGCGGCCTGCCGCGCGCTCGGCATCCGTAACGTGGCGGTGACCGCGGGCTATGTGAATCCGGGTGCGCGCGAGGTGTTTTTCGCCTCAATGGATGCGGCCAACGTGGATCTGAAGGCATTCACCGAGGACTTCTACCACCGGGTCTGCGGCGCTCATCTGGCGCCGGTGTTGGATACCCTGCGCTACCTGCGCCACGAGACCCGGGTCTGGTTCGAACTGACCACGCTGCTGATCCCTGGCTATAACGACAGCGACAAAGAACTCGACGCCATGACCCACTGGGTGGTGGACAACCTCGGGGTGGACGTGCCGATGCATTTCACCGCCTACCACCCCGACTGGAAGCTGCGCGATGCCCCGCCGACCCCACCCGCGACCTTGCGCCGCGCCTGTGAACTCGCGCGGCGCAACGGCGTGCGTTATGCCTACACCGGCAACGTCCATGACAGCGCCGGCGACAGCACCTGGTGTCACCACTGTGGCGCCTTGCTGATCGAGCGGGACTGGTACCAGCTTGGCGCCTGGGGCCTTGATGACCAGGGCCGCTGCCGCTCGTGCGGCACACCCCTGGCCGGGGTCTTCGAGACCCGTCCGGGCACCTGGGGGCCGCGACGCCTGCCGGTGAGCTTCGGGGCGACCTGACCCATGGAAGCGCCGGATCGATCGCCGTCGGACGCGATAACCGGACGTAGAACATACAAGGGGCGGGTTTGAAACCCGCCCCTACGCCAGGGGTCTGTCTGGATGTTCGGTATGAAGGTTACATTCCATCAAACGCAACGTTGTAGTGATGTGGTTTGTTTGGGCTCGGTCTTTCGGTAGGATGGGCAGAGCGAGAACGATGCCCATCCTCAAGCGCCGCGGTGGCCGGATGGGCATCGCCCGGCTCTACCCAATCCTACGCGCTGACGCAAGCTCCGGACCTGATCGCCATGCCGTCTCACGTCTCGCTTTCCGGCCTCGTGCACAACCCGCCTGTGCTACTGTCGGTGCTCATGTGCGCCGGTGTCGGCGGGGCCGTGATCCCGACCAGGGCGGACCCCGGCGCGGTTGGTGTCGCCCCGGCGGTCTGGCCGGCGCCGCTCTACAACCCCAAACCGCTGCCTGACGACGTGATCGTGCCGCTGCCGTGCGGGGGCGCGCTCGCCTTCCGGCCGGTGGCGACACCGGCCGGCAGCACCCGCACCGCGTTGGTCGGCCCCTTCTCGGGCACGGGCGGGACAGCGGGGCAGCACTTGCTGGTCGGCAAGTACGAGGTCACGGCGCTGCAATATCTGACGGTCACGGCACAGGCGGCGGGCGGGGCCTGCCCGCCGGCACCGGCACTCACCGGGGCCGCAGCCGTGACCGCACAGGTCGGCGTGAGTCGGATCGACGCGATCAACTTCGCTGCGCAACTGTCGCGGTGGCTGGCCGCCAATGCCGACCGGATTCCGCCATGTGCCGCTGATGCGACACCGTGTCTGCCGCGGGTCGAGGGCAAACCCGCCTTCGTCAGGCTGCCGCTGGACCTGGAGTGGGAGTACGCGGCGCGCGGCGGGGCATTGGTCTCCGCTGAGGTCTTTGCGCGATCCCGCTATCCCATGCCGGAGGGGCTCGACCGCCATGCCTGGTACAACCGCAACGCGGATGGGACGATCGCACCCATCGGACTGCGCCTGCCGAATCCCCTGGGACTGCACGACCTGTACGGCAATGCCTGGGAATGCATGAATGACCCGTACCGTTCAGAACAGTATCCCGGTCAGGTCGGCGGCGATGTGCTGCGCGGCGGGGGCATCCACAGCACGGACGAGGATCTGCGGGCGGATCGGCAGGTGGAGGTGCAGCCCTATGATGCCGCGGGCGATGTGCGGACGGCGGATACCGGTTTTCGGGTGGTGCTGGCCGCACCGGTGATGACCTCGATGGCGAAGCGGGCGGTGCCGGCGGCAGTCGACGGGGCGGCCGATGAACCGGATACGCGCGATGCAACAGCCAGGGAGCCGGCGACGCCGACAGCAGCGGTTGCCGCGGCTGGGCGACTGCGGGTCTCTGTGGACCTGGACAGCTCCGCATTTATCCACGTCGACGGCGAAATCAAAGGATTGGCCTCCGGCGGCCGGCCCGTGGAGGTGAGCGGTCTGTCGCCCGGTCCCCATTTGGTGGCGGTGCGGGCCAGGGGCTACCCGGATGCCGAGGAGTGGGTGACGGTCAGCGGGGCGGCGCCGGTCGAGGTTAGCCTGCACTTGGAGCCGACACCGGAACGGGCCGAGGAGAGCCTGGGGCTGAAACAGGCCGATCGGCAGTCGATCGTGGATCAGCTTGGCGAACTCGGTTATCTCGGTCGCTTGAACCAAGGCAAGTTCGAAGCGGACTTTCGCCGCATCCTGAAAGCCTTTCAACGCGATCACCAACTCCCGGCAACCGGCTACCTGACGACCGCGACCCTTGCGCTGATCGAGCGGCAAGTCGCCGCGCGCAAGCAGCGACAGCAGACGGCCGGAGCAGGTGTCACCCCGCCGCCATCCTCCGGCCGCTATCTTCAGGTCCCCGAGCGTCAAACCGACGGCGGGATGAACTGGACGGACACGGTGCCGCCCTGATCCCTATTTGTAGCCTTCCGACCTGATATCCGGACAGATCCTTGGTGTAGGGGCGGGTTTGAAACCCGCCCCTACGTCCGGTTATCACGTCCGACGGCTATAACTGGCACGCTCATTGGGGCCAAAACTCCTCATCGAGCAGTTGCGCGATGCTGAAGGGACAGGTCTCCGGAAAGGTCTGAAGCGGCAGGCCGGTTTCACGCATGGCGTTCTTGCGGACGTTGCCGTAGCGGGCGGCGATCAGTTCGGGTAGCCGGGGTCGCAGACTTGGGCTGTCCTGGAGCCCGGTAGGTTGGGGTGACGAAGCCCGGTAGGTTGGGGTGACGAAGGAACCCCAACGGCCAACGCCTGGGATCGTTGGGGTTCC
>NZ_CAIZIZ010000529.1 GCF_903933125.1 uncultured Lamprocystis sp. | reverse complement strand
CTCGACGTGCGCCGTGGCAATGGTGATGCCGCGCTCGCGCTCCTCGGGGGCGTTATCAATCTGGTCGTAGGCCCGTGCTTCACCACCAAATTTTTTCGCCTGGTGCATGGTAATCGCCGCCGTCAGCGTGGTCTTGCCATGATCCACGTGCCCAATGGTGCCCACGTTTACATGGGGCTTGCTGCGCTTAAACTTTTCTTTAGACATCGCGCTCTTCCCGTATCAATCGTTACTGTTTCTTAGCGACCGCTTCAGCAATGCTGGCGGGCACTTCGCTATACTTGGCGAATTCCATGCTGTAAGTCGCCCGGCCCTGAGTGGCAGAGCGAAGGTCCGTCGCATAACCGAACATTTGCGCTAACGGAACCTCGGCACGAATGATCTTACCGGAAGGCGAGTCTTCCATACCCTGAATCATGCCGCGACGGCTATTGAGATCCCCCATGACATCACCCATGTTCTCTTCGGGCGTCACGACTTCCACTTTCATGATCGGCTCCAACAGCATCGGCTTTGCCTTGCTGCAGCCTTCTTTGAACGCCATGGAGCCGGCGATCTTGAAGGCCATTTCGCTCGAGTCGACCTCATGGTACGAGCCGTCATAGAGAGTCACTTTGATATCCACCACCGGGAATCCCGCCAACACGCCGTTACGCATGGCTTCCTGGATACCTTTATCGACGGCCGGAATATATTCCTTAGGAACGACGCCGCCGACGATGCCGTTGACGAATTCGTATCCCTTGCCCGCCTCTTGCGGCTCAAGCCGGATGTAGACATGGCCGTACTGACCGCGCCCACCGGTCTGCCGGGCAAACTTCGTCTCCTGCTGCACCTTGTTGCGAATCGTCTCGCGGTAACTGACCTGCGGGGCGCCAACGTTCGCCTCGACCTTAAACTCGCGACGCATCCGATCGACGATGATCTCCAGGTGCAGTTCACCCATACCGGAAATGATGGTCTGACCGGACTCCTCATCGGTACGGACCCGGAAAGACGGGTCTTCCTGTGCCAGCTTTTGCAGGGCCAGGCCCATTTTCTCCTGGTCGCTCTTGGTCTTTGGCTCGACGGCCACGGAGATGACCGGCTCCGGAAACTCCATGCGCTCCAGCGTAATGACCTTATTCAGGTCACACAGGGTATCACCGGTCGTGACGTCCTTTAAGCCGACTGCCGCAGCGATATCGCCGGCATGGACCTCTCTGATTTCCAGCCGATCGTTGGCATGCATCTGGAGGATACGGCCGATGCGCTCTTTACGGCTCTTGACCGGATTGTAAACGCTATCGCCGGAATTCAGCACACCGGAGTAGACCCGGAAGAACGTCAGAGTTCCGACAAAGGGGTCGGTCGCGATCTTGAAAGCCAGCGCTGCAAATGGAGCATCGTCCGAGGCTGGACGTTCGCCCAGACTCTCGTCTTTATCGTCCAGGATGCCTGTGATCGCCGGCACATCCTGCGGGGACGGCATGTAATCCAGAACACCATCAAGCATGGCCTGCACGCCCTTGTTCTTGAAGGCGGACCCGCACAACATTGGCGTTATTTCGCTCTTGAGCGTCCGCGCACGAATGCCTGCTTTGATCTCATCTTCCGTCAAGGCGATCCCTTCGAGGTACTTCTCCATGAGATCCTCGTTGGCCTCGGCGGCAGCCTCGACCATTTTCTCGCGCCACTCCTGGCACTCTTCAAGCATGTCTGCAGGAACCTCGCCATACTCAAAGGTCATACCCTTGGACGCCTCGTCCCAGATGATAGCTTTCATCTTGACCAGATCAACAACGCCCTTGAAGTGCTCTTCCGCACCGATCGGCAACTGGAGCGGGACCGGGGTGGCCCCGAGACGATCTTTTAACTGCTGAACGACGCGCAGGAAATTGGCTCCCATGCGGTCCATTTTGTTTACGAACCCGAGACGCGGCACACCGTACTTGTTTGCCTGACGCCACACGGTCTCCGACTGCGGCTCCACTCCGCCGACGGCGCAGAACAGCGCGCAGGCGCCATCCAGCACCCGCAGAGACCGCTCCACCTCAATCGTGAAGTCGACATGTCCGGGAGTATCAATAATATTGATACGATGCTCAGGCCGGGTCAGATCCATACCCTTCCAGAAGCAGGTCGTCGCCGCGGAGGTGATGGTGATACCACGCTCCTGCTCCTGCTCCATCCAGTCCATGGTCGCAGCGCCGTCATGCACTTCGCCGATCTTGTGCGACACGCCAGTGTAATAAAGGACGCGCTCGGTCGTCGTGGTCTTGCCGGCGTCGATGTGCGCCATAATACCAATGTTGCGATAGCGCTCGATGGGGGTGCTGCGTGCCACGACTGATTCCGTCCTGCAAGTTGATGGTGCCGGCTGACGCCGTTACCAGCGGTAATGGGAGAAGGCTTTGTTGGCCTCTGCCATACGATGAGTGTCTTCTTTTTTCTTGACGGCGGAACCGCGTGAATCGGCCGCATCCATCAACTCGCCGGCCAGACGCAGGGCCATTGACTTTTCAGAGCGCTTGCGCGCCGCATCAATCAGCCAGCGCATGGCGAGCGAATTACGCCGCGTCGGGCGTACTTCGACCGGCACCTGGTAAGTGGCACCACCGACACGCCGGGACTTGACCTCGACGACCGGACGCACGTTTTCCATAGCCTGCTCAAGGAAGCCGATTGGCTCTCCGCCTTTCTTCAAGGCCACCTGATCCAGCGCGATGTAAATAATCCGTTCGGCGACCGCTTTCTTTCCATCTTCCATCAGCATGTTGATGAACTTTGTCAACAACTCGCTGCCGTGCTTAGGGTCTGGCAGGATCTGGCGTCGTGCAGCTACGCGTCTTCTGGGCATCTCTCAGGCTCCGACTCTCTGACGATGGGCTTGCGCCACTCGTTCACACTGGACCCGCACAGGGTCTTTTTCCTGGCTATGAGCGGCACAACCGGGCATTATTTCTTCGGACGCTTGGCGCCGTACTTGGATCGCCCTTGACGGCGCTTCTCAACGCCGGACGTATCCAGGGTGCCACGCACGGTGTGATAACGCACACCAGGCAAGTCCTTGACACGGCCGCCGCGAATCAGCACAACCGAGTGCTCCTGGAGGTTATGCCCCTCGCCGCCAATATAGGACGCCACTTCAAAGCCGTTCGTCAGCCGCACACGTGCAACTTTTCGCAAAGCCGAGTTCGGCTTCTTCGGCGTCGTTGTGTAAACACGCGTGCAGACGCCCCGGCGCTGCGGACAGGCCTCCAATGCAGGAACGTTGCTCTTCACAACGTTACGCCGGCGGGGCTTCCGCACGAGTTGGTTAATCGTTGCCATTCAGTCGGTCTCCAGCGGCGCCATCGCGCCTGTCTCAATACAGCAAATCGAATGCGACAACATCCTATCAGCCGACCGAAACAGTCAGCGGACGGCGACCCCGCATGGGGAGGATTCGAGTGCTTCGGGGACCGGACGTCGGTCCGGGCCAAGCTCCGGAATCGGTACCGGATGGTGAAATAGTCAAGCCGGCGTATAAGCCGGCCAGCTAAGACCGCGCAGTATAGGGACATGTCAGGGAAGTGTCAAACAGGTTATCCGCTGTTGTCCCTGCGCACCCCAAACGCGCTCAACACCGCCAGCGGCAACCGCTTCGTCGAGCGCCTTGCCTGGGCCAGCAGCGTGTGACGGGGCCGCACAGTTCGCTTGTGACCTGCTCCGACATCATACGGGAGCGGGGCAGCCGCCCCGCTCCGCGCTTACTCCGCCTCGGAGGTGTTGAGCGCCTTCTTCAGCGCCTCCTCCAGTTCCTCGGTATCCATCCCGACCTTGCCGGATGCGCGATCGTCTTCCAGCCGCTGACGCTTGCGCTCCTTGTGATAGGCAAGCCCCGTCCCGGCGGGGATCAAACGCCCGACGATCACGTTTTCCTTGAGTCCGGTCAAACGGTCGGTGGACCCACGCACCGCGGCCTCGGTCAAGACGCGGGTCGTCTCCTGGAAGGAGGCCGCCGAGATAAATGACTCGGTCGCCAGCGAGGCCTTGGTGATGCCGAGCAGCAGCGGCTCGAACAGGGCCGGCTGCTTTCCCTCGGCGATGACGCGCGCGTTTTCGTCCATCAGCGTGGTGTGCTCCACCTGCTCACCGCGCAACAATCGGGTATCCCCGGTGGAGATCACCTCCACCTTGCGCAACATCTGACGACAGATCACCTCGATGTGCTTGTCGTTGATCTTCACGCCCTGCAGGCGATAGACGTCCTGGATCTCCTTGACCAGATACTCGGCCAAGGCGGTCACGCCCTTGAGACGCAGGATGTCGTGTGAAGCCAGTTCACCATCGGCGATCACCTCGCCACGCTCCACCCGCTCGCCCTCGAAGACGTTAACATGCCGCCACTTCGGGATCAGTTCTTCCACCGTTTCACCATCATCCTTGTTGATGATGAGCCGCTGCTTGCCCTTGGTGTCCTTGCCGAAGGCGATAGTACCGCTGGCCTCGGCCAGCAGCGCCTGCTCCTTGGGCTTGCGCGCCTCAAACAGGTCGGCCACCCGCGGCAGACCGCCGGTGATGTCGCGCGTCTTGCTGGACTCTTGAGGGATACGCGCCAGGATGTCGCCGACACCCACCTGAGCCGCATCCTCCACACTCACGATCGCTCCGGCCGTCAGGAAGTAGCGTGCCGGCAGATCCGTTCCGGCAATGTTAAGTTCCTTGCCATCGGTATCCAGCAGCTTGATCATTGGCCGCAGGTCTTTCCCCGTGGATGGCCGCTGATTGGGTGGAATGACCACCCGCGAGGTCAAACCCGTGACCTCATCCACCTGGCCCTGCACGGTCACGCCTTCAATAAAGTCCTCGAAGGCCAGCTTACCGGCCACCTCGGTCACCACCGGGTGCGTATGCGGGTCCCAGTTGGCGACGACATCGCCGCCTTTGACCGCTTCACCATCACCAACCCGCAGGGTGGCGCCATAAGGAACCTTGTAGCGTTCTTTTTCGAGGCCCTTGTCGTCGACCACCGTCAACTCGCCGGAGCGTGACACCGCCACCAGGTTACCGGAATGGTGCACCACGGTCTTGATATTGTGCAGCCGCACCGAGCCGCCGTTCTTGATCTCAATACTACTGATGGCGGCGGCCCGCGAGGCGGCGCCGCCGATATGGAAGGTACGCATGGTCAACTGAGTACCTGGCTCGCCGATGGACTGGGCCGCGATGACACCCACCGCCTCGCCCATGTTCACCCGGTGGCCGCGCGCCAGATCGCGACCATAACACTGAGCGCAGACACCGATCCGCGAGTCACAGGTGATAGGCGAACGCACCCGTAACTGGTCGATACCGGCGACCTCGAAGCGCTCCACGATGGACTCATCGAGCATGGTGCCGGCGGCGCAGATCAATTCATCGCTGCCCGGACGGTAAACGTCGGTCGCGGACACCCGGCCGAGGATGCGCTCGCGCAGGGGCTCGACCACGTCGCCGCCCTCGATGATGGGCGACATCAGCAAGCCGCGCTCGGTCCCGCAATCCACTTCGAGCACCACCATGTCCTGGGCCACGTCGACGAGACGCCGGGTCAGGTACCCCGAGTTGGCCGTCTTCAGCGCCGTATCCGCGAGACCCTTGCGGGCGCCATGGGTGGAGATGAAGTACTGGATGACGTTCAGACCCTCGCGGAAGTTCGCGGTAATCGGCGTCTCGATGATGGAGCCGTCCGGCTTGGCCATCAGACCGCGCATCCCCGCCAACTGGCGGATCTGGGCGGCGGAACCTCGGGCGCCGGAATCCGCCATCATATAGATGGAGTTGAACGAGTCCTGCTGCACCGGATTGCCGTTACGATCCGGCACGGTTTGCTTGCCGAGCTTGGACATCATGGACTTGGCCACCTGATCGTTGGTGTGCGACCAGATGTCGATGACCTTGTTGTAACGCTCGCCGTTGGTGACCAGACCGGAGGCATACTGCTCCTCGATCTCTTTGACCTGTTTCTCGGCATCCGCCAGGATACCGGCCTTCTCCTCCGGGACCGCCATGTCATCCAGACCGATCGAGACCCCGGAACGGGTGGCCATGCGGAACCCCAGATACATGATCTGGTCGGCGAAGACGACCGTCTCCTTAAGGCCAAGTTGGCGGTAACAGGTGTTGATGAGCCGGGAGATGGCTTTCTTACCGAGCGCCCGATCGACCAGGTCGAACGGCAACCCGTCAGGCACGATGGCAAACACCAGGGCGCGGCCGAGCGTGGTGTCTTTGATGCTCACCAGTTCGCGCATGACCGCGTCATCACCCTTGATCACTTCACGAATCCGCACCTTGCAGCGGGCGTGCAGATCCGCATGGCCAGTCTCATAGGCACGCCGCGCTTCATCAATGTCCGTGAATGCGCTCCCCTCGCCCTTGGCGTTGACCCGCTCGCGGGTCATGTAATAGAGCCCGAGCACCACGTCCTGGGAGGGCACGATGATAGGCTCACCATTGGCCGGCGAGAGAATATTGTTACTCGCCATCATGAGGGCGCGCGCTTCGATCTGCGCCTCCAGCGACAGCGGCACATGCACGGCCATCTGATCGCCGTCGAAGTCCGCGTTGAATGCGGTACAGACCAGGGGGTGAAGCTGAATCGCCTTGCCTTCAATCAGCACCGGCTCGAACGCCTGGATGCCCAGTCGGTGCAGCGTCGGCGCCCGATTGAGCATCACCGGATGCTCGCGGATCACCTCTTCCAGGATATCCCAGACTTCCGGCGTACCGCGCTCCACCATCTTCTTGGCCGCCTTGATGGTGGCCGCCTGGCCGCGCAGTTGCAGCTTGCTGAAGATAAATGGCTTGAACAGTTCGAGCGCCATCCGCTTGGGCAGCCCGCACTGATGGAGCCGCAGCGTCGGCCCCACCACGATAACCGACCGGCCCGAATAGTCCACCCGTTTGCCGAGCAGGTTCTGCCGGAAGCGGCCTTGCTTTCCCTTGATCATGTCCGCCAGGGACTTCAGCGGACGCTTGTTGGTGCCGGTGATAGCGCGACCCCGGCGACCATTATCCAGCAGCGCATCGACCGCTTCCTGAAGCATGCGCTTTTCATTGCGCACGATAATGTCCGGCGCGACCAGGTCCAACAGCCGTTTCAAACGGTTGTTGCGGTTGATCACGCGACGGTAGAGGTCATTCAGGTCAGAGGTCGCGAACCGGCCGCCATCGAGCGGCACCAAGGGGCGCAGTTCCGGCGGCAGCACCGGCAGCACGGTCAGGATCATCCACTCCGGACGATTGCCGGACTCGATCAGTGACTCCATCAGCTTGAGTCGCTTGGAGAGCTTCTTGATCTTGGTCTCGGAGTTCGTGCTCTCGATTTCCTCGCGCATCCGCCGGACCTCGACCTGGAGGTCGATGGTACGCAGGAGCTCATAGACCGCCTCAGCCCCCATCCGCGCGTCGAATTCGTCCCCGTTCGCCTCCAGCGCCTCGAGATACTGCTCGTCAGTCAGCAACTGACCGCGCTCCAGATCGACCACCATGCTCGGATCGATGACGACGAACGACTCGAAATAGAGCACCCGCTCAATATCGCGCAGCGTCATGTCGAGCAGCAGCCCGATCCGCGACGGCAAAGACTTGAGGAACCAGATGTGCGCCACCGGACTCGCCAGGTCAATGTGGCCCATGCGCTCACGCCGCACCTTGGCCAGGGTGACTTCAACACCGCATTTCTCGCAGACCACACCGCGGTGCTTAAGGCGCTTGTACTTGCCGCAGACACACTCGTAGTCGCTGATCGGGCCGAAGATCTTGGCGCAAAAAAGCCCATCGCGCTCCGGTTTGAAGGTCCGGTAGTTGATGGTCTCCGGCTTCTTCACCTCACCATAGGACCAGGAGCGAATCATGTCGGGTGAAGCCAGCCCGATCTTGATCGCATCGAACTCCAGGGCCTGACCCTGCTGCTTGATAATCTTGAGGAGGTCTTTCAATTCAAATCTCCTACGCGAGTTGCGAGGTGCGAGTTGCGAGGGCCGAGATTCGAGGTTCGAGGCAGGGCGCCGGGGATCGCGTGTTCCCGCGGCGCGCTGCCTGCTACTCGCGACTCACCTCTAATCCTGTTCAAGCTCGATGTTGATCGCCAAGGAGCGAATCTCCTTGACCAACACGTTGAAGGACTCGGGCATGCCGGCCTCCATACGATGGTCGCCATCGACAATGTTCTTGTACATTTTGGTGCGGCCGTTGACGTCATCCGACTTCACCGTAAGCATCTCTTGCAGGGTGTAGCCGGCGCCGTAGGCTTCCAGCGCCCAGACCTCCATCTCACCGAAACGCTGGCCGCCGAACTGCGCCTTACCGCCCAGCGGCTGCTGGGTCACCAGGCTGTAAGGACCGGTGGAACGGGCATGCATCTTGTCATCCACCAAATGGTTGAGCTTGAGCATGTACATGTAGCCCACAGTCACCGGGCGCTCGAAGCGGTCACCGGTGCGTCCGTCGAACAGCAACGTCTGACCGACCGGAATCCCCTGCGCACTATTGTCGCGTTCCGCCAACTTGAGCATGGCGCGAATCTCATCCTCCGTGGCACCGTCGAAGACCGGGGTGGCCAGCGGCACACCCCTGACCAGATTGCGCGACAACTCGAGAATCTCATCGTCCGAGAAACTCTGCAGGTCCTCTTGTTTGCCGCTGCTGTTGTAGACCTTGTCCAGAAAGTCACGCAGTTCCGCAACCGCGGTCTGGGAGCGCAGCAAGCGGCCGATCTTCACCCCGAGCCCATTGGCGGCCCAGCCCAGATGGGTTTCCAACACCTGTCCGACGTTCATGCGCGAGGGCACGCCCAGCGGGTTCAGGACGATATCGACCGGCTCGCCATCCGCGGAGAACGGCATGTCCTCCACCGGAACGACCTTCGAGATGACACCCTTGTTGCCGTGACGACCAGCCATTTTGTCGCCGGGCTGGATGCGCCGCTTCACTGCCACATAGACCTTGACCATCTTGAGCACACCGGGAGCCAAGTCGTCGCCGCTCGCGATCTTGCGCTTCTTGACCTCATAGCGGTCGCGGAACTCCTCACGCTGTTGTTTGATCTGGTTGGCGACGGCTTCGAGTTGGAGAGCCACTTCCTCGCCGTGCATCCGGATCTCGAACCAGCGGTCACGCTGTCCCTTCTCCGCGATTTCGTGGAGATAGGCCTTGGTGATCTTGGCCCCCGGCTTGAGTGAGCCCGGTCCGCCATCGGCGACCTTCCCCACCAACATCCGCTCGACACGCTGGAAGGTGTCATTTTCCATGATGCGCTGCTGATCCGCGAAGTCCTTGCGCACCCGATCCATTTCCTGTTCCTGAATCTGCTGGGCGCGCTTGTCGCGATCCACGCCATCGCGTGTGAACACCTGGACGTCCACCACCGTGCCGGTCATCCCCGAGGGCAAACGCAGCGAGGTGTCCTTCACGTCCGAGGCTTTCTCACCGAAGATCGCACGCAGCAACTTTTCTTCGGGAGTGAGCTGGGTTTCACCTTTCGGGGTGACCTTGCCGACCAGAATGTCGCCGTCGCGCACCTCGGCTCCGACATAGACGATCCCCGACTCATCGAGCTTGGAGAGCGCAGACTCGCCCACATTGGGGATGTCGCTGGTGATCTCCTCAGGCCCCAGTTTGGTATCGCGGGCAAGACAAGACAGTTCCTCGATATGAATACTGGTAAAGCGGTCCTCCTGGACGACCCGCTCAGAGATCAGGATCGAGTCCTCGAAGTTGTAACCATTCCAGGGCATGAAAGCGACGCGCAGGTTTTGCCCCAGCGCCAGTTCGCCCATATCCGTGGAGGGGCCATCGGCCAGCACGTCATCCTTGGCAACGACATCGCCCGGCTTCACCAAGGGACGCTGATTGATACAGGTATTCTGGTTGGAACGGGTGTACTTGGTGAGCGTGTAAATGTCGACGCCCGGCACCCCCGGCTCAGCCTCCTCGTCATTGACGCGCACCACGATGCGCGCGGCATCCACCGACTCGATGGCGCCGCCGCGGCGCGCCCGCACCACGACGCCCGAGTCCTTGGCCACGGCCCGTTCCATACCGGTGCCCACCAACGGCTTCTCGGCACGCAGGGTCGGCACCGCCTGACGCTGCATGTTGGAACCCATGAGGGCGCGGTTGGCGTCGTCGTGCTCCAGGAAGGGAATCAGCGACGCGGCCACCGAGACGATCTGGCGCGGCGACACATCCATGTACTGGACTTCCTCCGGGGCCTTCATCGTGAACTCGTTCTGATAACGGCAGGACACCAGAGCGTCAGTCAGCAGCCCGTCCTCGGCCAGCGTCGCGTTAGCCTGGGCGATGACGAAATTGCCCTCCTCAATGGCCGACAGATAATTGATCTCCATACCCGCCCGACCGCCTTCAACCTTGCGGTAAGGCGTTTCCAGGAAGCCGTAGCGATTCGTCCGGGCGTAGACCGCCAGTGAGTTGATCAGACCGATATTCGGCCCTTCCGGGGTCTCGATCGGACACACACGGCCATAGTGCGTCGGGTGAACGTCGCGGACCTCGAAACCGGCCCGCTCCCGCGCCAGACCGCCGGGGCCGAGCGCCGAGACGCGCCGCTTGTGCGTGACCTCGGACAGCGGGTTGTTCTGGTCCATGAACTGCGACAACTGACTGGAGCCGAAAAACTCTTTGATCGCCGCGGAGACCGGCTTGGCGTTGATCAACTCCTGCGGCATCAATCCCTCGGACTCGGCCAGGGACAGGCGCTCCTTGACCGCCCGTTCCACCCGCACCAGACCGACGCGGAACTGGTTCTCCGCCATCTCGCCGACACAGCGGATGCGGCGGTTGCCCAGATGGTCGATATCGTCGACCGTACCGCGACCGTTGCGCAACTCCACCAGCACCTTGAGTGCGTCGATGATGTCCGAGGCCGTGCCATGCTCGGCGTACAGCGCCTGGGAGGACGCATCGGTACGGCCGCTGAAGTAACGTCCATCATAGATGACGCCCGGACCCACCTCCGGCTCACGCCCCAGGCGGCGGTTGAATTTCATGCGGCCGACGGCCGAGAGGTCATACCGATCCGAGGTAAAGAAGAGATTATGGAACAAATTCTGGGCCGCGTCCTTGGTGGGCGGCTCACCCGGCCGCATCATCCGATAGATTTCGACCTGCGCTTCCAGATCGGTCGTGGTCGGGTCGATGCGCAGAGTCTCGGAGATGTAGGATCCCTGATCCAGGTCGTTGACGAACAGGGTCTCCACATGATCAATGCCCTTGCCGACCAGGAGCGTGATCAACTCCTTGGTCAGCGCCGTGTTGGCCTCGGCGATCACCTCGCCGGTCGCCTTGTCCACCTGGACACGCGCCAGGATGCGCCCGATCAGGAAGTCGGATGGGACCTCCAACCGCTCGACCCCGGCCTTCTGGAGTTCACGGATGTGCCGGGCGGTGACCCGCCGGCCGGCTTCGACGATGACTTGGTCGCCGATCTTCACATCGAACCCGACTGTCTCGCCACGCAGCCGTTCCGGAACCAGGTCCAAGGACACCTCGCCGCCTTCGAAGCGGAAGGTATCGGTCGCGAAGAAGCGCTCCAGAATATCCTCGACCCCATAGCCCAGGGCGCGCAGCAGGATGGTCGCCGGCAATTTGCGGCGCCGGTCGATCCGCACGAAGACGTTGTCCTTGGGATCGAACTCGAAGTCCAACCAGGAACCGCGGTAAGGGATGACTCGCGCGGAGAAGAGGAGCTTACCGGACGAGTGGGTCTTGCCCTTATCGTGGTCGAAAAAGACACCAGGCGAGCGGTGAAGCTGCGAGACGATGACCCGCTCGGTCCCGTTGACGATGAAGGTGCCGGTCTCGGTCATGAGCGGCAACTCGCCCATATAGACCTCCTGCTCCTTGATGTCTTTCACCACCTTCGAGCCGGACGGGGCCTCCTTGTCGTAGATCACGAGGCGCAACAAGACACGCAGCGGCGCCGCATAGGTCGCGCCGCGCAAATGACACTCGCGCACGTCGAAGGGCGGTTCGCCCAGCCGATAGCTGACATACTCAAGCACCGCGTACCCAGAGTAGCTCTCAATGGGAAACACGGACTTGAAGGCAGCGTGCAAGCCCATGTCGGCCCGTCGCTTCGGCGCCGACTCGGCCTGCAGGAATTCGCGATAAGACTCGATCTGAGTGGCCAGGAGGAAGGGCACGTCCAGGATCGTCGGACGTTTGCCGAAGTCTTTACGGATGCGCTTTTTTTCGGTGAACGAATAAGCCATTATGCCTTCCCTCGAGATCGTACTTGGGACCCGGACGGGACCCGAAATCAGGACCACTAATGGTTCGCGATGGCGCCCGCCGGACGAAGCGACGACGTCGCGCTCGCCCGGTCACCCGCCCCTTACGCGCGGACGACGACCCTCAACCAAACGGCAAAAGGCCGGCGGCTCGTCGCCGCCAGCCTATTGGTCCCGTGAAACTTGGTCGCGACGCAATGCGCCGTTACTTGATTTCGACGGTTGCGCCAGCCTCTTCCAGTTCCTTCTTCGCTGCCTCTGCCTCGGCCTTGGAGACGGCTTCCTTCACGGTGGTCGGCGCCCCTTCGACGGCGTCCTTCGCTTCCTTGAGGCCCAGGCCGGTCAGGGCACGTACCGCCTTGATCACGCCGACCTTGTTGGCGCCGAAGGACGCCAGGATCACATTGAACTCGGTCTGTTCCTCGACCGGGGCGACCTCGGCCACTGCGGCAACCGGGCCGGCAACCATCGCGGCGGCAGCGGTCACACCGAACTTATCTTCCATCGCCTTGATCAGATCAACCACCTCGAGGACGGTCATATTACCGATCGCGTCGAGGATCTCTTCTTTCGAAACGGCCATTGCCTGTCTCCTGAATCAAACTGCTGTGATACGAGGCGTGCGGACTACGCCGCCTCTTTGGCATCGCGAATTGCGGCGAGGGTGCGGACCAACTTGCCCGGAACCTCGTTCATGGTCGCTGCAAGCTTCTGGACCGGGGCCTTCATGAGGGCGAGCAACTGACTGAGCGCCTGGTCACGAGTCGGCATCTTAGCGAGATCACCGAGCTTCGCGGGGGCGAGCAGTTTGCCGCCGACGGCCACCATGCACACCTGGAACTTGTCGTGCTCCTTGGCGAAGGCCTGCGCGACACGCGCGACCGCACCGGGGTCTTCTTGCGCGAAGGCCAGGATCAAAGGCCCTTTCAGCCCGTCCTGCATACACGCAAAATCGGTGTCGGCGAGCGCACGACGCGCCAGGGTATTCTTGACCACCCGCACGTAGACCCCGGCCTTGCGTGCTTCCACACGCAACTTCGTGATCTGGCCAACGGTCAAGCCCCGATACTCAGCCCCGACGGCCGAGAAAGCACTCCGAGCGACTTCCGCAACTTCGGCGACGATCGCTTCTTTTTGCGCAAGATTTAGCGCCACTTTCGTCACCTCTGGTCTAACATTGACCCGGCCTGAGCCGGGTGGTGCAGTTGCTCAGCCTTCCATCGGCGAACACCGGCACCATCCTGTGCACCTTCATCAGCAATCTGATTCTGGAGCACCGTCTACGCAGGCGCCTGGGCGATTAAGTCACAGCGGCCACGTCCTTATTGGCTGCTGTGCCACCTGCGGTCTTTGACGGTCCCCGACCGAGTCGGGGCCCCAAAGCACTGGCCCTGCGCACCTGCATCAGCGACTCCATGAATCGCATGACCGGCGCCTGAGGGCTTTAGGCGATTTCCGTCGAATCCGGCAATCGCCTGAAACGATGATTTTCGAGTTACAGACTGAGTGCTTGATGGTCGACCGGCAGTCCCGGCCCCATGGTCGTGGAAACCGTCACCTTGCGCATGTAAATGCCCTTGGATGTACTCGGCTTCGCCTTCATGAGGTTCGCCAGCAAGGCCTGCAGGTTCTCGCGCAGTTTCGCCGGCTCAAAGTCCACTCGCCCCAGTGGACAGTGGATGATGCCAGCCTTATCGGTGCGGTAACGGACCTGTCCCGCCTTGGCATTGCGCACCGCTTCAGCCACGTCGGCGGTGACAGTGCCAACCTTCGGGTTAGGCATCAGGCCGCGGGGACCCAAAATCTTACCGAGCTGACCTACTACCCGCATGGCGTCCGGCGAGGCGATAACCACATCGAAGTCCATTTTTCCGGCCTTGATGTCGTCTGCCAGATCCTCAAATCCAACACGATCCGCACCGGCTGCAGTGGCCGCATCGGCATTCGGACCCTGGGCAAACACCGCCACGCGCACGGTCTTGCCAATCCCATGAGGCAGCACGGTCGAGCCGCGGACCACCTGATCGGACTTACGCGGATCCACACCCAGGTTCACCGCCACATCGACGCTCTCGACGAATTTGATCCGGGAGACTTCTTTTAGCAGGACGAATGCCTCTTCGGCGGGATAGAGTTTACCCTGCTCGATCCGCTCACGGATTGCCTGCTGACGCTTGCTCGGCTTAGCCATGACTAGAGCACCCCTTCCACTTCAAGACCCATGGACCGGGCACTGCCCGCAATCGTTCGTACCGCTGCATCCAGATCGGCGGCAGTCAAATCGGGCATCTTCGCGTTCGCAATCTGCTCGAGTTGCTCGCGCGTCACCTTGCCAACCTTATTGGTTTGCGGTATCGCACTGCCCTTCTGCACACCTGCCGCTTTTTTCAGCAGGATCGAGGCGGGCGGGGTCTTGGTGATGAACGTGAAGCTGCGGTCCGAGTAGACGGTGATCACCACCGGAATCGGCATGCCCTGCTCCAATTCCTGGGTGCGGGCATTGAACGTCTTACAGAACTCCATGATATTGACGCCATGCTGGCCGAGCGCCGGCCCGACGGGCGGGCTGGGGTTCGCAATGCCTGCCTTGACTTGCAGCTTGATATAGGCGTTTATCTTTTTCGCCATGGTTTTTCTCCTGTGGGTGCAAACGCCAGGGATGGATACCCAGGCTCCCCGTGTTGGGCCCCGATTGGGACAAAACGCTATTGAGCGGTCTTCGGTCGTCGAGTGCAGCAGAGAGGCTGATCCGCGGTCGCCATGGAATCCGCCTTGGCAGATTCGCAGGACCTGATATCAACCTTTCTCCACTTGGGAGAACTCCAGATCCACCGGCGTTGAGCGGCCAAAGATCAAGACCGAAACTTTTACCCGGTTCTTGTCGTAATCGACTTCTTCGACGACGCCATTGAAATCGGTAAATGGCCCATCGACGACCCGCACGACCTCGCCGGGCTCGTACAGCACCTTCGGACGCGGCTTCTCCACCCCTTCCTGCATGCGCTGAAGGATGGCGTCTGCTTGCTTATCCGGGATTGGGGCTGGCCGATCGCCGGTACCACCGATGAAGCCCATGACCTTCGGCACCGCTTTTACAAGATGCCAGGTCTCGTCGGTCATCTCCATATTGACCAGAACGTAACCGGGAAAGAATTTTCTCTCGCTCTTACGTTGCTGTCCGTTACGGATCTCCACGACTTCCTCGGTCGGAACCAGCACGGACGCGAACGCATCTTCAAGCCCCGCACGCCGGGCGCGCTCCTCAAGGGACCGCTTAACCTGACCTTCAAAGCCCGAGTAGGCGTGAATAACATACCAGCGCTTCGCCACTATCAGCCTCCTTGGCCAGTGAGGAATCTCAGAATCCCCATCAACACCATGTCAAATAGCCAGAGAACAAGACCGACGACCATCACCATCACCATCACCACCAGCGTGGTTTGGACGGTTTCCTGGCGGGTCGGCCAGACGACCTTGCGGACCTCCATGCGAGCGTCCGACACGAACTGCCAAAGCTGCCGACCGGGCTGCGTCTGCAGCGCAATCGCGGCCGCTCCACCGCTGATGGCAAGCAGCCCGATCACGCGCAATAGCGCCGAATAGGCAGCAAAATAATAGAAGGCAAAGATGCCGCCGATCAGCAACAATACGGCAACTGCCAACTTGGCAATGTCCAAGTTGGCGCCTCCGGCCTCAGCGCTTAGATTCATGGGATCGTATGTCGCCTTCGGATGATGTGTAGGGCGATGGTTGTATGGCAGGCCAGGAGGGACTCGAACCCCCAACCTGCGGTTTTGGAGACCGCTGCTCTGCCAATTGAGCTACTGGCCTAAGAAAGAAGGGCCGGGTGTCCCGGACCTTGGGCCGCGTATTGTACCACGGTCCAACGCCGGGCCACCGGGCTAAATTACTCGATGATCTTCGCAACCACACCGGCGCCGACGGTCCGACCGCCCTCGCGGATGGCGAAGCGCAACCCGTCTTCCATGGCGATCGGGGCGATCAGCTTGATCACCATCTTCACGTTGTCCCCCGGCATCACCATCTCGATGCCTTCGGGCAGGGTACAGGCTCCCGTCACGTCCGTGGTCCGAAAGTAGAACTGCG
>NZ_CAIZIZ010000528.1 GCF_903933125.1 uncultured Lamprocystis sp. | reverse complement strand
GGTCAAGGCCCTGCATGATCGCGACCTGGCGGCAGGGGCGGGCAACGTGTACATGCCGGAGGCCCTCAGCCGCAAATACCCGAGCGCGGCGCGGGAGTGGATCTGGCAGTACGTCTTCCCGAGCAGCCGCCTGGCGCAGGACCCGAAGTCCGGCGCGGTACGCCGCCACCATCTGCACGAATCGTCCTTGCAAGCCGAGATCAGGGCGGCCGGGCAGCGGGCCGGTATCCCCAAGCGCATCAACAGCCATGCGCTGCGGCATTCATTCGCGACACACCTGCTGGAGGCCGGCTACGACATCCGCACGGTGCAGGAACTGCTGGGACATGCGGATGTGTCCACGACGATGATCTACACTCATGTGCTCAATCGGCCGGGGGTGGTGCCGGTTAGGAGCCCGGTGGATGCCTGGTAGTCGAAGCAAACCGCGGAGCCCGCCGGTGGAACCTCGTGTAGGGTTCCGCTAGCGCAGTGCATCTCGCGGGCCTTTGGGTCTTTCCGCTTTTCCCGCCGAAAGGGCGTCAAGCGGTTTGTGAGTGGCGGCTCAAGCGAGCGCAGCCGCGGGATTGCCCAGATCAGCTTTTCGAGAGATCAGAACAGGGCGCCTAGATCGAGCACGACCCCAGGTAATGCACCGATCCCGACGCGCGACAGGTCATGCACCCGGAACTGCTGGGTATAGCGCCCGCTGTCCGGTTCCCGGTGACAGTCCAAGTGACGCCCGGAGATGTCCAGGATCCAGAACTCTGGGATCTGGAAGCGGGCATAGAGCGGCAGCTTGGTGTTACGGTCATGGACAAGGCTTGTGTCCGCCACCTCGATCAGGAGCAGGATGTCATCGGGGCGGGGGTGCGCCTGCACGTAGTAGTCATCCCGGTAACGCAACAAGGCAAGGTCGGGCTCCGGGGCGGACAGATCGCCCAGGATGACCGGGTTCTGGACGGAGACGATGGCCTGACCGCGGACCGCAGCGGTCAGCAGATCGAGCAGTCGATTGGTCTTGCTCGCGTGGGGTGCTCCGATCGGCGGCATATCGATGATCTCCCCCTCGATGAGTTCGACCCGCGCCTGCGGGTCCAAGACGCCGGTTTCGCCCATGCGGAAGTACTCGGTTACGGTGATGGGGTGGCGCCGGGGGACCGGAACAGCCGGCAGTTCGATCGGGATGGCGACGGCGGTGGGCATCGGAACCTTCTCCCACTCAAGTTAGGCCCAGGTAAACAACAACGATCTCATCGTCGGGTCGGTTTCCAAGAGGAGATCTGGGGACAGTATACCTAACCCCTTGGCCCGGGTCCGTGGTCCGCTTACTCGGGCATCGCTGTCTCTCACCAAGCCGACCATTCGACACCGACAGAGTGCGCGTCACCCCCCGTCGTCGCCCGCGTTGCCGATAACGCTGCGCAAGTCTTTGGTCAGGATGAACAGATGCAGCGGGTCGGTCGGCGAGGCGATGAAACCGAAGTGTTCGTAGAAGGCGCGGGCCGCGTCATCCTTCGCATGAGCGGCGAGTGCGCGGATGCCGACGATGCCGGCCGCCCGGACCGTCCGGCGCATGGCATCCTTGAGCAGACCGGCCCCGACCCCTTGGCCCTGCCATGCCGTGCCGACCGCGAGTCGCGCCAACAGCAGCAGTGGAACCGGATGACGGGCCATCCCGCGAGTCAGCCGGTCCGGGGCATCGTCATCGGCGATCTCGCTGACGACCAGCGTATAGAAGCCCACCACCGCGGCCTCGGCCAGTCCCAGGTAGGCTTGGGAGGCATTGGCCTGTTGGCTGGTGAGCGCGTAGCGAGTCGGAAAGCGGTTGAGGGCTGGCTGTCCGCAGTCGAACTCGTCCACCGCATGATGACGCGCCAGCTTCTCGATGGCGAACAAGGTCACGGGTGAACGTCGGGGGCCTCGAACATGCTGGGGGTGGCGAACAGCCGTTCCACACGCGGCAGGGGGCGCGGCGGCGCATCCAGCGCCGTCATGAAGGCCTCCCAATGCTCGGCATCCAGGCCGAAGAGCCGACGGTCGGGCAAGGTTTCTTCGGCGCGCGAGAGGGCGCTCTCCAAGACGAAGTCGCTCACCGACCGCCGCGCGGCTCTAGCGGCGGCATAGAGCGTCTGCTTGGCCGCCGGGGTCAAGCGCAAGTCGAGTTTCTCCGAACGAGGTGATATGGCCATGGCGGTTCTCCGTTGTCTGGGGTCAGCGTAGCACCGTTGCCAGACATTGTCATGACGCGCCAGTTCGCCGCTGTCGCAGCGCCGGTGCCGTCGCGACTTGCGGTTCAGGTCGAATTGCAGGGTGCAGGGGAAGGCAAAGACCCCGGCTAGAAAGAGCCCCAGGGTCAGCAGGGTGGTGGCGACCGGCCGGCGGATGAAGACCTCGGTGAAGTGCATTGCAACCCTGGGCCTCTATGAAACCCCGGCGCCGGTGATCAGGGCGCGGGCCGTACCCGCGACCGGGCGGATGCGCGCCGCCCGGGTGCGGATAGGCGCTGGCCGGGTACGGACACGCGTTTTCCGCGCATGGTGCGCGACGCCCGTGGCCCCCGTGTCGTCGACACGGTAGCGCGCAAAGGGTCCGGAGAAAAGGAAGAGCTCCCGACCGAGATCGTTACTGCGTCCTGGAGCCAGACGGCTCGGCCTTGTCCGCGAGCAATCGCTTCAGCCGCTCGTTCTCGGCCAGGGCCTCTTCCTTGGCGGCCCAGATCGGAAGAGCGTCGTGTAGGGAAAGAGTGTGTCAGTACGTGTAGATCTCGGT
>NZ_CAIZIZ010000527.1 GCF_903933125.1 uncultured Lamprocystis sp. | reverse complement strand
GCTGCGCTTATCCACCCTACGAAACCGGCTCCGTTGTAGGGTGGATAAGGCGCGCCGCTCGGTCTCGGGGACTCGGCACGGCGGTCGCGCGCGCCGCATCCACCAGAGGTCGCGCGGTGCCGCCCAAATTTGGAATTGCTGTCTGGCTGCGTGAGCTGCGGCGCATGGTGGCCCGGTTGGGGGAGACACCGGAGCTGCGTCACCACGACGGACTGGGCAAGGAGGAACAGGGTCAGATCTGGCTGCCGGTGATCCATTGCCGCGATTGCCATGCCGCCGGCTGGGGCGCGACGCTGCCCAAGACCAGCCCGAACCAGTTACAGTCCGATCTCAAGGCGTTTTACGAGTCGTTCTTCGCCGAGGATGTGGCAACCCGCTTTGTCTTTCCGGCCGGTGACGGGGGAGCGGACCCGCAGGTCTTTGAGCGCCGCATGGTTTGTCCCACCTGCGGGACCCTGCATCAATCGCAGCAGTGCGACTGCATCCTGTGCGGCCCTCAGGGCGATCAGGCGCCGCTGCTCGCGGTCAACATCACCGCCAATCTGCGCCAGGCCAAGCGCCACGGGGCCAAGTTCACCAAGTCGCACCATGACTGCCCGTTTTGCGGCGGGCATAAGACCTTGACGATCGTCGGGTCCCAGGCGGCCAGCCTGGCGAGTGTGATGGTCGCTCAGTTGTATGGCAGCCGCTTCAATCAGGACAAGAAGCTCATCGCCTTTTCGGACTCGGTGCAGGATGCCGCCCACCGCGCGGGCTTTTTTGCGGCCCGCACCTGGCGCCTGAACCTGCGCCCCGCGCTGGCCCAGACCATTGCTGCCCAGACCATCGCGACCAGGCCCGCAGGCGGGCAGCCACTGACGCTAGCCGAGCTGCCGGGGGCCTTTGCCGCCCAGTGGCAAGCGACCTTGGGGCTCGACCAGTACGTGGCGAACTTCCTGCCGCCGCAGCTCAACTGGCTGCGCGACCTGGAGACCCTGCTGCGTGATGGCCGGCTGCCGGACCACAGTAATGTGCCGCGCGAGCTGGCAACGGTCCTGCCCTGGATCATCCAGGCGGAGTTCGGCCAGGACGCCCATGTCGGCCGCACCTTGGTCGCCACCGGTACCGCCGGCGTGGCGCCGCTGCCCGTGCCCTGGCAGCAGGCAATCGACTGGCTGGAGGCGCACCTTGGGCAGGAGATCGACCCGCTCCGAGACATCGCGCCGCAGGCCATCGCGACCTTCCTACAGGGACTGGTGGCCGAGCTACAGCGCATGGGGGCCTGGCGCGATCCGGGGCTGGCCTGCTATGCCGGCAACGGCTGCAAACCCTTTGCTTATCAGAAGAATCCAAGCCAGTTCAAACTGCTGGCCGGGCCGCGTCCGCCCCGCTTTCTGTCGCTGCCGGAGTTTCAGCGCTGCGTCAGCGTGGAGGCGACGCCGTGGTTCCGTGCCTGGGCCTTCAAGAGCCTACCGGCACTGAACGACCTGGCCCTGGGGGCGGATGCGCAGGTCGCCGAGGTCTATCGGCTGGCCCTTACCGCCCTGCGCGAAGGGGGCCTCGCCGATTATGAAGACAGCGCACAGGCGGCAAGCAAGCACCCGATCCAGGTCTGGGGCCTCGATCCCGCGGCCTTCAGCGTGCAGTTGGGCGGCGCCCGCTGGCACTGCCCGAGTTGCTCACAGCAGACGTTGGCGGCGCCGGGTACGAATCTGACGGGTCAACCCTGCCGGCGTCTGACGTGCACTGGGCAGTTGGAGGCGGGCATGCCGCGCGGGGACTTCTATCGCACCCACTACCTCAACGCGGAGATCCAGCGTGTTGTCGCCCATGAGCACACGGGTCTGCTTCCGCGCGAGACACGCGAGCGCGTGGAGGCCAGCTTCAAGTCCAAGGTCCGTCGTCCCGGCGCGATCAATCTGCTCTCCGCCACGCCCACGCTGGAGATGGGTATCGACATCGGCGATCTGTCCAGCGTGCTGCTCTGTTCGGTGCCGCCAAAGCAGGCCAATTACTTGCAACGGGTCGGGCGCGCCGGCCGCAGCACCGGTAACGCGGTCCTGATGACGCTCGCGGTGAGTCGACCCCACGACTGGTATTTCTGGGAGGATCCTAAAGAGATGCTGGTCGGCAGCATCCAAGCCCCGGGGGTGTTTCTGAATGCCTCGGCGGTGCTGGAACGCCAACTCACCGCCTTTACGCTGGACTGCTGGGTGCGCGAGACCGGCCGTGGGGCGCTGCTCCCCACCGAGATCCGCCCGGTGTTCAACGCCATTCGCAGCAACGCCCCCCATCGCTTTCCCTATCCCTGGCTCGCCTTCGCGGAACAACAGCGCGGCACCCTGCTCGACCGGTTCATCCGCCTGTTCAATCAGGCCGGCCGTAACCCCCTGAGCGATGAGACCCGGCGCTGGCTCTCCCGCTTCATCGACGGCGATCGGCAGCAGCCCGGCTCACTCCCCTGGAAGATCATCGATAAGTTGAGCGGCATCGCCCGCGATGTGGACTCACTCGCGCGCAGTCGGGATCGGACCGACAAGGAGATCGTGCGGCTCAAGGCCCTGCCGGTCCTGGGTGAGGTGGACGCCGCGGAGCTGACGCGGTTGGAACAGGAGCGGGCGGCGCTCGCGCGGCTGATCGGCAGCATCGAGGGCAAGGCGACGCTCAATGTGCTCACCGACGAGGGCCTGTTGCCCAACTACGCCTTTCCCGAGCAGGGCGTCTTGCTGCGCTCGATCATCGTGCAGGAGCGGCGGCCCGGCCAGGATACCGGCCCCGGTGTGAATCCGGCCCAGCCCCTGACGTTCGAGTACGAGCGCCCCGGTGCTTCGGCCATCACCGAACTGGCGCCCAACAACACCTTCTACGCCGAGGGTCGGCGGGTGGTGATCAACCAGGTGGATGTGTCCAAGGTCAAGCCCGAGCCCTGGCGTCTGTGCCGCCAATGCGCCTATGCCGAGCCCATTGCCGCCGGCGATCATCACCGCCAGTGCCCCCGCTGCGGCGATGGCCTGTGGCGCGATAGCGGCCGGGTGCGCGAGATGCTCAAGCTGGTCACCGTATTCGCTCGCACCTTGGATCGCGACAGCCGCATCGCCGACGATTCCGATGAACGCCAGCGCGGTTTCTATCTGCGCCAATCCCTGGTCGACAGCCCGCCGGACGCGGTGCGGCAGGCCTTTGCCATCGACCATCCGCAGTTCCCGTTCGGCTTCGAGTTTCTCGACCGGGTGACCTTTCGGGAGATCAACTTCGGCGAGACCGACCCCAACGCCGCACCCATGACCATCGCCGGTGAGGAGATGGCCCGGCCGGGCTTTGCCATCTGCCCCGAGTGCGGCACCTTGCAGCGTCGGCGCAAGCCCGAGGAGCAGTTCCGCAACCACGCGCCCTGGTGTGTGCGGCGCAAGCAAGACCAGGCGACCACCCAGCAATGCGTGTTCCTCTATCGCGAGTTCACGAGCGAAGGCGTGCGCCTGTATCTGCCCGAGGCCGCCTTCGGCGACACCAAGGAGCGCCTGCTGTCGTTCGTCGCGGCCTTACAGTTGGGGCTGATGCGCCGCTTCCGCGGGGCGGTGGATCATCTGCGTATCGCGCTGGATATCCGCATGGCGGGCGGGGAGGAGGAGCCGCGCTGTTATCTCGTGATCTACGACAGCGTGCCCGGCGGCACCGGCTACCTGAAGGAGTTGATGCGGGATCAGCACCCCCTGTTCGAGGTGTTGCAGGCGGCACTGACGTCGTTGAACGCCTGTGCCTGCAACCAGGACGCGGACCGCGACGGCTGTTATCACTGCGTCTATGCCTATGGCAACAGCCATGACCGCAACTATGTGTCGCGCACCATCGCCCAGCGGCTGCTCACCGAGGTGCTGAAACATCAGGATGCCCTGAAGCCCGTGTCCGGGTTGGCGCAGGTCGCGCCCGGCAACCGGCTGTTCGACAGCGCGCTGGAACGGCGGTTTGTCGAAGCCCTGCGCCGGGAGCAGGCGGGCCTGCGCTTCGAGCTGACCGAGATCCTGGTCCGCGGCAAATCCGGTTACCAGGTGCAGGCCGGCGCCCGCCGCTGGCGGTTGGAACCGCAGGTGGATGTGAACGAGTCCCAGGGTGTGCAGATACCCAGCCGCGCGGATTTCGTGTTTTGGCCGGACGATGGGGTTGCCGATCTACCCGTGGCGGTGTTTCTGGACGGCTGGCAGTATCACAAGGACAGCCTCGCCGCGGATCTCAGCAAGCGGCTGGCGATTGCGAAGAGCGGCACGTTTTCGGTGTGGACGCTGACCTGGCCGGACATCGACGCGGTCTTGCAGGCCAATGCCGATCATTGCCATTCGGATCCTGTGCCGACGCCCTGGCCGTCATTGCTGGATGGCCACAGCAATCAGGTTGTGCAGAAACTGGCGGATGCGCTCGACATCGGTCAGTTGCCGGCACTCAAGGCGCTGACGCCGTTCATGCAGTTGCATGGGCGTCTGGCGACCTATCGGCACGCGCAGATGCAGCGCCTGGCGAGCGCCTTGGGGGTGGGGATGACGATGTCGCCCGGCGAGCCGGACTGGCTGGACCAGGGCCGGGCGCACCCGTTCTGGGTCCAGTTGGAAGCGACCGGCCTGTTGTCGGCGGGCCAGGCGGGGCTGCGCCTGGGTGCGCGGCGCCTGGGGCCGCACTGGTCACTGATCGCGGGAATCGGTGCGCCCCAGTTGTCCGGCTTGATGAAGAATGCGTGGGCGCTGGACCAGGAACCGCTGGTGGTGTGCCTGTGGAATGACCCGCAGAGATCGCCGGACCAGGAGCGGCAGAAATCCTGGCAGCAGCTCTGGCAGGTCCTCAACCTGCTGTTGCCCCTGCGCCATTGCTGGGCCGGCACCGTGGAGCAGCCGGGGCTGGCGCGGCTTCGGGACGCGCCGGTGTTGCACCCCCACTTCGACCGAGCCACGCTGTATGACGCGGCCTGGACCGAGGTTGCAGCGCTGGCGGCAGGCGAGGTGCAGCACTGGATCGCGGCGCTGGCGGAGTTGGGTCTTGCCTCCCCCACGGTCGGCTTCGAGCTGACGGATGACAAGGGCCGGATCCAGGCCGAGGCTGAGCTTGCCTGGGAACCGCTCAAGGTGGCGGTGACCCTGGCCCGAGATCTCAATTTTGAACGCTTCGCCGCCGCGGGCTGGCATTGCCTGGTGGCGGCACTCGATGCCTCACCCGCGGAACTGATCGCGGCTCTGCAGGAGAACAGTCCATGAGCCTCGCGCCCAAGATTGCGATATCCGATGATTTTCTGCGCGCCTTCGCGGCGGTGCCGCGGGACCATCAGCAGGCGGTGCTGTCCTTCCTGGCCAAGTTCCGCCAGAACCCGAAGGCGCCCGGTATCAACTACGAAAAGATCCACGCGGCGTTGGATCCCAATATGCGCTCGGTGCGGATCAATGATCAGTTGCGCGGTATCGTACTGAAGCCCGATGAGGGCAGTGTCTATTGCCTGTTGTGGGTGGATCGCCACGACGACGCGTACGACTGGGCCGGTCGACACCGGGTGACCATCCATCCGGATGTGGGCAGCATTCAGGTCTATGCCTCCGAGCCGGTGGCAGCGCAGACCGTGCCTGCCGTCCCAGACACTGCCGCCGCGACTGGGTTGGGGCTCTTCGCCGCGCTCAAGGACCGGGAGATCCGTCGGCTGGGGGTGCCCGAGGACCGGCTGGCGCTGGTGCGGGCGGTACGTTTGGAGTCGGAGCTCGAGCGACTTGAGGGTCAACTGCCTGACGAGGCGTTTGAAGCCCTGTACCTGTTCGCGGCCGGCGAGCCCTATGACCAACTGATTGCGGAGTTGGAGCCGCCCGACGCGGTCGATCCCGCGGACTTTGGCGCGGCCCTGGTCCGCGATACCACGCGGCGTCACTTCGTACTGCTGACCGATGACAGCGATCTGGAGGCGTTGCTGGCGGCACCTTTGGAGCGCTGGCGGGTCTTCCTGCATCCCAGCCAGCGCAAGCTGGTCGAACGCGATTGGTCAGGCCCGGTGCGCGTCACGGGGGGCGCGGGGACGGGTAAGACGGTGGTAGCGATGCACCGCGCGGCCCGACTGGCGCGCCAGTATGCCGCCCTGCCGGGCCGACCGGTCCTATTCACCACCTTCACCAAGACCCTGGCCGACGACATTCGCCGCCATCTGGGGCAACTCTGCACCCCGCAGGAACTGGCCAAGATCCAGGTGATCCATCTCGATGGGTGGGCCGTCGGGCTGCTGCGGCGTCTCGGCTACAAGGCCGAATTGTTGTACGACGAGAGCGCCCGTCGTCGTTTCTGGCAGTCGGCCCTGTCGGCCGCCCCGGCGACGGTGGACCTTCCCGCGGCCTTTTTCCGGGCGGAATATGAGCGGGTGATCTTGCCGCAGGGCTGCGAAACGGCTGAGGATTACATGCGCGTCAGCCGCATCGGGCGCGGCGGTCAGTTGGGACGGGCGCTCCGCAAGGCCATCTGGCCGGTCTTCGCCGAGTATCGTGCGCAACTCAACGGCGCCAATCTGCGCGAGCCGGAAGAGGCCTTTCGCGATGCCCGCAACCTCTTGCAGGATCCGAGCGCCGCGTTAGGCATTCGCTGCATGATCGTCGATGAGGCGCAAGACATCAGCGCCGCCGCCTTCACTCTGATCCGTGCCGCCGTCCCATCGGCAGAGAATGATTTGTTCATCGTCGGTGACGCCCACCAGCGGATCTATCGGCACAAGGTGGTCCTTGGGCGGGTCGGCATCGAGGTGCGCGGACGCAGCAAGAAGCTGCGCGTGAACTACCGCACGACCGATGAGATACGCCGCTGGGCCTGTGCCCAGTTGGAGGGGTGCGCGATCGACGATCTGGACGGCGATCTCGACAGCCTCAAGGGGTACCGCTCCTTGACTCATGGCGAGGTTCCGGACGTGCTGAGGTCCGATTCGCTCGCGCAGGACCTCGCGCACATCGAGACCATCCTGCGGCAACTGACCGAAGACGGTACGGCCAGCCGGCAGGTCTGCATCGCCGCCCGTACCAACGACGAACTGGACGCCTATGCCGATGCCCTTGATGATCTTGGCATTGCCCACCTGCGATTGGACCGGACAACGGCGGACGACCAATCACTTCCTGGCGTTCGACTGGCCACCATGCATCGCATCAAGGGCTTGGAGTTCGGGGTGGTGATCCTTGCCGGCTACCGGAGCCCTCAAGCCTACGCCGAGGAATTCTCGAAAGATGCCGATGCCGGCGTCACCGACGATACCGAAACGGTGGAGCGCTGTTTGTTGCATGTGGCGGCGACCCGGGCCAAGGGGCATCTCTTTGTGCTCAAGCGCGGCTTGGCAGGCTTCTGAGCCTGGGAGCAGCCACAGGCTTTGATCGTAATCCCGGCCAGCGGCATGCGTAGTCAGGGCTTCCAGCCCTGAGGGTGTCAGGCCAGGATGGCCTGACTACGCACCTGGCGAGCCCAAGTGGCCGGAATCTTGATCAAGGCCCAGCCACATGCAGGCTGTTTAGCGGATCGAAACCCGACAGACAGCAGGCTTTTCATGCCTAACTTGAATCGCTTATCCGATTACGACAACGACAACGACAACGACAACGATTGGATTCGTTGTTTAACCTATTGCTGACTCCTTACTTTGGTTGAAAAGGGATCCCAGGATCAATGGTCGACATAGGGCACGTAGTCCAGGTCGGCGCAACTGATATGCTCGATGAGCCAGTCCTGCGCGATCTCCAGTGCCCGCTCCGCCAAATGCTGACTGGGACCGAAAACCTCCAGGTCATACACCAGTTGATCCAGACGCTCGAAGAAAGCCGCGTGCAGTTGCTGGTGAGCCGCGAGTCCGGGAAAGCCGTGGCGACGCATCAGATCCTCTTCGACCTGAAAGTGCCGTGCCGCGTAATCCCGCAAAAAGGCGATGGCGTCCTCGACACCGTGCTCGCCTGCGCAATTGAGGATTTGGTCATGCAGGCCATGCGCGGCCGCGAAGAATCCCTGGTGTTGATGGTCGATCTCGGCGATGCCGATCTTGTAGGCGTCCGACCAGTCTCTGAGCATGGTTCACCTCCGATGCGGGTCCGTGAAACGGGCGTTGGCGGTCGGCCGCCGGGACACGCGGTCCCGCGGTCGACCGGCCGGCGGTCAGGCGTTCAGCACCGCCATGGCCTGTTCGTGCTGGGCGTCGGTCATGAAGGGGATGCCGGTGACCTCCGCGGTCTCGCGATTGGCGGACATCAGATCCTCCCGAGCGAGTTGATCGATGGAGAACTTGCGCGCGCCGGCCATGAATTGCTGCAGTCCGCAGGCGAGCTTGTCCGCGTAGCCGTACATGGCGACCGCGCCGAAGGGGATCTGCGCCATCTCCGCGTCACCGACCTTCTGACGCACCGCCTCCCAGCCCGCGAAGATCGACTCCGGGGTCTCGCCGATGGTCTTGACCGACGAGGGCAGATGATCCCAGTGGCCGGACACGGCGGCGCGGCGCTCCGGCCGCAACACGCCTTCGATGTTGCTCCCCAGGAAGCCCGGAATCATCGGCGCCCGTCCCATGCAGACCATCTTCGCGAACGGGGCACCCAACGCCAGCGCCTTGAACAAATGGTCCTCACGCGCCATGCCCCCGGCGAGCGAGATATCCGGCACCGCGATGCCGCGCTCGGTCAGGATACGGCAGTAGTCGTAGGCCTTGGCGTGCAGCGGCAGTGAGGGCACACCCCAGTGCTCCATCATGTTCCACGGACTCATGCCGGTGCCGCCGCCGGACCCGTCGATGGTCAGCAAGTCGAGCTTGGCATCGGCCGCGTAGCGGATCGCCATCGCCAAGGCCTCCATGCCGTAGGAGCCGGTCTTGAGCGAAATGCGCTTGAACCCGAGGCCGCGCAGCCGTGCCACCTCGCCCATGAAGGCCTCGCGAACCTGCCCGGCCGAACTGAGGTCGGTGGCGCCGAGCCGGCTGTGGCGGGCGAAGCTGGTGATGGCCCCACGCTCGAACGCGGTGCGCACCGCGGGGTCGGTCGGATCCGGATCGACCAGGTAGCCGCGCGCCTTGAGGAAACAGGCATAGTCGATGTCGCTGACCTGGATCTCGCCGCCGATGTTCTTCGCCCCCTGGCCCCACTTCAACTCGATGATGATCTGGTCGCCATACTTGTCGATCAGATACTCGGCCACCCCGTTGCGGGTGTCTTCCACGTTCATCTGGACGATGATGGCGCCGAAGCCGTCGAAATAGCGCCGGAAGATGGTGATCCGCCGATCCAGTTCCGGGGCGGACGTGATCCGGCCGTTGTCGAGCACCGCGGCGCGGTCGATGCCGACCACGTTCTCCCCGATCACAATGGGGAAGCCGCAGAGTGCGGCACCCACGGCGAACGCATTCCAGTACTTGGCGGCGATGAAGGTTGACCCCAGCGCACCGGTCATGATCGGCAGGCGACAGGTCGTTTTGACTTCCTGGCCAAAGCTGGTGGTGATGTCGACGTTCGGGAAGGTGCGATCGTCACTCGTGGTGGAGAGGCGGTCGGTGAGCCCACGCGCACCGTAGGCATAGCCCTGGATACGCACGGCGTGGTAGCCGATACCCTCGGCCACCGCGTTGCCGGAACCCGAGGTGGTATCACCGAAATTTCGAGGATACAGGAGCTTACGACCCAGGAGCGAGGACAGCCAAGTCTCACACTTGCCCTTGCAGTCACTGCTGCACAGGGTACAGAGCCCGGATTCACAGGGATTGCCCCGATTAGTCGTTCCCAGGGCATCGTTTTGCTTAGGCGCTTCGTACATGGATCGTCCTCGTCGTGCAGTCGTTAGCGAACATATTGGTTTGCACCAATGCAGCGCGGCATACTACAACGCAAGATCAACCTGCTACAACATCGCGCATCACTGCGCAGCAGTTCCAAATTTGGGTGGCCGCCGCCAACAGCGTGTCGGCAGCGAGGCCGATGGTGGATGCGCTGCGCTTATCCACCCTACGAAACCGGCTCCGTTGTAGGGTGGATAAGGCGTGCCGCTCGGTCTCGGGGACTC
>NZ_CAIZIZ010000526.1 GCF_903933125.1 uncultured Lamprocystis sp. | reverse complement strand
CTCGACGTGCGCCGTGGCAATGGTGATGCCGCGCTCGCGCTCCTCGGGGGCGTTATCAATCTGGTCGTAGGCCCGTGCTTCACCACCAAATTTTTTCGCCTGGTGCATGGTAATCGCCGCCGTCAGCGTGGTCTTGCCATGGTCCACGTGCCCAATGGTGCCCACGTTGACATGGGGCTTGCTGCGCTTAAACTTTTCTTTGGACATGAACTGCTCTCCGCCTAGTTCTGAAGGGCATGGGTCAAGTGGCCAGGCTCAAGGCAACACGGCGCCGACCGACACTGAAAACACGAAAACACAACTATGGAGCCCATGATCGGAGTCGAACCGATGACCTCACCCTTACCAAGGGTGTGCTCTACCAACTGAGCTACATGGGCCGAAAATCACTGCGCTGCCCTGACAATCAGCGACAACACGTAGAGACCAGGTCAGTACGCCAATCCGCAGCTTTGGAGCGGGTGATGGGAATCGAACCCACACCATCAGCTTGGAAGGCTGAGGTTCTACCTTTGAACTACACCCGCGGGACATCTGTGGTGACCGCGCCGCCTCAGCGCGCCTTGATCACCGTCATAGACGACGCCCGGCACCGACTGCCTGATCGGAGCAGGCTCACGATCACACGCCTTACATTGGTGGAGGGGGGAGGATTCGAACCTCCGAAGGCTGAGCCGTCAGATTTACAGTCTGATCCCTTTGACCGCTCGGGAACCCCTCCGAATCGAGCGACGCAGTTTAGGTCGACACGGCGGCTAAGTCAACAAAGGTTTGTCAGCAGCGGAGCGTCTCGCTAAGCTGGTATATTTACCGACCGCAAGCGGTTCGGCAACCCAGCACTGCACCCGCATCAGCGCTTCGACCAAGCGTCCGCCGGGAACCTGCTGGTTTGCCGGGACGCAGATTGTCAATCTTCCAACGACTTGGAGTCTCCGATGGACGTGACCATTTTCGGCAGCGGCTATGTTGGCCTGGTGACCGGGGTCTGCCTCGCCGAGGTCGGCAATAACGTGCTCTGCATCGACGTCGACCCCCAGAAAATCGCGCTGCTCAACAGCGGGGGGGTGCCCATCCACGAACCCGGTCTGGATGATCTGATCCGCACCAACCGCGAGGCCGGGCGGTTGAATTTTTCGACCGACGCCGAGGCTGGGGTGCGGCACGGTCTCTTTCAGTTCATCGCGGTCGGCACGCCGCCCGACGAGGACGGGTCGGCAGACCTTCAGTATGTGCTTGCGGTGGCAAAAACCATCGGCCAGCATCTCGATTCCTATCGAATCGTTGTTGATAAATCAACAGTACCGGTCGGTACCGCAGACAAGGTGGCCGGCTGTATCCGCGCGACCCTGACTGCCCGCGGTACCGCGGTCGACTTCGACGTCGTCTCCAATCCCGAGTTCCTCAAGGAGGGCGCCGCGATCGAAGACTTCATGCGGCCGGATCGAATCATCGTCGGCACGGACAATCCACGCACCGGTGAACTCCTGCGCGCACTCTACGCCCCCTTCAACCGCAATCACGACCGCGTGATGTTGATGGATGTCCGCTCGGCCGAACTGACCAAATACGCCGCCAACGCCATGCTGGCGACCAAGATCAGTTTCATGAACGAACTGTCGAACATCGCCGAGGCCGTCGGCGCCGACATCGACAAGGTGCGCGTCGGGATGGGCTCGGACCCCCGGATCGGCTACCAGTTCATCTATCCTGGCTGCGGCTATGGCGGCTCCTGCTTTCCCAAAGACGTACGCGCACTGGAGCAGACCGCGCGCACCCTGGGATATCCGGCGGAATTGCTGCACGCGGTGGAGGCGGTCAACTTCCGCCAGAAGGAAGTCCTGTTCAGGAAAATCTCTGACTATTTTGATGGGACTCTCAGCGGTCGCACCGTTGCAATCTGGGGCCTGTCGTTCAAACCCAACACGGACGACATGCGCGAGGCATCCAGCAGAACACTGATCGAGGCACTGTGGGAGGCCGGCGCCCGGGTCCAGGTCTACGATCCCGTTGCCCTGGAGGAAACCAAGCGCCTGTATGGACAACGTCCTGATCTGACCCTTGCCAAAGACGCCATGAGCGCTTTAGACGGCGCGGATGCGCTCGCCCTGGTCACCGAGTGGAGCCAGTTTCGCAGCCCCAACTTCGCGGCCGTCAAGGCGAAGCTCAAGCAGCCGGTGATCTTTGATGGCCGCAACATCCTGGACGGCCGACTGGTCGTGGCCGCGGGATTGACCTACATCTCAATCGGCCGGGTACCGGCCAAGCCCACCTGACACCGCTTGTACCATTTCTACCACGACTTATCGAGGCGACAACTCTCACGGCCAGGTCGTCACACGATTGACATTCATCAACCCTGCGCGGATTATTATTAGCGCTTTGTCGTGAAATCGCCACGCTGACTGGCGCTGACCATGCCGCCTTGTAAGCCCGATCATAAAACCCAGGGGACCTCATGTCTGCTTCCAGATTCGTCGCTTTCGCGCTCGGACTCGCATCCGTCGTCGCCTTGCAAACCGCTCAGGCCACCAACGGCTACATGTCGCACGCTTACTCGCCTGCCGCCAAGGGGATGGCCGGCGCGGGCGAAGCGGCGCTGCCGCAGGACTCCCTGAGTCTCGTCGGTAATCCGGCCGGGCTGGCCAAGGTCGGACAGCGGCTGGATATCGGAGCGGCCTGGTTCAGCCCCAAGCGGGAGTACACCGGTGTCACCCCCAACCCAGCCACCGGCGCTTACGCCCCGATCGGCGGCGGCCCGCTGGGGACAGACACCGTCGAGAGCCAGAACAACGACTTCCTTGTCCCGAACTTCGGCTACACGCACCCCTTGGATGCCAAGAGCGCATTCGGCGTCGCCCTGTTTGGAAACGGCGGCATGAACACCGATTACCGCAGCGTCGATACCTTCATGAACCTCGGTATCTACGGCGGAAACAACGGATGCGCGAATCCGCCGCACTATGCGACCGCCGCGCCTTGCGGTCCGCAGATTCCGGGCACGGCGATGCAGGGCGGCGGTAACGCCGGCGTCAACCTCGTCCAGTTGGGGATTTCGCTGGGCTATGCGCGTGAAGTCATGGACAACCTCTCCATCGGCGGCGCCTTCGTGCTCGGCTATCAGACGATCGAAGTGCGCGGCGTCGGTGCCTTCCAGGGGTTTACCGAAACCTTCACCCAGAGCATGATCGCCAATCGCGGCGCCGGCGCGGACACCCCGGCCAACCTGACCGACCGGGGCGATGACGCCGCGTGGGGCTACGGCTTCCAGATCGGCGCACTCTGGGCGGTCAACCCGCAGTGGGACCTGGGGATCTCCTATCGCACCAAGATGTACATGGGCGAATTCGACAAATACCAGGATTTGTTTGCGGAAGGCGGCGATTTCGATATGCCGGCGGTCGGGACCATTGGCCTGGCCTTCAAGCCGACCAGCCAGTTGACCTTCGCCTTCGACATCCAGCAGATTTGGTACAGCGACGTCAAGTCCATCGGCAATACCAATCAGTTGGCGCAGAAGTGCGATTTGAACGCCGCCTTCGGCGCGCCCAGTTCGCCGGGCGCCGTGTATGACCCCAGCTACTGTCTCGGCGGCTCCAACGGTGCCGGCTTCGGCTGGCGCGACATGACGGTGTTCAAGCTTGGTGTCCAGTACGCGATCAACAACGCACTCACCGTCCGCGCCGGCTACAGTCACGGCAGCTCGCCGATCGTCTCCCAGGAGGTCGCGTTCAACACCTTAGCGCCGGGAGTCATCCAGGATCATTGGACGCTGGGCGCCACCTACCGCCCGCAGCGGAACTACGAGCTGACATTCTGGGGTATGTATGCCCCGCAGGAGACAGTCGAGGGTCCCGGGGCATTCACCGGTGGCCAGTCCCCATCAATCTCGATGAAGCAATATGAACTGGGCGTGAATTTCGCCTGGCTGTTCAACTGATTGCTGACCCGCTCCGGCGCGCATCGGCCGGGGCGAAGCAAGACGTCAGCCGGCCGGATGGGGTTCCATCCGGCCTGATCATCTGCCGTTGCTTCCTGTTCACCACCAGATTCGAGTAACTTGGATGCCTGTCTCTTCGCTTCTTCAGACGAACCTGCTGATCCGGACCGCGCGCGCCGCCTTCCTCCTTGCCCTGCTGGTGGGGGCCGGGTCGTGCCGAGCCGATGCCCAAGGGACTGAAACCGGCTGCTCCATCGCTTCGGCAAGCCTTGAACTGGACGGGGGCACCATTCACTACAGCCGCTCCGGTCAGGGTCCGCAGATCGTCCTGTTGCACGGACTTTTCGCGCAAAAGGAGCAATGGCACGCGGTCCTGTGCGCGCTCGCAGGGGCTGGCTACGACGCCATCGCCCCTGACCTCCCCGGCTTCGGCCAAAGCAACGGATTTGATGTGACCGCCTATGACCTTGGTGCACAGGCCGAGCGGCTCCAAGGGTTCGTTAGCACGCTGGGACTCAAGGACTTCAACCTGGCCGGCAACTCCATGGGCGGAACCATCGCCGCGATTTACGTGGAGCGTTACCCCAACAACGTACGCCGATTGGCCTTCATCGGCCCGCCGCTTGGCGTGATCGAGTGGGGACCGCGGGTACGCCAGGCAATCAAGGACGGCATCAATCCCTTTATCCCCATCGACCCCGCCCAGTTCGATTTAGAGATGCGCCTGCTGTTCGCGGACCCACCCGCGGTTCCGGCTGACTTTCGGGATCCCTTACTGAAAAATTACGTGACCTACAATCGGCACTACCAGCAAGTCTGGGATATCGTGAATCTCTACGACGCGGTGCTGGACAAGAAACCACTGGACGAGCCGCTGAATGCCAAGATCCCGGTCCTGATCCTCTGGGGTGAAGCGGACGCGATCTATCCGATCGACGGTGCGGCGGCATTGCAGAAGCGCCTGCCCGGCAGCCAGTTAGTCAAACTCCCCAGGGCAGGACATTTACCCATGCTGGAGCGTCCGGCGGAGACCGCGGCCAGCCTCGTCGCGTTCCTGCGGGAGAAGCAAGGGTCTGCGCCGGCGGCCCTCAGTCACGAGTGAAGAACCACGGCGGGACGGGGCATTCGCCCCGTCCCGAACGTTTGCTCCGTGGCCGAGCGCTGATCGGAACCGGCAGGTTCGAGGAAAACGTTTCGGACGGGGCGAATGCCCCGTCCGGCCCAGCCGGGGGCGCCTTGGCAGCGCGGTACACGTCCACCCAGTCCATCAGGCATCAAGACCCTTGGGGTCAGCGCGACAACAGGCAGAATTCGGCCGCGCAACCCCTCCGTTCGTCGAAAATGCCGTTGCCTGGATAGGGAAACCGGTGATATAAGGTGACCAACATCACAGTTCGTGCGGAAACTGCCTTCCGCTCGAACTGCGCGAGGCGGCTTGCCGACCGGGGATGACCCGGTCAGAGCCACGTTCCTGATTCGTGGTTGAACCGCGTTGGCCGTCGCGCGGTCCCTGCTGTCCACTTGGTCGGTGCTGTTGCGTGGTTGCGATGGGCGGCCCCGCGGTGTTCAACGGGATGTCTGTAAGCAAGGCCCGGCGCCTCGTGGTGTGCTCCAAACCTGTCGAGGGAGCCTTGCATGAATCCGAGGTCTGCCAGGATCGTGTCTCGTCTGCTCGCGTCCGCGGCGTGGTTGTTACTCGCCCCGTCGGTCGCTCGGGCAGCCTTGATCATCAACGGTGACTTCGCCGACTCAACCGACCTTGCCGGCTGGACGTCGGAAGGCACCACCGTCGGCGAGCCCGCGGGTGATTTCGCCCAGCTTGGCGCCGACGGCACCTACAGCCGTCTCCTGCAACAAACCTTCACCCTGCCGACCGCACCCGCCATACTGGCCTTCGATTTTGCCTTCTCCACCGCCGCCCCGTTCCCGGGCACTGGCTTCCCAGACTCTTTTACCGCTTCCCTGATCACCGTCGGCGGAGACTTCCTGGACATCCTGGTCGTCGATCGACTGGGCGTGGTCGCGGACCCCTCCGACGGCATGGAGTGGCTCACCGGCGCCTTACCCATCGACGTCACCTTCAACCCTGCGGCAGCCATCCCCGGCTTCCAGGCCCTGGCGGGCGGCACCGATTACTCGGGGCACATCAGCCTGTTGCTCCCGAGCACAGTCCTGGGTCAGGGGGCGACCCTGTATTTCGAACTGTTCGACGAGAACGGCCTCGCCGGCACAATTGCCGCCATCGATAACGTTGGAACCTATCCAGCCGCCGTCCCCATGCCCGCCACGTCCGCCTTGCTCGCGATTGGCCTGGCGGCCTTCTCCGGCGGCCGCCGAAGAATCACGCACGCCCCTGAAGCCCAAGCGGCCGAGCGCGGGACGGGGCATAGGCCCCGTCCCGAACGTTTGATCCGTGGCCGACCGTTGATTGGAACCGGCAGGTTCGGAGAAAACGTAGCGGACGGGGCGCATGCCCCGTCCGGCACTGAGATTGTGATCAAGGCCCAAACGGCCGGTCGGAACCTTAAATATACTGACTCGGACATTGACCACTTCAGGTTCGTGCGGGGGGGGGGCGACGCCCCAGACCGTCCCCGATCTTTACGTCGGTGAGTCCATCGCCGGCTCGCTCCGGGAGCGGTTGACTTATTCACTCCTGACACCGGAAGACCCAAAATGCAACTGGCTATCATACCATCGCGCCAACCACCAGGCAGGCCCGGTTACCGGCAGATCATTTCCGTTCTGCTGACCACCCTGTTCCTGTTCGGCGCCGGCCCTGCGGCTGTCACATCATGGGCCGCCGGGATTGCCGAAGCCCCCGAACCCCTGCTGCTGGTGCGCATCGATGTGAATAACGACATTGCGCGCCTGGGTCTTCCCGTCCAGGCGAACCTGGTGGATGCGGCGGGACAGGAATATATCCTCAGCATGACGACGCAGACGCGACTCACCGCGTTGAACATCCCTTATGTCATCGTTGACCGCGAGGTGTCCGACAAACATTATCTGATGGCGCGTGAACGCCGTCGCGGGGCCATTGCGCGGGCAACGGTGACCTTGACGGTGCTGCATAACGACGGCACACGGATTGTCGTCCGGGATGAGCCGGGGCTGCGCCGGCAGCTCGGTGATATGGGTTTTGATCTGAAACTGCTCCGCAATACCCCCATGACCTTCTCCCGCCCCGCTCGCGGAGCAGTGAGTAAAGCGCAAGGGGCCATCGTGAATCAGGCGGTCGGCCCCGATCCCGTCGTGACGAAAATGATCAGTCAGGTGACGACGGCGACGCTCAATTCCTATGTCTCGCGACTCACCGGCATCACCCCCGTCACCATCGCGGGCTCAACGTATAGCATGTTGACCCGCAACACGGATTCAGGGACACCCATCAGCAAGGCCACGCGCTATGTCTATGACCAACTGACGGCCCTCGGCCTGGCCGTCGAATATCAGGATTGGAGCGATGAGGACGAGGGATACGCGAGCCGCAATGTCGTCGGCGAACTGACGGGGCTGGGTTCACCGGACCAGATTGTACTGATCACCGCCCATCTCGACGATATGCCGGCAAGCGGCAACGCCCCGGGGGCCGATGACAACGCGAGCGGCACTGCGGCCGCCCTGCTGGCCGCCAGGATCATGACCGGCTATCGCTTCGAGCGCACGATCAGATTCGTCTTCTTTACCGGCGAGGAGCAGGGGCTGCTGGGAAGCTGGGCCTACGCCGACAGCGTTGCCGACGAAGAGATTGTCAGCGTACTCAACATGGACATGATGGCCTACAACACGCCCTTGTCCAAACCGACCGTGCGGCTGCACATCAGACCCCGGAACAACCCGGGCTATGCGGCCGATCTGGCAATCGCGAAGCAATTCGCCGCCGTGGTCAAGGACTATGGCCTGTCGTCCGCACTGGTTGCGGTCACTACGGCGGATGGGGACGATGCCAGCGATCATTCCTCTTTCTGGGACCAGGGATTTGCGGCGATCCTGGCCATCGAAGATGATCGCGATGACTTCAACCCCTATTATCACACCCGGTCGGACACCTTGAGCCGCTTCGACCTAGCCTATTTCAGGGCTTTCACACAGGCCAGTGTGGGCACCGCGGCGCATCTTGCGGGGAGTCCCAGACTGCCGACCACGTTACCGGATTTCGTTGTTGCGTCCATCACTCTGAATCCTGTCTCACCCGTGCATGGCGGCATTTTCACGGCCGCGGTCACGGTGAAGAACAGCGGCAATGCGCCGGGCGATGGTCGAACCCTTGGGCTCTGGCTCGACCGCGCGACGACGGCGCCTTGTGATGCCACCGGTAACGGTGCGCGTGCCGTTGGGACAGTCGCGGCCGGCGCGATGAAGACCTTGACCTTCACCAGTCTGCCGGCGGGGTCAGCCGGCACCAAGACCTTCAGGGCCTTCGTCGATGGCGGGTGTGATACCAAAGAGGCCGGCGAGACCAACAACCAAACCGCCAAGTCCTACACCGTCCAATGAGGTCCGGCCCGCCCGTCCCGCTCGGCAGGCAAGCGGGACGGGCGGCAGAACCCCTCCCGGTCGCCGACCAAGGTCGGCCGCATTGCCTGTATCATCAACCCAATTCAGGGGGATCAACATGACGCGCCTCGACTCCGTCCTCCGAAACCGCTTGCACCTCAGGTCGATATTGTCGATCCTGATCGCTTGCCTGCTCTATGTGGGACTCCTCGGTGAAGCAAAGCCCGCTGAGGTATACCACCAGACTATGGCGGCCGCAAGCGATACTGCAGCGCTGGGCTTGACCCCCCAACAGAAAAAAAAGATCGACACCATCTTCACTGCCTTCGTGGGCAAGGCGACCCCCGGCGGGGCCATCACCATCATCGACAAGAACCAGGTCGTCTACCAGAAGGGCTATGGCCTGTGTCGACTGTCGCCAAAACAGGCGATCACGACCAAGAGCCTGTTCCATGTCGGCTCGGTCGGCAAGCAGTTCACGGCGCTGGGGATCATGCAATTGTACGAGGACGGCTTGTTGGACTACGACGATCCGATCGGCGACTATTTTGAGGGGTTGCAGCGGTTCGGGACGCGGTTGACGATCAGGAGACTGCTGAACCATACCTCGGGAATCGCGGATTACGACGAAGATGAGGAGTTGTACGATGCCATCCTGACGGAAGGCGACGGCCATCCCACCAACGCTGATCTCATGGCGGTGCTCAGCGAGCAGGGAGACGCCTTATTCACTCCGGGACGAGCGTTCCACTACAGCAATACGGGTTATGACGTCCTGGGGGCCTTGATCGAAAAACTCAGCGGGCAAACCTATGCCAACTACCTGCGTGATCATATCTTCGTCCCTGCAAAGATGCTGGCCACTTTTGCTCTGCCGAATGCACTGAAAAGAAGCAAAGTCTGCTACAGCTACACCGAAGACGAGGAGGGCCCGGTGCCGGAGAAGTCCGACCCGTTTGACCTGATCAACGGATCCGGCTCCACCTTTTCCACGGTGGAGGATTTCTTTTTGTACGATCAGGCCTTGAACAATAATCTCCTGGTGTCGAAGACTACCCTGGCGGAGGCGTGGAAGCCGACCAAACTCAATAATGGAAAATTATCCAATTATGGGTTCGCCTGGGATGTCGTGAAATACCGCGGCAAACCGATCGTGGCGCATTCCGGCAGTTGGCTGGCTTTCGACTCCTATTATATGCGCTTTCGCAATGAGCGCTTCTCGATCTTCGTCACCTTGAATCTCGACTATGCGCAGCCGGACGCCGAGCAAATCGCCAAGAAGATCGCCGACATCTGTTTGTTCGGTGGATAATAGCCACTGGAACGTCTGCGTGTCGTGATCGCACGGGCCTTGATCAGAGGTCCGCTCGCCCCATCCCCTCGTGACACCGCTCCAGAGATTGTGAAAGTATTCATATCGTATACTATTTAGGGCGTGCCACCACGTGCCTGGCGGCGCCAGTCGCCGCGCGGTTTCGTCGAGAGCGACCGACGCGGGCGCGATCGGCTGGCCGTCAAAATCCGTCTCCGAGGCTG
>NZ_CAIZIZ010000525.1 GCF_903933125.1 uncultured Lamprocystis sp. | reverse complement strand
GTGACGGCTGGTGTTTTGGTCGACTTCAGACGATACCGCCGGTCTCCCGCTGCCGCCACCTCCGCAGGAGCCGCCGGCCCTGGTCCAGCCCACCCGTGCACAGCGCCCGGCCTCAGGCAAAAATGGCCAAAGTCGAGCTTCAGTGATTGTGTTGAAACGTTACCGGAACCCGGAACGATTTATTGCATTTCTTCATCGTCACCATACCGCCAACCACCTGCGGACTCGGTGCGGCAGAACACTTAGGCTTAAAAATTTTTTCGCCTATGCATTTTTTGTGTTCGGTAGGGCACTGAACAATCTGACGAGCCGGTCTAAAGTGGCGATGTGTTCATCGCGCCCCCGACGCGCAGGTTTCCGGTGCAAGATCCCTGCAACTCATCACTAATGCGACTGAGGAGATCGCCGAAGCGGCCGAGCGCGGCGTAGCCTCGCCGTATGATCGGGAAAGGATGGCGGAGCGATTGGCGCGGGTCCGTGCCGCGCTTGTGATGAAGCCGACCCATAAAGGGTTAATCTTTCTGTTTGACCGCCATCCGACGTTATCGTCACTTCCTTGAGCGAGGTTACGCTCGGAGCGAATACCATGCATGACCCTAAGGACTTTTTTCTTGACATCCCTAACGATTCTGCCCTTTGGGTCTCTTTGCACAGGGATGCGACTTGGCTGGAAAAGCACGTGTTCACGGCCACTCATCGCGAAACGATCCGCCAGCACTATCTCGGTACGGGGCGGGGTATATCCGTAGCGCAGGCCCATGAGATGGCGCATGAGGTTTGGTGGGATGTCAGAATACTGGGAGTAGACCCCACGATCGGATTACCGGTGCCGCCGGCCCCGTACCAGGCGACGACGGAGAGCGGAACCGCTTTGCCAACGGCGCCCCGACCGGTAACGAGCGCCGGGCGGCCACCCGATGTCACCAAAAAGAATGTCGGCAATGCCGATCGCATGATCCGCGCCATGCTCAGCGTCCTCCTGATTGTTGGCGCCGCCCGCAGCAGTGGTGGGGTAGGCGGACTGATCGGCGCGGCGCTGCTCGCCACCGCTTACCTCGGTTTCTGCCCGGCCTATCGCGCCTTCGATTTCAGCACCCTTAAGGTCCAGGGCACCGCGAAGGACGAAACCCCTGCGACCAAATAGGCCGCGGCAATAGCCGCGGCGGATAGTTCGACTCCATGGGCTTCGCCGCACCAGTGGCCGCGGTCACGCGCCACACCGCATTGCCGACATCGTCGGCCACGAGCAGCGCCCCTGATGGTCAAGCACCACACCAACCGGCCGGCCGAACGCATTGCCCTCACCACTGAGGAAACCGGTGAGCAGATCGATGGGGGTACCGGAGGGATGGCCGCGCTCGAAGGGCACGAAGATCACCTTGTAACCACTGTGTGGTCGCTGATTCCAGGAGCCGTGCTCGCCGATGAACATGCCGTTGGTGAAGGGTGGGGGCAACACGGTGCCGACCGATGAGGCCAAGCCGAGCGACGCGGTGTGCGGCCCCAGGGCGTAGTCCGGTACCAGCGCGCGGGCCACCAGCGCCATGCCGAACGGCGAGTTCAGCGCTTGCAGAAACGCCGAACGCTGGTTCGCAACCCCGTCGCCATCCGTGTCGCGCAACAATGTGATGCGGTTGGCACTGGGCACGCCGGCGCCCGCCCACTTCATCATCAATCCCATGACCCAACCCTTGATGCCCTCGTCGTCTTCCGGCCGCGGCGGGGCATTGGTCTCCGCGACCAGTACATCGCCATTGGGCAGCACATAGAGCCAGCGCGGATGATCCAGATCCTTGGCGAAGGCGCCGACGCGCGTGCCGAATGAACGAATACCGTCATCATGTCGCTGGTTTTTTCGCCAACCGTGAAGAAGTCGACAGCGCGCTTTCCCGGCTGGTTGAGCGGGGGCTGCCGCGCGAACAGCTTCAGATATTCGCGTCCGGCTCGGCCCTTGCGGCATCCGCGCAACAAGAGCAGAGCAAAGAAGTCGTCCAGGCTTCGCTTGGGGATTCCACGGCGGTCAGCGCTGGATGATGGACGCGCGCCGCGGCGGCTTGGCATCCGGAATCAATCCCCCCGCTGATCCAGTTCCAGCCCGGCCGGGTCCTGGTGGATGGTGATGTCGGCGTCCGGCCACTCGGTGTGCAGGACGTCCTCCACCCGATCGGAGGTGGCATGCGCCTCCAGGAGGGAGATCTCGGGGTCGAGTTCCAGATGAAGTTGGATGACCGCGATATGGCCGGAACGGCGGGTGCGCAGCCCATGGACACCGCGTACTCCCGCCACCGTGAACGCGAGTTCTTTGATCCGCTTGCGGTGCTGCTCCTCGATTTCGCGATCCATCAGCAGGTCGACCGCCTCACGGGCGATCTGGAAAGCGCTGTAGAAGATGTAGACGGCGATCCCGAGCGCGAAGAGCGGGTCGAGCCCCGGCCAGCCCATGACCGCGAGGATCAAGGCGAGGAGGGTGGCCGAGTTGGTCGCCAGGTCGGTCGCGTAGTGCAGCGCGTCGGCGCGGATGGCGGTCGAGCCGGTCGCCCGGATGACCCGATGCTGGAAGACGAGCAGTACGCCGGTGGCCGCCATCGCAAAGAGCATGACGCCGATGCCCACGCCGATGTCCGACAGGGGGGCCGGATTCACCAGCCGATCGACCGCGTGCAGGGCGAGGAACAAGGCGGAACCGCCGATGAAGGCGGCCTGCGCCAGTCCGGCCAGGGCTTCGGCCTTGCCGTGCCCGAAGCGGTGGTCCTTGTCCGCGGGTTGCAACGACCAGTGGACCGCCAGCAGGTTCACCAGGGAGGCACCCACGTCCATCAGTGAGTCGATCAGCGAGGCCATGACACTGACCGCGTCGGTGACCAGCCAGGCAGCCAGCTTCGCCACGATCAACAGGGTCGCGGTCGCGACCGAGGCATAGGTGGCGAGTCGCAGCAGGCGTGAATTCTCCTGATGCGGGGTCATGGCTGCTTGATGTCGCGGTCCAGGCGAAAACTGCTCAGACCAGCGCAGATCTGGTCCGCCGACAATCCAAGTGCCCAGGCGGCGGCGGCGGCGGCCAGCGCATTGCGCACCTGGTGATCGTCGCATCCGTCCCCGATCATGGGGACCGATGTTAGCTCCAGTAGCGGTGTCTCAGCCGCACCCTCGATCAACCGGATCATTCCGTCGCGTTCCACTACCGCCCGACCGCCCGCCGCGCGCTGGGCGGCGATGAGCGGATGGGCCGGGTCGCGGGCAAACCACAGGACAGCGCCCCGGCAGCGTTCGGCCATCTCAGCCACCAGGGGATCTTCGGCATTGAGGATCGCGCTGCCCGTGGGTAAGACCGCTTCCACCACGCAACGTTTAACCCGAACCAGATCCTCCAGACTGGCGATGCCGCGCGGCCCCAAGGGCGCCTCGGCACCGATCGTGGTGACCACGCCGACCTGGCAGCGGTCGAAGCCCAACCCCTCCTGCAGGATGCCGGTGCGCGCGGTCGCCAGCACCGCCGCGGCGACGCGCGGATGTTGAAGCGCGGCCCGGGCATTGCCTGGTCCGGTGGCGTCGCGCGGATCGATGCAGCGCGCGCCGATGCGCAGTCCGTCGGCGGCGGCCGTCGCTACCAGGACGCCGGTGCCGTGCAGGAGGTGGGCAATGAGCCGGGTGGTGGTGGTCTTGCCCCGCACGCCGGTGACGGCGATCACGGGGATCCGGCCGTCCGCGCCGGGCGGGAACAGTGAGTCGACGATGGCCTCGCCGACCGGGCGCGGCGACCCGGCCGAGGGCTCCAGATGCATGCGCAGCCCCGGTCCGGCGTTGACCTCGATGACGGCGCCGCCCTGTTCCTCCAGGGGGCGGCCGATGTCCGCGGCAAGGCAGTCGATCCCGGCGATGTCGAGTCCGACCACTTGGGCGGCTTCCACGGCGCGGGCCGCGACCTCCGGGTGGACCTGATCGGTCACATCGATCGCGGTGCCGCCGGTGCTGAGATTCGCATTACGGCGCAGCAGGATGCACTGCCCGGCGGCCGGTACCGCAGCGGGTGTCAGACCCTGCTCGGCCAACATGGTCAACGCGATCCCGTCCAGTTCGATGCGACTGAGCATGGTCGCGTGACCGGCGCCGCGCCGCGGATCCCGGTTGACCGCGTCGACCAGTGCCCGAATGCTGGAGCGGCCGTCGCCGGTCACCTGTGCCGGCTCGCGGCGGGCCGCCGCCACCAGCCGCTCGCCGATCACCAGCAGGCGATGGTCGGCGCCGGGGATGAAGCGCTCGCACAGAATGGTGGAGCCCTCCTCGCGCGCGGCGGCGAAGGCCTGCACGACCTGCTCACGCGTGCTCAGATTGGCGGTCACACCGCGGCCGTGGTTGCCGTAACGGGGCTTGACCACGACTGGTGCGCCAAGTTCTTCGGCGAACGCCCAGGCGGCGTCGGCGTCAGCCACCGTGCGGCCCACCGGGACCGGTACCCCGGCGCAGTCCAGCAGCATCCGTGTCAGGTCCTTATCCTGGGCAATCGACTCGGCGATGGCGCTGGTGCGGTCGGTTTCGGCGGTCCAGACGCGGCGCTGCCGGGCGCCCCAGCCGAGTTGCAGCAGGTTCTCGGTGCTGAGCCGGCGGACCGGGATGCCGCGCGCGCGGGCGGCCGCGGCGATGGCGGCGGTGCTCGGCCCCAGGCGGACCTCCTGGCACAGATTGAGCAGCCGTTCGCAGGTCTCAGCCACGGGGAACGGCCGATCATGGATGGCGGCGAGCAGCAGATCGCGGGCGCTCTCCACGGCGGCGCAGCCAAGTGCTTCCTCCTCATAGCGGATGGCGACCTTATAGACACCGTCCTCCGGCGTCTCGCGGGCCCGGCCGAAACCAACCGGCGTACCGGCCAGGGTCTGGAGTTCCAGGGTCACGTGTTCCAAGCAGTGGGCCATGTAAGTGCCCCGGTCCAGCCGCTGGAAGAAGCCCCCGCGTTCACCCACGCTGCACCGGTGTTCGATCATCGACGGCAACCAGGACTTGATGCGGTCGTTGAAGCCGGGAATCGCCTCGGAGGAGGTGTCCTTGATCTCGCCCAGGTCCAGTTCCAGCTCGATGACCGGGAAGTGAGCCCAGATGTTCGGTCCACGCAGGACCCAGAGGCGGCGGATTTCAAGCATTTTGGGAAGTAACGGGGGGCTGGCGGTGAGTGGATATTGGATAGATATTGGATAGCGGAGCGGTTGTCGGTCCGCGCAGCGGACCCTACGCCTGCACCAGCACCGCCGGGTTCTCCGTGCCCACGGAGCCGGCGAATCCGTGCTGATTCAACAAGGGGTCGCGGCGGCTCAGATCCTCGGCGAGACGGGTGCGGACATAGGCGACGGTTTCATCGATCGAATCGGCCTGCACCAGCAACAGATCGCCGGGCTGGGCAAGCCAGAGTGCCGCTTCCACCGCGTCTTGCCAGCCGTGGATGGTGTCGACTTCCTGAACCCGGTCGCCGGCGGCCAGCCCCTTGCGAAACAGCGACATGATTTCGCCCGGCTGGCGTCCGCGGACGTACTGGTCTTCGTAGAGGATGACCCGGTCGAAGGCCTGGCCCAAAAGTTGGCCCTGCCGGATCAGATCGGCGTCGCGCCGATCGCCCGCCGCGGAATAGACGGCGATGCGCCGTCGGTGGGGAAAGACCGCCAGGGCATCAATCATCGCCAGCAGGGCCGAGGGGTTGTGACCATAGTCGAACACCGCGGTGGCGCCGTTGATGCTCAGCACATTGAAGCGCCCCGGACTCTTGTCCAGGTCGGTGCCGAAGGTCTCCAGTGCGGCACAGAGCGCCTCCATGGGCAGTCCCAGCGCCCACAGGGCGGCGGCGCCGGACAGCGCATTCTCCACCTGGAATCCGATGCGGCCGCCGTGGGTCAGGGGGATGCGGTCGAGCGCAAGCACCAGCCGCTCCGTCTCGCCCTCGGCCAGCACCAGGTCCGATCCCTGGATGCAGGCAACCCGCCCGCCGTGACGGCGATGGTGGAGGAGCACGGGATGCGCACTGTCGCGGGCGAAGAACAGGATCTTGCCTTTGCAGTGATCCGCCATGCGGACCACCAGCGGATCGGCCGCGTTGAGCACGGCGGTGCCCCAGGGGGCGACGCCGCGCACCACCGTCTGCTTGACCTCGGCCAAGTCCTCGACGGTGTCGATCGAGCTGAGTCCCAGGTGATCGCCTTCACCGATGTTGGTGACCACGGCCACGTCACAGGCGTCGAAGCCCAGGCCCTCGCGCAGGATGCCGCCGCGCGCGGTCTCCAGCACCGCCGCATCCACCTCGGGGTTCAGGAGTACCAGCCGGGCGCTCTGGGGGCCGCTGCAGTCGTCCGTGTCAATGCGCCGATCGGCAAGATAGATGCCGTCGGTGCAGGTCATGCCGACAAAGCGGCCGGAGACGCTGAGTCCATGGGCCACCAGACGGGTGACCGTGGTCTTGCCGTTAGTGCCGGAGACGGCGACGATCGGGATGCGGCCGTTCTCCCCAGGGCGGTAGAGTGTATCGAGGAAGGCCTCGGCGATCGAGCGCGTGCGCACAGCCTCCAGATAGCGATCCAGCGGCGGATTCGCGATCACCTCGCTGACCTGACCGCCTTGGCCTGCCAGCGGCTGGGTGAGGTCGGCGGCGATGAGCCGGACCTCCGCGCGCTCCAAGCCGAGCACGCGTGCGCAATCCACCGCGCGGGCGCATAGCTCCGGATGAATCAGGTGGCTGACATCGGTGACCGTGGGACCCCCGCCGTTGTCGTCGCGGCCCGGCTGCCAGGCGAGCGCGGCCAAGACGCGGCGGCCGGCGACAAGCATCCGGTAGTGCTGGCCGGCGGCGGGTTCATCCGTGCAGGTGACGCCGACGCAGGCGAGCAGGGTGCGCAGTAAGTCGCGCTCGGTTGCCGTCGGCTGCGCGGCGGCACTCCGGTCGGTCGTGCTGCCCTGGAGGCGCCGCTGGCGGGCGCCATAGCCGAGCTGGAGCACGTTGTGGGCGAGCCGGCGCGCCGGAATGCCGCGTGATTTCGCCGCGCTCAGCAGGGCCGCGCAGGTCGTCGACGGCCGTGCGTCCCCGGCCAGGGTGCGCAATCGATCCAGGCTGCCCTGGAGGTCGTAGGCGGTATCGGTGAGTGCGGACCGGCAGAGCGCGACGGCGACCGCGGCGCATTCCTGCGGCGGCAGCCCGTCCTGGAGCTGACAGACCAGCCGATAGATTCCGCGTTCCGAGGTCCGGCGAACCTGGCTGAACCCGGGTCGTTCACTGATGCGGGCAACAAGCTCCACGATGGTCGCGAGCAGCGCCCGCGCCAGCCATTGCTCATGCTTGAGGTGTCCCTGATCCGCTGATGGCCGGCGGGGGAGGTCCAGGCCAGGGAACAGATCGGACAGCCGCGCGCGCAAACGCCGGCTGGCCGCCGCGAGGTCGTCGGGCGAATGATCGGACAGGTCGCACCAGATCTCGGCCATCGGTACGTCGGCCCAGAGGTTGGGGCCGAGCAACGCGCGCACTCTGCGGATTTCCACGGTTTGATCCGAACTGACTTGATCGTACGGGCGAGGGCTTCCGGTCGCGCATCGGATCGTCGACCGGGCATCGGTCAACCCCTTGCGGTTCCAGGGCATCAGAAAACGTCGCTGCTCTCGCGCCCGCCGCGAGACCCGCGCTCAACCCTCCATGGTCCGCAACAGCGACGAGCGGTGCACGGGCTCGGGGCGGGAGTGGGAGTAGGGAGGACGGATGCGGATACTATGACGGGCGTCGCGCAATGTCGAGATCCGCGGGACGGGACGCGCGTCATGGCAGTCGACAACCGATCGGGCACCGAGCGATCAGCGTAAAAATTAGGACACGAAGCGGCTGAAAACCCCTGCCCATCCTGGTCAAGTCCCCATCCAAAGTGCGACCATTGGCGTCAACCGGTCGGTTGACGACCATCCGCTTGCCTTAATCACTATGCAGTCTCGTGGCCAACGCAACGTCTCACTTTGACCCTGGCGCCCCGGCGAAGGCTACTCCGGACGACCCACGCCACCCGCGCGCGGCCGAGCTCGCGGGCCAACTGGGTCCCGACGAACGTCCGCTCGGTTGGTTCGAGCCGGACCTGAATCAGCAACTCCACTATGTTGCCGGCCTGGTTTGCCTGACCGATCAACGGCTGTTGGCCCTGGACCCGGCAGCGGCGCCCGGTACGCCCTGGGATGCCTGGTCGCTCGCCGACCTGGCGCGCGTGCGCGCCGGTCATCGCGGCGGTGCCGGCATTCTCGACGTGTTGGGAACGGGGGAGCGGATCAGTTCCTGGCGTTATACGGCCGCTCGCCATGCGGCGGCACAACAGTTCGCCGTGCGCTGTACTGCCGCCATCGGCCGACACCATGGCGACCGGCCCGACGCGGACGCTGATCACGGGACCATCTGTCCGAGTTGCGGTGCCGTCATTCCGCCCGCGCAGGCCGAGTGTGGCTTTTGCGCCGCCCCGCCGCTGCCCCCGCCCGGGCGCTCACTCTGGCGTCTGGTCCGCTTCGCCCGTCCGCGCGCGCGCCTGATCGGCTTGGGTTTCGCGTTAATGCTCGGCGGTACCGCGGCGAGCCTGGTCCCGCCCTATCTCACCATGCCCTTGTTGGATGAGGTGCTGATCCCGCATCAAAGCACCGGCGCCCCGCTCGACTACCACCTGGCTACCCTCTATCTGCTTGGTCTCGGCGGTGCGGCCCTGCTCGCCTGGCTGCTGGGGTGGGGACGAACCTTCGTCATGTCGGTGGTCAGCGAGCGGATCGCCGCCGACCTGCGTGGTCAGACTTACACCCACCTGCAAGCGCTCTCGCTGGAGTTTTTCGGCGGCAAGCGCACCGGCGATCTGATGGCGCGCATCGGCAGCGACACCGATCGGATCTGCAATTTCCTGTCGGTGAGTCTGCTTGATCTGGTTAACGACCTGCTGAGCATCCTGATGGTCGCCGTGATCCTGATCTCCATCGATCCCATGCTGGCATTGGTCACGCTCGCACCCTTCCCGATCATCGCCTGGCTGGTTCAGCGGGTGCGCGCCCGGCTGCGCCATGGGTTCGAGCGCGGCAGCCGCGCCTGGGCGGACATGATCAGCGTGCTGGCGGACACCATCCCCGGCATTCGGGTGGTCAAAGCGTTCACCCAGGAGCAGCGCGAGATCGAACGATTCGGTCAGGCCAACGAGGGGGTGGTGACCGCCAACACCAGGGTCAACACCGTCTGGGCGTTCTTCGGGCCGACAGTGACCCTGCTCACCGATCTGGGTCTACTGGTGGTCTGGGTCTTCGGGGTCTGGCAGGCCGGCCAGAACAACGTGACGGTAGGCGTGCTGACCGCCTTCGTCGCCTATATCGGGCGCTTCTATGCTCGACTGGAGGCGCTGTCCCGGCTGGTGGGCGCGATCCAGCGGGCGGCCGCGTCCACCCATCGGGTGTTTGAGATCCTGGACCGCGTGCCGAGCGTCCCGGAGCCGAACCAGCCGGTGCTGCCGGGGCGGGTGCGCGGCGCGATCAGGTTCCAGTGGGTCTCTTTCAACTACGGACCGCGGCGCGTCCTGCACGACATCAACCTGACCATCGATCCCGGCGAGATGGTGGGGCTGGTGGGTCACACGGGCGCCGGCAAGACCACGCTCGTCAACCTCATCTGCCGCTTCTTCGATGTGGCCCAGGGTCAGATCCTGGTGGATGGTCACGACATCCGTTCGTTCCCGGTCGAGGCTTACCGGCGCAACATCGGCATCGTCCTGCAGGAGCCCTTCCTGTTTTTCGGCACCATCGCCGAGAACATTGCCTACGGCCGCCCGCGGGCCACGCGCACCGAGGTCATCGCCGCCGCCCGCGCCGCCAGCGCGCACGAGTTCATTCTGCGCCTGCCCGACGGTTACGATTCACTGGTGGGGGAGCGCGGCCAGTCGCTCTCCGGCGGCGAGCGCCAACGCATCAGTATCGCCCGCGCGCTGCTCACCAACCCGCAGATACTGATCCTCGACGAGGCGACCTCCTCGGTGGATACCGAGACCGAACGGGAGATTCAGGGGGCGATCGACAACCTCACCCAGGGCCGCACTACCATCGCCATTGCCCATCGCCTGAGCACCCTGCGCCGCGCGGACCGGCTGGTCGTCCTGGAGCACGGGCGGATCAGCGAAGTTGGAACCCACAAGGCCCTGCTGGACCAGAAGGGCACCTACGCCCGGCTCTACCATGCGCAGTTGGAGCAGGCCAAGCAGCATCTGACACTTTAGGGGCGACTTTAGTCGCCCCTAAGGAACCGTTCACTAATAAGCTAAACAAGTCCATTAGGGAACGCCTTCGGCGTCTCGGTCGTTGTCGTTGTCGTAATCGCGTTCGGTTGATGATCCCCGCGAGTATGCATTGGTCCCGTGCGTGGCGATCGAAGCCTTTCAAGCGCTTGACAGCCTTGTACGCCCGAGCGACGGAGCGAATCGAAACCCGATCGGCATCGGCTGCTCATGCCTAACTTGAATCGCTTATCCGATTACGACAACGACAACGACAACGACAACGACAACGATTGTACCCGTTGTTTAACTTGTTTCTGACCCGTCACTAAGGCGATTTCCGTGAATAGGCATCCCGACTGCGCATGCGCAGAAAGCCTGTTGGGTTGTAGGGGCGAATGAATTCGCCCCTACACGGCGGTAGATGCTTTCCCGGAAATCACCTAAGTTCGAGCCTCATCGGGCGGCGGCAGCCAGCGCAGCAGGGTGGCGAAGAGTTGCTCGGGCTCCAAGGGCTTGGCGAGGAAGTCGTTCATCCCCGCCGCCAGGCACCGCGCCCGGTCCTCGACGAAGGCGTTGGCGGTGATGGCGAGGGATCGAGGCATTCGGCCTCGATCTTGGAGAGGTCCAGGATGTCGTTGAGTAGACGCAGGAGGTTCTGCGCGGCGCCGGCCACCTTGGCCAGCCGCTCACGGGGTTTGGGCGCGACGATCTCGCGCTGCAGCAGGTGAGTGAGTCCGAGGATGGCGTTCATCGGCGTGCGGATCTCGTGGCTCATGTTCGCCAGGAAGGCGCTTTTGGCCCGATTGCCGGCTTCCGCCGCCTCCTTGGCGGCGGCCAGTTGCCGGTTGGTGGCTTCCAGCGCCGCCGTGCGCGCGAGGACCAGATCCTCCAACCGATGGCGGTGCTGCTCCAACTCGGCGTCGATCCGCTTGCGCTCGCTGATATCGCGCGCGATACCGATGATTGCGGGCCGACCGTTCCAGCGGCCCATCGTCGCGCGGATATCCACCAGGACGCGCCCGCCATCGGCCTTGAGCATCGGTAAGGGACCGCTCGGGCCGGCGCCATGCGGGATTTCGGCAACCAGGCGCCGCACCTCGGCGTGCACCTCGGGCGGGTGAAGAACCCAGGCCGGTTGGCCAAGCAAGGTCTGGCCGTAACCCAAATCCTTCGCGACCGCCGGGTTGTAGTGCAGGATGCGGCCGTCCAGGTCGAGCACGAACAGGTAGTCGGCGATGGCCTCGAACAGGCCCGCCAGGTTCTCCCGGTGATCGGCGGCCTCCGACTCGACCGACAGGCGCTCCAAAGCTTGTGTGAACTGGCGGGCGAGGGTTTCCAATGCGTCCACCGTCAGGCGCCCGATCTTCCCGGTCTGTTTGCTCACCAGGTTGAGACAAGCAACCGGCTCACCGCCGACATGAATCGGCAAGACGACGAGCGAGCGCACACCTTCCTCGACCAACGCGGGCTCGCGAATCAGGAAGGTGTCGGTGCAATGGTCCTGCTCGGCAGCAATTCCGAATTTGGGCGACATCGCGCTGCCCTAAGGTGGATGCGGCGCGCGCGACCTCCGTGCCGGGGTCCTGACACCGAGCGGCGCGCCTTATCCACCCTACAGCGGAGCAGGTTCTGTAGGGTGGATAAGCGTAG
>NZ_CAIZIZ010000524.1 GCF_903933125.1 uncultured Lamprocystis sp. | reverse complement strand
TCCCCGCCAGACCAAGGCCAAAGTGTATCGGCTGGTCGATGGCGAGTATCGAAAAGTCGGCGATTTCCAGCGCGAAATCTGCCCCATTGCGTTACCTGATTGCACCATCGCGCTCGATGTCGGCAAATTGTGGTCGCGCTGACCGTCTGTTCTGACGCCAGCGGCTTGGCACGGCCTCATTGCGCCGCGCCGACATCCTCGTCGATCGTCGCGAACGGCAATTCGGCGTGGTCCTCGGCTTAGCACCCGATGCCATCCAGGGTTGTAGGTTTGTAGGGGCGAATCAATTCGCCCCTACAGGGCGTCTGCCGCATCGACGATGCGTACCAGATCGGCGAGGGCCGCGGCGCCCAGCGTTTGACCAGAAAATCCAGCGCGCCGACGCGCAAACCGGTCACAGCCTCATCGATTCTGATTCTCTCCCGTCCGCGCCAGCTCCGCGAGCTTTGTGGACAGTTGTCAAGCGGCTTGTCCAGCAGCAAGACCTTGGGCTGCAACCCCAGATTGATGGCACCCCAAGCCCCCCAAAGGGCGCATCCGCCGGATACCGGGGTATACTGCGGCATAGCCGCGACTCCCGCGGCACAGTCCGGGGCCTGTCGCCCCCTACCCGGTCCCCGCGTTTAGAGCACAGTGATGTCCAGTTCCGAGAGCTTCGAAGATCTTCTCAAACAACACGACCAGTCCCGGCCCGCCAAACAGGGCGAGCCGAAGGTGGGCGAGATGGTGCGCGGCACCATCGTCTCCATCGGCGATGATTTTGCATTCATCGACCTGGGCGGCAAGACCGAGGGGCGGATGGAGGTGTCGGTGTTACGCAACCCCGAGGGCGAGCTCACCGCCGCGGTGGGTGATGCGGTCGAGGTGGCGGTCACCGGCAAGGACCCGGACAGCGGATTTCTGCTGCTCGGCAGTCAGCATGGGCACAAATATCACGGTCTGGAGGAAGTGCGGCAGGCCTACAGCCAAGGTCTGCCGGTCTCGGGTCAGGTAACCGGATCGATCAAGGGCGGGGTGGAGGTCCAGATCGCCGGGATGCGGGCGTTCTGCCCGGCCTCGCAGATCGATATCCGCTTCGTCGAGGACCTGTCGGAATTCATCGGCCAAAAGCTCGACTTCCGCGTCACCAAGATCGAGGGCGGCCGGCACCCGAATCTGGTGGTTTCGCGCCGCGCCATCTTGGAAGAAGAGCAGCGGATTCGCGCTGAGCAGACCCGTGCCAATCTCAAAGAAGGTGCGATCCTGCCGGGCACGGTTACGACCCTCAAGGAATACGGCGCCTTCGTGGACATCGGCGGCATCGAGGGCATGATCCATATCAGCGAACTCGCCTTCGGCCACATCAAACATCCGAGCGAGGTGCTGCACCCCGGTCAGGCGGTCGAAGTCGCGGTGCTGCGGATCGAGGCCGCCACCGACGGCAAGGGCCGCCCCAAGATCGCCCTGTCGATCCGCGCCCTGTCGCGCGACCCTTGGGCGGATGCGGCCGAGAGCTTCCCGGTCGGCACCCGGGTGCGCGGCACGGTGAGCCGGCTGCAGCCCTTCGGCGCCTTCATCGAATTGGCCGCAGGCGTGGATGGCCTGGTTCATATCAGCGAGCTGGGTGCCGGACGGCGGGTCAATCACCCGAGCGAGGTGCTGACGATCGGTGACAGCGTCGAGGCGACGGTGCTCGGGGTGGACTTGGAGCGCAAACGCATCAGCCTGACCCTGGATGCCGACAAGCAGACCGAGGGAGTACCCGACGCACGTCAATACGCCCCGCCGAAAGCCCAGGCCAAGGGTGGCGCCAAGCCGGCCGAACCGGCGCCGGAAAAGACCATGGGCAGCTTCGGCGCGCTCTTGCAGGAGAGCCTCAACAAGCGGCGGTGACGCTTGGCTACCGGCGGAAACGAGGAATCGTCTCGATGCCTGTGTCTTTGTACGATCAAGACCTGTATTCCTGGGCGATGCAAACAGCCCGGCAGGTGCGCGAGCGGCAGTTCGCTGAGATTGACTGCGTTCACCTTGCCGAGGAGCTGGAGTCCATGGGCAAGACCGAACTGCGCGCGCTGGAGAGTCGCCTCGTCGTGTTATTGGCTCATCTGCTGAAATGGGAACATCAGCCGGGCAACAGGTCCAAGAGTTGGCGGCGGACCTTGATCGAGCAACGCAAACGCATCGGCCGACTGCTGGACGATAGCCCCAGTCTGAGGCCGAAGCTTCCCGAACTCATCGCGGATGCCTATGAAAGTGCACTGCGCTGGGCGGCGGATGAGACCGGCATGGATGAGGGCGATTTCCCGCCGGCTTGTCGGTATTCGATTGAGCAGGTGATGGATCCGGGGTTTTATCCGGACACTGTCATCAGCTAAGTCCTTTAGGGAACACCTTTGGCGTCGTTGTCGTTGTCGTTGTCGTTGTCGTTGTCGTTGTCGTTGTCGTTGTCGTAATCGAAACCCGATAGACATCGGGCTGCTCATACCCAAATTGAATCGCTTCTCCGATTACGACAACGACAACGATTGTATTCGTTATTCATATTATTCCTGATTCGTTATCAACCGCTGCATGGCAAAGCACATCCCACTCCTGCTGACCCTGCTGCGTGCCGGCCTGGCGCCCGTGCTCGTTCTGTTGGCGCTTTTCCATCCCGCCCCCTGGGCAATCGCGGGCTGTCTGATCCTGGCAGTGATCTCTGATTATTTCGACGGAGTTATTGCCCGGCGCCTGAATATCGTCACCGACAATTTGCGACGGCTTGACTCCATCGCGGATTCATTATTCTATCTGGCCGCCTTGTTCGCGGCCTGGTGGCTGTACCCGGATGTAATTTACGGGCACCTGAGGCCGTTGGCCGTCCTGATCGGGCTGGAGCTGCTGCGCTATGTCGTCGACTTTGCCCGGTTCGGCCGCGAGGCGAGCTATCACCTGTGGTCGGCGAAGCTGTGGGGGGTCATGCTCTTTCTGGGATTCTTCGCGTTGCTGGTCTTCGCGGAGGACGGGCTTTGGGTGTCGCTGGTGATTTACTGGGGGATCCTGTCGGACCTCGAAGGTCTGGCCATCTCATTCGTGTTGCGCGAATGGCGCACGGATGTGCCGACCCTCGCTCATGCCCTGCGGTTGCGGCGTGGCGTCGGCCCTGAGTCGCGTCGGTCCGCACAGCGGACCCTACGGTAAAGGCGCGATCCGTAGGGTCCGCTGTGCGGACCAGCGGCCTCGCGATCGGCGGTGTGGCCGGGATTATCATCAAGGCCCAAGATTAGCTTCATTTCCGCGGCGCCGCGAGCGCCGCCAACAGCCCCCGCAGCAGATCCAAAGGCGCCGGCGGACAGCCGGGGATCTTCACATCGACCGGAATGACGTTCTCGACCGCGCCGCAGCTCGCGTAAGAGACACCGAACTCGCCGCCGTCGCAGGCGCAGGTGCCGGCGGCGATGATGATCTTGGGCACCGGGGTCGCCTGCCAGGTGCGGCGCAACGCCGTTTCCATGTGGCGCGAGACCGGTCCGGTGATGAGCAGGGCATCGGCATGGCGCGGGGAGGCAACGAAATGCAGGCCGAAGCGTTCGAGGTCGTAATAGGGATTACTCAGCGCATGGATTTCCAGCTCGCAGCCGTTGCACGAGCCGGCATCGACCTGACGAATGGATAGACTGCGGCCCAGCCGGGCATGGACATGCCGCAGCACTTCCACACCGATCCGTTCGAGTTCTGCGTCCTCAATGCCCGGCGCCGCCTCGGTGACGACGCCGATGCCCAGGGATTGCTTGAGTATGCGAATCATGGCCTACAGGTCCTGGCCCGAATAGGACCCATTGACCGACTTGTTGCAGACCGGAAAATCCGGGACGATGTTGCCCATGATCAGCCGTTCCAGTGCCGGCCAGGTGAACCAGCTCGGATCGCGCGGAAAGAAGCGCGCGATGCGTCCGTCCACACCGAAACGCACGAAGGTCAGGATCTCACCGCGCCAGCCGTCCACCAGCCCCAGACCGACGGCACCGGACGCCGCCGTCGGTACGGGTGCGGTGACCGCACCCTCCGGCAGGGTCGCCAGCAGCAGGTCCAGCAGATCCAGGCTGCCGAGCACCTCGGTCATGCGCACCCGCACCCGCGCGGCCACGTCGCCGTCGGTCTCCGCCGACGGCTTGACCTCCAGGGTATCGTAGGGCGGATAGGGGCAGTCGCGGCGCACGTCGAAGGGCAGGCCGCTGGCTTTGCCCACATAACCGGTGCAGCCCAGCGACCGGGCATCCGCGGCCGACAGCCGCCCGGTAGTTATCAGGCGGTCATCCAGCGATGGGTGGTCGTCGATGATGTCGAACAGCGGCAGAACCGCCTTGCGCAGGGCGGCTTGATCATCACCCAGGGTGCGGGGCGCCGCGGGCGCCAGATCATAGGCGACACCGCCGGGGATGACGGCGTCCATCATCAGCCGATGCCCGAACAGTTCGCGGCTGCGCCGCTGCCAGCGCTCGCGCAGGCGACCGCATTGGATCAGGGCGAAGGTGAAGGCGACATCATTGCAGATGGCGCCGAGATCGCCCAAATGGTTGGCGATGCGTTCGCGTTCGGCCATGATCGCCCGCAGCCACAGCGCGCGCGGCGGCACTGCGCAGCCGGCGGCATGCTCCATGGCCTGGCAGGCGGCCCAGGCGTGCGCAACCGTGGAGTCACCGGAGACCCGCCCGGCGAGGCGCGCGAGCCCCGCCGGGTCGCGGCCGACGGCAATCTTCTCGATGCCCTTGTGGACATAGCCCAGCCGTTCCTCCAGGCGCAGCACTTCTTCGCCCATGGCGTGGAAGCGGAAGTGACCGGGCTCGATGATGCCGGCATGCACCGGACCGACTGGGATCTCGTAGACGCCGCTGCCGTGAATGGTCGTGAACGGATAGTCCGCGTCGGCCGGGACCTGGCAGGTCACGTGCCCGGCCGCGGGGAAGTCCGCGCGCAGCGGAAACGCATCGGCCTTCCAGGCCTGATGACGGGTCCAGCGCCGCGTGTCCGGATGGCCGGTGAACACCACGCCGGTCAGGTCGTGGCAGTGCCGCTCCAGGCGGTCGACTCCAGGAAAGCGGGGCGTCTGGGAGGGCAGCTTGGGTCGGTCCAGCGGGACACGCGCCTCCAGCACCACATAGTCGCCCTCCTTCTCGAGGCAGGCGTACACCGCGATGCTGTCGGGCGGACGGCTGCCGGCCGGCTCGCTCTGGTGCCGACGGCCGACCGGCTGACCATCCTCATCGCTGCCGCCCGGCCGGCAATCGGCCCCGCAATCGGCCCAGACCCCCGCGTGCCGCATTCCCAGGCCGGCCGCGACCTTGGCCGCGTTGCCCCAATCCTCGGCATCCAGCACCAACCGGTGAGCCGGGGCCAGCAGTCGGGCGTTGCCGGAGTGTGCCAGCAAGTGCTCGTCTTCCAGCCGCGCCAGGAATTCGGAGAACCAGTCGAACCGACTCATGATTGACTCACAATTGACTCATAGCAGATGCGCTCCCGTGATCAGCCAGGTCGCCCGATCCAGCCAGCCGGCGAGGAATCCGGGGATCGCCAACCCCAGCCAGAGCACCAGACTCAGGTGCACCGCGACCGGGATCATGTTGGCTTCCACCGGCTGCTGTCCCTCCGGCGGCACCCCGTAGACCATCGGATGGATGTGCCGGAACAGCCCGGCGAAGGCGACCGCGAGCCCGGACAGCAGGGCCACCGTGAACCAGGGAGCCGATTTCATGGTCGCCGTCAGCAACAGAAACTCACTCATGAAGACGCCAAAGGGCGGGAAGCCGGCGATGGCCGCCACGCCGATCAAGAGCGACCAACCCACCGCGGGCTGGGTGCGGATCAGGCCGCGGATCTGGTCGATCGACTGGGTGCCGGCGATATGCGCGGCATGACCGACGGTGATGAAGATCGCCGATTTGGTGAGCGAGTGCACCAGCATGTGCAGCAAGGCGCCGAAGGTCGCGAGCGGACCACCCAGTCCAAAGGCGAAAGTCATGAGCCCCATGTGTTCGATCGAGGAGTAGCTGAACATCCGTTTGATGTCGCGCTGCCGATGCAGAAAGAGCCCGGCGACCAGGAATGAGACCAGCCCGAAGCCCATCAGCAACTGGCCCGCCAGATGCGGCGAGGCCGTCTCCGCGAGCGAACCGTCGACCAGCATCTTGAGCCGCACCACCGCGTACAGGGCGACATTGAGCAAGAGCCCGGAGAGCACGGCCGACATCGGGGTTGGGCCTTCCGAGTGTGCATCCGGCAGCCATTGGTGCATGGGCACCAAACCGACCTTGGTCCCGTAACCGACCAGCAGAAAGACGAACGCGAGCCGCATCACCGCCGGCTCCAGACCACCGGCATTGGCGTACAGGGTGCTCCAGGTCAGGCCGGCGGCGGGGTCGGCGATCACCTGCTGGGCGGCGAAATAGGTCAGCACGGTCCCGAACAGGGCCAGCGCGATGCCCACACCGCACAGGATGAAATACTTCCAGGCCGCTTCCACCGCCTCCGGGGTCCGATAGAGTGAGACCAACAGCACGGTGGCGAGGGTCGCGCCCTCGACCGCCACCCACATCACCCCCAGGTTATCGGTGGTGAGCGCCAGCAGCATGGTGAACATGAAGAGCTGATACATGGAGTGGTAGGTGCGCATCCGGCGCGGGCCGATCCGGCCGATCCCCAAGACATAGCGCATATAGGGCCGGGAGAAGATGCTGGTCGTCACCCCGACGAAGGCGGTCAGCACCACCAAATAGACATTGAAGGCGTCGACCCGGAAGCCCAGGCCAGCGCTCGGACCGAACAGTTGTGCACCGAGCGTACCGGACACCTCGCCGGACACCGCGACCGCGGCGCCAAGCCACAAGGCGCCGCCCAGCGAGACCACCGAGACGCCCAGATTGAACCATCCGGCCACCACCGGCCGACGCAGCAGCCCCAGCGCCAGGGCACCCAGCAGCGGGGTCAGCAGGACGAGCATCAGTGGCGTCACTGGCTGTCTCCGCCGGTCTCGCGCAGTCGGTTCAGCCGATCGACATCGAGCGAATCGATGCTGTCGCGCAATTGCAGGAAGAAGACACCGAACAGCACCATGGCGACCAGCACGTCGAAGGCGACCCCCAGTTCGACCACCAACGGCATCCCGTCGGTGGCCGAAACGGCGGCCAGGAAGAGCCCGTTCTCCATCGACATGAAGCCGAGCACCTGGGCCACCGCCTGCGTCCGGAACACCATCATCAGCAGCCCGATCAGCACCACCGACAGGCTGATAGCGATGATGTTGCGGGTGAAGGTCATCTCGGCATGGATCATCGGCAGCACCAGCCAATAACTGAAGATCACCAGCGCCACCGCGCCCATGGTTACCAGCGCCGGACTCTGCAGCGATTCGGTGTGCCGCTCCAGTTCCAGTTGGCGGATCAGGCGGTGCAGCATCCAGGGGATCAGCAGCGCCTTCAGCGCCAGCGTCAGCGCGGCCGAGAAATACAGATGATGGACCTGCCCGGTCGCCGCGACCACCGCGGTCACGGCCGCCACCAGCGCGCCCTGCCAGGCAAAGGCATGAATCGCCGAGATCAGCCGGACCTGCGCCAGCAGCACGAACGACAGGAAGAGCACGATGGCCGCCAGCACCAGCAACAACTGCTGGAGGAGCGGCAGCAGGGTCAGGTTCATGCGCCCACCTCCAGAATCACGTGGCTGAGCAAGCCGAGCAGCGACAGGAGCAGGGCCAGATTGAGAAAGGCCGGGGCGCGAAACAGCCGCATCTTGGCCAGCACCGTTTCCCCGACCGCCAGCGCCGCGGCGAGCACGGCAAGCTTGCCCACCACCGCGGCCAGCCCCAGACCCAGGGCGGCCGGGCTCCACCCCTGGCCGATCCCCCAGGGGAAAAAGACATTCACGATCAGGGTTCCGTACAACAACAGCTTGACTTGCGCGGCCCACTCCATCAACGCCAGATGCCGGCCCGAGTATTCGAGCAGCATGGCCTCATGGACCATGGTCAACTCCAGGTGGGTCGTCGGATTATCCACCGGGATGCGGCCGGTCTCGGCAATGGCCACCAACACCAGACCGCCCAGGGCGAACAGATAGGACGGACGCAGCACGAAGCCGTCGCTCAGGTGGTGATCGATGACGCTGGAGAGGTTGGTGGAATGCGCGGTCATCGCGAGCGTGAAGACCGCCATCAGCATAGCCGGTTCGGCCAGTGCCCCGATCAGCATCTCGCGCGAGGCCCCCATGCCGCCGAAGGCCGTGCCGACGTCCATGCCCGCCAGGGCCAGAAAGACCCGCGCCAGGGCCAGCAGCCCTACCAGCACGATGATGTCGGCGATGGCCGCGGTTGGCAGGTCCACCACCAATAGCGGCACGGTCGCCGCCGCCATCCAGGTGGCCGTAAAGACGATATAGGGCGCGGCGCGGAACAACGGCGAGGCGGTATGGGCGACGCGCGCCTCCTTGGCCAGCAGCTTGTACAGATCCCGATAGGGCTGGAGCAGGGACGGCCCGCGGCGGTTCTGCAGGCGCGCCTTGACCTTGCGCAGCCAGCCGACCAGCAGCGGCGCGAGGGCGACATACAGCAACGACTGGAAGACCGCGATCCCCCAGCCGGGCGCGGTCAATAAATCACCCATGCCGCCACCCCAGACCGAAGGTCAGGAAAAACCGCTCACTGCGCCACAACGACACGGCGGATTGAAAGGGAAGCGGTTGCCGTCTTGCGTTCAAGTGATGATCCACAGAAGCCCCACCAGGGTCGCGAGCGTCCAGCCGAGATACACCCGGACATTGCCCGATTGCAGCCGCACCACCCGGCGCGCGGAGGATTCCACCGCGCGGGCGATCGGCAGGTAGAGCACCCCCCAGAAGCGGTCGCTGATCCGCAGCCGATGGCGCGTGCTGCCATCCTCCTGGGTGGTGACCGACTCCTCGATGTGAAATACCATCCCGAACACGCGGCGGATCGGCTGGGCGAATGCGGTGGCGGTGTACTGCATCCGCGACGAGGGCGGCGCGAAGCCGCAGTCCCAGGCATCACCGCGGCGCACCCAGCGCACTGCCGCGCCCTTCGCCCACAGGTGGTTCAGTCCCCAGAAGGCGGTCAAGCCGATCCCGGCCAGCATCAGCACCACCAGCGGGCCGCTGTAGCTCGCGGTTTGCGGCGACACCGGGGTCAGCCACAGCCAGCCGGAGGCACCGGCATGCGGCAGACCGTCGCCCAGCACCTGTCGCGGCACCGCGTCAATCAGCCCGATGATCCAGGTCGGCAACACCCCGAGCGCCAGGCACAGCACCGCCAGCAATCCCTGGCCCGCGAGCATCCCCCAGGGCGCCCGGTGGGCACGACGCACATGACGCGAGCGGGCCTGACCGAGGAAGGCGATGCCGTAGACCTTGACGAAGGTCACCGCCACCAGTGCCCCGGTCAGCGCCAGCACCGCCGAGGCGATCGGAATCAGGCTGCGCAGCACGCCGCTGTCGAGTTGCCAGGCCTGCAGCGCCGCCTGAAAGGTCAGCCATTCCGAGACGAAGCCGTTGAAGGGCGGCAAAGCGGAAATCGACAACACTCCGACCAGGAAGAAGAGCCCGGTCCAGGGCATCCGGCGCAGCAGCCCACCCATCTGATCCAGGTCGCGCTCGTGTGTGCTGTGCAGGATGGTTCCGGCACCCAGGAACAACAGGCCCTTGAAAAGTGCATGGTTCAGACAGTGATACAGCGCCGCAACGAAGGCGAGCGCACCCAGTTCGGTGAAGTCCGCGCTCAGGAACACCAGGCTCAGACCCAGGGCGATGAAAATGATGCCCAGATTCTCGACCGATGAGTAGGCGAGCAGCCGTTTGAGGTCAGTCTGCATCAGCGCCGCGAGCACGCCGAACAAGGCCGACAGGCAGCCGATCGCCAACACGACCACACCCCACTGCCACTGGATCTGCCCGATCAGGTCGAAGCACACGCGGATGAAGCCGTAGACCGCGACCTTGAGCATCACCCCGGACATCAGCGCCGAGATATGCGAGGGCGCGACCGGATGCGCCTCCGGCAGCCAGGCGTGCAGCGGCACCAGGCCGGCCTTCATGCCGAAACCCACGAAGGCCAGCGCGAAGGCCACCCCGGCCCAGACCGCGGGCACCGGGGCGGCGCGCAGGTCGACGAAAGCAAAGCTGTCGCCGAAGGCGGCCAGCACCCCGTAGGCGAGCAGGATCATCAACCCGCCCACATGGGCCATCAGCAGATAGAGGAAGGCGGCGCGCCGGTTCTCGGCGTGTTCATGGTGGAAGGCGACCAGGAAATAGGAGGAGAGTGACATCAGCTCCCAGGCGACCATGAACAGAAAGGCGTCATCGGCCAGCACCACCAGCAGCATCCCGGTGAGAAAGAGCCCGCTGAATCCGCCCAGGGCCGTGAGCGAATCTTTGCCGTACTCAAACCCGCGGACATAGGACGGACCATAGAGCCCGACAGCACAGGTTACGACCCCGATCACCGCGAGAAAGAAGGCCGACAGGGCGTCGAGCCGGATGTGCCAGGGCAGCCAGGGCAGGCCGAGCGGCAGGGTCACCGACACCACCTCGCCGACCAGGAGCGCCATCACCCCGGCCGCCAGGGCCGCCAGGCCGACGCAACCGAGCAGCGGCGTGGCGACCCGGCGCAGCACCCAGCGCGCCCGCCCGGCGGCCAGCGATACGACTGCCGAGAGCAGGGCCAGGACCACCGCGAGTCCGGCGAGATGCAGGGCCGTGTCCATCGACAGCGTCGGCGTCAGGAGCGTGGTCAGGCTCATGGGGTGTGGCTCATGATTTCGCTCCGGGTGTTGACGTGCGCCCCGTTCTGTTCGGCACGGTTTTCAGCCGCACCCCGCGCCCGCCGCCGCTGCTCACCGCCCCCTCGCCGATCAGTTCGACACCGCTTCGTTCCAGCGCGTCGACCAGCTTCATCAGCGAGTCCACATTGCCGCGCACCTGACCATCGCTCGCCTCCATCCGCTGGATAGTCGGCAGCGACAACCCCGCCGCCTCGGCCAGACGGCGCTGGTCGAGCCCGAGCAGGGCGCGTGCGGCACGAACTTGAGCGGCAGTGAGCATGTTCCGGACATCGGTTGTGATGTGTAGCGCCTTAGAGTAGCCAGTTCTAGCTTGATATGGCAAGGGCGAAATGCCGGAGCGCCGGCGTGGACCCTTGATCGTCGTTCCAGCCACAGGAAAACCGTCGAGGCGTGACCGTGAAAGTGCGTAGTCAGGCCATCCTGGCCTGACGGCGTCGGGACTGTACCAGTCAGGGCTGGAAGCCCTGACTACGCAGTGCCGTAGGTTGGGGTGACGAAGGAACCCCAACGATCCCAGGCGTTGGCCGTTGGGGTTCC
>NZ_CAIZIZ010000523.1 GCF_903933125.1 uncultured Lamprocystis sp. | reverse complement strand
TGACCTGGCGCATGGGGTATCGAATGACGAAGTTTCATGGGTTCTGATTCGGTTTGGGGCCGAATGCCCCTGAGAAACCGGTGTCGTGTACATCTTGGCTTTTGCAAATCAGTTGGTTACGGATTTCACTCGCGCCCCATCCCGATCGCGCCCCCGCCGATCAGTGCCCAGCCGGCTGGGCACGGATCCCCTTGCCCGCGGCGCGGATCTGCCGCGCCGCTCGGCCCTCGGAGAATAGCGGGTCCCAACGCAGCAGCTTGTTGTACAGGCGGTCGGCCTCGGCGAGCGCCGCCACGGCCTCGGGCGCACCCGGGTCCAGGCCGGCCAGCGCCGCCCCATAGGCATCCAGTGCCCGCTGCCGCTCGCCGCAGCGCCGCGCCCATTCGTCCAGACGGGCCTGCTGGGCCTTGGGCGGCTCGGGGTCGCCAGGATTGCTGTTACCCCGCGCGGGGACGGGCAGGAACAGCTTTCCCTCCTGCCCCAGCAGCCACCGCGCCAGGGCCAGGCGTCCGGCCGGGGTGCGGTCGGCGGCGTACCGGCCGGCCGCGCGCCAGAGCGCCGCCTGCGCGGGCGCGGGCGCGGCGGCGTCCAAGACCCGGGCACCGGCGGCCCAATCCCCATCGCCCAAGCGTCGGCAGGCCAACGCCTCGGCCGCCAGCGCGGCACGGGGTCCGTCGCCCTTGGCCAGGGCCGCCAGGCTCGTGTCGTCCGCGGCCACCCGCAGCAGATAGGCGGCGATCGACTGGTCCAGGGCCGGGAGGGTCGCGGCGCGGATGACCTGTCCGGTATCCACCAGTGCGGTGGCCAGGACGTCGGCCGATCTGGGGTCCTCGGTCGGATCCAGGCGCTCGGCCTGGCGCAGTGCCGCCGGGTGCCGCCCGACCCGGATCAGTGCCAGGGTGCGCAACTGCGCCCACAGCTCGCTCGGCCGGGCGGGCTGGCTCGGGAAGGCGTCCGGCAGACCCCGTCCCGGGTCGCTGGCCGCGGCAAGCAGCAGCCGCTCCTGGAGGTTGATCGCCCAAGGCGCACCGGCCGCCGCTTCGCTGCGCCGCCACAGCGCGTTCCACTGTGCGGGCGAGGGCGGCGCGACCTGGCCCAGCAGTGCCGAGGCCAGCACCGGGTCCGGCAGTGCGGCGAGGTCCAGGCCCTGCGGGCGCAGGCCGTTGCGAATCAGATGGCGCATCTCCCACAGCGCCCGCGCCGGGCGGCGCGGATAGAGCCCGAGCAGCAGATCCCAGGCGGCCGCGCCGTCGCCTTGCAGATACAGCACCCGCAGCGTCTGCAACCGGGCCAGGTCGGCCAGCGGATGCTCCGGGTAGCGGGCCAGCCAATCCTCATGGGCAGCGCGCAGCCCCGCCCAGGTCTCGGGGGTCGTGCCCTGAATCTTGCCCGGCCAGCCGACGCCGATCTCAGCAGTCATCCGGTTGCGCAGCGCCGCCAGCTCCAGCGAGGGTCGGCGCGGCGAGTCCGGGAAGCGCGCCAGGGTGGCCGCCGCCTGGTCGAAGGGGGCGGCGCGGATGGCCAGGGTCTGGTCGAGCAGCGGGGTGCCGCCGATTGCGGCCGTCCCCGCGAGCGCATCCGCCGCCAGGCCGGGATCGGTGTCGCCCAGCGCTGGCTCGATCTCGAGGAATTCGACCGCGCGCCGCATCGATTCGCCCCAGGGCGCCGCCAGGGGTGCGGGCAGGGACAGCAGCCTGTCGATCGCCTGCCGCGCGGCCTGGCGCGCACTTGGCGTGCCGCCGACGACCAGTGCCCGGTCCATGGCGTCCAGATCGGCCGCCACCGGGTTCGGATCGGGCGGGTCCGGACGCCGGTCCGACGTATAGGGCGTCCCATAGGCGAGCCGGGCCATGCGCTCGCCCGGATAGAAACCGGCCAGCCGGAAGGGGTCGAGAAAGCGGAATGGCTCCAGCCACTGGTCGTCGTTAGCGTCGGCGGCCAGCCGTCGGGCCTGCGGGTGCAGCGTCGGCCAGTAATCGCAGAAGGGCTGAGGACCGCAGGACCAGGTCGCGCCGGCGTACCCGATCAGCACGGCGCCAGCCAGCATGCAGCGCTTGTTCATGGAAGGCTCCGCAACAGCGGTGTCCAATCGAAACCGGCTGGAAAGACCCAGGTCCCGCGGAAGGTCGCAAGCTCGGCCAAGCGCGGCAGCGCCGCCAACCAGGCCGAATGCGCGGTTCCCGGACGGTCGAATCCGCCCAGCCCCAGGGCGAACGGGATGCCGGCGCGCCCCAAGGCGTCCGCCAGCGCCGCGGCGCGGGCCGGGGTCCAAGGCTCGCCGGTGTCGAACACCTGCGGCACATGGCCCGCCACCCGAGATGAGAATAGTGCACCGAAATCAGGGTCGCGCAGCTGCGCCGGCAAGGTGGTGATCCAGAGCACACGGCCGCGCAAGGCACCGGCCCGGCAGGCGTCCAGCCAGGTCGCGTAGACCGGGAGGCGGGCGACCGGGGCGTCGTAATCCAACTCCACCGGGGTACTCGCGAGACTGGGGTCCACCGCGGCCAGCAGCCGACCCAGCGCCTGGTCCAGTTGTGCACCGGTGCCGTCCGCCGGTGCACGGTGGAAGGCGTCGTCCAGCCGCACCACCAGCATGGCCGGCGGGCCGGCCAGGTCCGGGGGCAGGCGCAGGCGCAGGCGGGTGCGGACCTGGCCGTTCTCCCAGCGCAGCTCCGCGATGTTGATGGCCGCGGCCACGTCGGGGCGCACCTGGCGCGCCTGCTCCAGCACCGGCAGGTCGCGGCGCGACCAGAGCCATTGGCCGACCGGGCTGGCGGCGGCGAACGGTGCGCTCCAGGCCATGATCAGGACCCAGACGAGGGTGCGGGAGGCGATCACCGCGCCCCGAGCGTTGGCGATGCGATGGAACATCTGTCGTCCGGCCGATCGTGTTGTTTCGCTAACCCATCTTTAACATGACCCCATTGATAACGCCCCCAGATTGCGCCTAACCATTTGATCCGTATGTACACACTTCTGAAAATCGCAATGTAGTGCCAAGTTATTCAATAGGGGCGGAGTAAAGCCGGTGCCGGGTGTCGTAG
>NZ_CAIZIZ010000522.1 GCF_903933125.1 uncultured Lamprocystis sp. | reverse complement strand
CCAGGAATCTTTCTTGCGTCATTAAGCCATTCGTTACTCATGATCGACTCTCCTCGTAATCCAAAACCTAACTCTAAGTATAGACTATGCTAGAAAAATTGCATTAAGGCGCGTCCGGTTATTAAATGGCGCCTCGATAAGGATTCGGTTCAATATTGAGGCTAGGTTCGAATTACTTTCAAGGACGGAATCGAATTGACGCAATCGCCTAACGAGGCGCTCCATCCGAAGCCCGCTCCAGGGCGCGCCGAGGCGAGCAGGGACCAGCGTCAGGGGTCAAGTGAGTTCTCGCCGTCGAGCGGCCTCTTATAGTAGCCGAGCTGGGTCGCTCGGGTCTTCACCGTCAGCGTCCGCTTTTGCCCTGTGAGCTACATCAACGGTCCGACCGACGCCGACCTCCACCGCTGGCCCTACCCCCGACCGATTCGCCGACCCCGGAGTCCGAATGGCAGTCCTCCCGTCCTCTCGCCCCGGACGCCGGACGCCGCGGCCCATCGACTCGATGCGCGCCCGGACCGGGAAGCGGGACGACCAAGGAACAGATGCCGCGCCGGAAATGCGCCGGAGCCGGGGACTCGCGGGCACAAAAAATCCCCGTGTCCGGCATGAGCACGAGGATTGTCAGTGCGTTAGTGGTGGGCCGTGTAGGATTTGAACCTTCGACCAAGGGATTATGAGACCCTGCGTCGCGCACATCACGTTTTCAGTCGATGCTGTTTCGATCAGTCGAAGGACCGCTTCCCATCCCATTACTGCCCAAGCCACAGTCGTCCTCAAGGGCGGCTTATGGCCGCTATGTAGAGGTCGCAGTTATGTAGAGTCGTCGCGCTGATGCCGCTGCTGTCGAACATCGGCGCGACTCTGTCTCTACATAAACCGGTACCGGGTCGGCGGACGTGACTTCGCCTTGGCGGAAGACGAACTCAACCACCGCTTCGCGGTCGTCACCGGACAGTCAGCAGACCAGTGGGAGACGGTCCATCCCGGACGCCTGGCGGCCTTCCCCGAACGGGCGGCCGAATTGCGCCGCCGGGGACAGACGCTGGGCCTGGATGGGTTCCTATCCTGGGACTACCAGTTCGATGACCTGCTGGAGTTGTCGATGACCCGCGGTGCCGTCGCCGCCTGGGCGGTCGGACTCGGCAAGGCGCGGCTGGCGGCCGGGCTGATCCTGCTGTCCGGCTGCACCGCCGGGCTGATCTGCACCGAGGCGTACCTGATCGACGAACTGCGCACCGAGCTGGCCAGGCTCCCGATCCCGGCCGCGGATTGGCAGGTCATCCAGAGCCCGCGGGATCTGGACACCCTGCGGCGGATTAACGTGATCAGCTACCACCGGCTGCGCGGGCCGCTCCACGGTGCCCACCAGCGGCGGACCTACGCAAGCCGCCTGCGGCACCGCATCGGCTGCCTGGTCGCCGACGAGGGGGACCTGTTGCGCAACAAAGGCACCGCCCAGACTGCCGCCTTGTGGAAGCTCGCGGCCAAGCGACGCTATGCGTTGTCCGGGACGCCGCTCGGGAACTATCCGCGCGATGCCTTCGCGGTGCTCGCCTTCACCGGGGGCGATGCGACCGCCGCTCAGGTGTACGGGATGCACCGTTGGTATCTGGACCCGGCGCTGCGGCAATCGACCCGCGACTGCGTGCCCGGGGTCGATCAGGTGCGCGCGCAGTTCGTTACCTTCGAGTGGGTGACCAATGCGTTCAAGGACACCATGACCACCGGCGCCAAGCGGGAAGTCCCGACGTTGCGCAACCTGTCGGCCTACCGGGCGGCCCTCGCCCACCACGTCAAGCGGCGCGTGGCCCAGGAGCCGGAGGTGGCGCGGCACTTCCAGATCCCGGTACCGGAGCACCGCGTGACCACCCTGGACTGGGACGCTGCCCACCTGGCCCACTACCTGCGGGTCGCCGCGGACTTCCGTCAGTGGTATCTGCAGGGTCAGGCCAACTCACGCGAACGCAACCTGATCGCCCTGCTGGCGCGCATCCAGGCGGTGCAGATCGCGGCGGCGATCCCGCAGCGCCGCGCGGACACATCCCCGTTCGTCTACGACGGCGGACTCACCAGCAAGCAGCGGTACGTAGTGGACCGGCTGGGGACCTTGGTCGAGGGCGGCCACAAGGTCATCGCCTATGCCGAATGGCCCGAGTTGCTGGAGGTCATCGGACGGGCGTTGGATCGGTGCGGCATTGAGCAGGTGACCATCCATGGCGGCAAGCCGATCGCTGAGCGGGTCCGGGAATTGAACACGCGCTTCCGCGCCGGCCCCGCCCCGGTGCTGTTGGCGAGTCTGGGGGTCGCCCAGAAGGGGCTCAACATCCCGGAGGCCGATCGGGTGCTGTTCCTGACCCGCTCCTGGACTGCCAAGACCGAGGACCAGGCCGAAGGCCGGGTGCTAAGGCCCCAGCAGGTCCGGCCCGTGACCACGGAGTTCGTCCACCTGCGCGGGTCGATCGACGACTACCAGGGGCAGATGGTGGCGCATAAGCGCGATGCCATCAGCGCCGGACTGGATTGGGGTACGCCGGCGTTGGATGGCGTCGAGTTCCAGCATCTCGATACCATCCTGGGGCGGTTCGTCGCGGACTTGGCGGGGCTGATGGGGTGCCGGACCCATGAAGTCCGGGACCGACTGGCAGCATAGGAGCGTGATGATGAGCGATATCGAGGTTGTCATTGGTGAAGGGTCAGTCACCATCCGCCGCTCCGGGCGTTCCGCACCGATCGTGGCCCAGGTCCTGGCGCTCGATCGGAACCCGGACGGTGAGGTCATCCGTATTTGGCTTGATCGCCTGGTGCATCGGCCGGGGGAGGCATGGACGGGCGACTGGTCCGTCCGTGGGGCCGTGAGTTCGATCGTCGAGCGCGTTGGCATCGGCCCCGTTGGCGCGTTCAAACGCCCTCCGGCCGCACCATGAGCGCCCACGGAGCGACCCGCCAACGCGCCTTCCAGACCGCCTGTACCCTCGCCGCCGCCGGCAAGCGCCCGACGATCGCCGCCGTCCGCGAGGGACTGGGTGGCAAAGGCTCCCAGCAGGCGATCGGCGCCGGGATCGACGATTGGCTCGATGAGGCCGCCCGGCGCTTTCAGATCCCTGGCATCCCCGAGGCGCTGCGCGCGCAGGTGGTCGAGGTCTGGGACCAGGCGTGCGGGCTGGCCGGGGAGCAGTGGGACGGTGCCAAGGCAGCGCTTGAGGCCCAGGTTTCGGGGCTGGACGCCCAGGTGGCGGCGGTCGCTGAGGAGCGCAACGCGGCCAGGACCGAGAGCGAGCGCCTGGTTGCCGAACTGAACAACCAGGGCACGACGCTACGGGAAACTCTGGACGCCCTGGACCTGGCCGACATAGACGGACCTTGAAGCCGCACAGGCCGTTGGCGGAACAGCTGCGCAACTCGGTGTCCGAGCGCGACGGCCAGGTCGCCACGTTCATCGCCACGGTCGAGGCGGAACAGCCGTGGGCGGAAGTGGCTGAGGCCCGTGCCGGGGAAACGGCGCTGACCGAGGAGAAGAATACCCTGACCCTGGAGGCGCAACGCTCGCGACAGGATCTAACGCCTCCTCGGAATCAGATCGGCCAAGGTCTGCAAAAACGTTGCCGCTACTGGCCTGTAGGGGGATGTCTTGTTCATCGCTCATAACGTCCGGACAGTACTTCAGGTCGTCCAGGCTGCTTCCTATCAAAAACAGCGGCTTGTCGGGTAGACGCTGGCGCTCCACGTCGACGGCCTCGCGCTCGGCGGGGAGTTGGTTGACGCACAGCTTTAGCTTTGCCCCTCCCGCCGACGGGTCGGCGATGGCCGCTTGACGGGCAGACGGCGGATGCGGATGGTACGCTCGGTGACGGTAATCAGGGCACCTTGGGCAATCGCTTCAGGCAGGCGCAACAATACATCCGCAATCAACGCGGCGATCTCGGCGCCGTTGAGGCCCTCGCGACGGATGCGGATCACCGTGGGTCGGGCCGCGCCACTGACGGCGATCAAGGCATGAAAGTCCGCATCCAGGGTGACGATGGCGGTCCGGTCCGACCGCGCCTGGTCGATGATCTGACTGTCGCTGGCCTGGCTGAGTCCGATATCCGCGACGTGAGTCGCCTGGATGCCGAGTTGTTGCAGGTGCCTGGGCGCGCTGCGCGGCAGCCCTTGGTCGAGCAGCAGGGGCGTCACGCCGCATCCAGGGCGAGGATCTCGTCGGAGATGCTTTCCGCCGCGTACTCCAGGGCTTGGCGGATGTCTTCGTCTTCCAACTCCGGGTACTCGCGCTTGAGCTCTTCGCGATCGGGGTAGAGGGCGACGGCCGCGACCACGCGCCTGGCGGTGAGACGCATCCCGCGGATGCAGGGCTGGCCGTTCATGCGAGCGGGATCGCTGGTGATGCGGTCGAATCGGTGGGCCATGGTCGCGTACTCCAAATTAGCGGCAGGATCGGCAAGAGTATGCCCGATGACGGTCAGGTTCCAGTGGATGGACAGGAGCAGGGTGCGGCCCTGCGCCGACCGCCCGCGCAGCAGGTCGACCACCGCGCCCACCTGATGTAGGTTGAGCCCTCGAAGGGTTCGTCCAGGCTCAGACCACCAGCGAGTAGCCGAGCCCGGCCAGGGGGCAGGCCCCGATCACCGGGATGACGCCGATCTTATAGCGCCACAGGGCGAGGAAGGCAGCGCCCATGACCAAGAGCGAGAACCACTCGAAGCGCCCCGCGAAGGGCGCCGCGGGCGTCTGGCCGCTGCCATGGCCCTGATCCGCTCCGACATCCGAGAACACCACCCATGGGATTCGTTGAAGACCACGAACCGGCCGCCATCACCCCGCAACACCCCACCGGTGCGCGCGTCTTTCCTGCGTACCACACGCCTCTTGGCCAAGGCACGATCACCGCTCATCCGATCGACGCCGACCCCGATGGCACCCGCATCCTCCCCGGTCGGCCGATGACCGCCGCCGCTGCGCGGGGCTGCTGCACGCCCTGCTGGGGGAGCTTACACTGGCCACCGGAGCACCTCCTGGCCATGGGTGATGCGTCGCTCGCCTGATCTGTGCCGGGCCGGGTCCGGCCGATGCGCTTGCGGTTCCGGGGGAACCTGGCCGATCGGCAGGACCGGGGCGAGACCAGTGACCGCGAGTAGGTGCGGTTCTGGCGCACCCCGGCGCGGGCCAAGGCAACCCGGTGTCCCAATGTGACCTTGGTGTCCAGAGCAGGTCGGCTCGCGCTGTGCTCGGGGTTGGAGCCGAGCCGCTCAATGGCTGCGGTACCCTGTCATCAACCGAATCTGCGTGGCCAACCGATGCTTCGCCCCCGTCAGATCCTGGAAACCTTCGGCCACGCCACCCCGGGGCCTGGCGGGCCCTGGACAACCTGCGCGCGGAGCGCGTCGGCACCTGGCCGGTCTATGTCTATGCGCCGCTCGACCTGGCTGGGGTGGCGCTGGCGACCGCACAGCGGACCGCGGGACGACCGCTGCCGTCGCACACGTGGGAGATCATCGCGCCGGCCCAGGAACTCGCGGGGCTGGCCGCGTGGCGGGTGACGCAGCAGGTGTTCCGTTTCGACCCCGACCTTTACCAGGCGCTGCTGGAGACGCCGATCGCCGGGATTCTCCCCGGCGAGCATTTTCGCCGGTTGCCGGCCTGGGGTATCTACGTGGAGACGCCGGGGCTCTGCGCCCCCCTGGTCAGGGGCGGTGAGACGCCGGTGCATGGGACCTTCGCCTGGCTCGACTGGCGCGCGGACCGTCGCGAGGACATCCTGACCCTGGGTCTGGACACGGACCTGCAACTGGCCGTCGGGTATGTCCCGTTGGTCGGGAGCCTGGATGAAGGCCTGGCGCAGGTCGAAGCCGACTGGCGCGAAGGGCTCGCCGCCGGGGTGGCCGACAGCGCTGTTCCGGACGGCTTTGCCGCTGCGGCCCGCTCGGTCTATGGGCGGCTCCTGTCGCTGCTCCTATACCTGTGCGCGGACGATGCCGACTACCAGCGCCCACCCTGGCCAGCGCCGCAGCGGACCAAGAAGGGCCTGCGCCTGTTCCCGCCGGATCAGCCGTCGATCTGGACCGTCGGGGAGCGCATCGGGGCCGTGCTGCGGCATGCCACGGACCCGCGTGAACCGGGGACAGCGGCGGCGGACGGTCACCGGTCCTCGCCGCGCGCCCATGTGCGCGCCGCCCACTGGCATTCCTTCTGGCGCGGCGCCCGCGATGGCGAGCGGGAGCGCGTGGTCCAGTGGTTGCCGCCGATCCTGGTCGGGGCGGACGGGGTCACGGGCCTGCGGTGACGATGCGGCCGGTGCGGGCGCACTGAGCGCAAACCAATCGCGATACCGACGCATCACCGCGCGCCATCACGCACACCGGCGGCCCCAGTCTCACCGACGCCATGGCCGGTTCGGGTACGACCCACATGCTGTTCGTTTTCTGCTACTGACCGCCGTGTCTTGACCGCTGGGACGGCCGAGTTGCGGAGGTTCTCCGGAGACATCGAAAGCTTCCCGACGGAGGGCCGAGCGCACTCCGACGCCGAACAGATTAGCCCATCTTTAACATAACCCCATTGATTTAGCCGTTCAACTTGACCCTAAGACAATGATTGATAAGTACACGGTGCCCAGAATCTTCAATGTAGTGCCAATTTATTTTTCGGGTGGTCTGGACCCCGCACGCAGGACGTTGTAGCGTCTTCGATATACATCCCGCGAAAGGCCATCGGCTCGGAGCGAGAACACCCCCGCGCAGGTACTTGAGACCTGGGGGTCTGGAAACCACCGCCGGAGAGACAAGTTCATGGGTATCTGAGCCCGGAAATTTCAAAGATTGGCGAGTTTGTAGTGCCACTTAGCTGTTTTGACCACGGCAAGCGATTGATATTGAATAAGAAATAATCTCTCGTGTTAAACTTGGGTTAGCATCCGACCGTACAGCCCAGGGCCGCCGTACTCCCGCTACACCCTGTCTGGCCTCTTGGAGCCCGGCAAGGACCTGAAGGACTCCAGCAAACGCCCCCCGGCGGTGGCGCGTGCCACGCGCGCCTTGGCCACGGCGAGCAGGCGCTGATCATCATCGGTTTCGACCATCTGCTCCAGGCTGGCGATGAGGGTGTCGGCAGACGCGTCGTCGCCCTCGGCGCGGCTCAACATGGCCATGGCACCGTAGAGCGCAAAAGCCTCCTGGATGTGGAGCCGCGGGCGTAGCGCGAGGCCAGCCAGCAACGCCTTGGCTGCCGCCAGCTCCCCGTCCTCGATCAGGAGGCCAGCCAGGTTGCAGCGCGCAAAGAGATAGTCGGGATGGGCCGCGATCACCCGGTGCAAGAGCTCCCGGTACGCGCTGTCGCGACCCTGACGGGCGCGGATTGCCGCCAGATTACCCAGCGCGGTTTGATGGTCTGGGACGCGCAGCAGAATGGCTTGGAGTCGCGCCTCGGCGGCGACGAGATCACCGTCGCGATGAGCTTAACCTCCCTCAGTGCCGTGCCGTCCCAGTAGCAGAGGGTCTCGTCGGTCCCGCTCAGACCGGCGTCGCGCAGGGCGTGCAGTAACCCGCGGCGCTCTTGGGCGGTACCGACCGGCAACCGCGCTAGGTTCCGGACGATGGCGGCCGCGTGCCGTTCGGGCTGGCCGCTCGCGGCGGGCTGGGCCACGGACGCGCGCTGCAGCCGATGCTTCAACAGTTGCACGGCGAAGGTCCGGAGGCGCGCGTCGCCGGCCAGGTAGATCGTCTCCAGATAGGCGTCGCTGGCGGTGAGCTCATCAAGTCGGGCATCCAGGTGCGCGGCGCCTGCCGCATGCAGTCGGTGTACCCAACCGACGGGGAGCATATGGCTCCACTCGAACAGGGCCGGATGGGCCGGAGGCGCGCCCTCCCGTTGCAGGGCGGCCAGACCCTCCGCGGCGGTGGTGAGCCCCGGGCGTTGCGCCAAGGCCTGCCGCCAGAGCGTCCGCGCCTGTTCGGCGTCGCCGAGCCGACTGGCCGCCCCGGCTCCCTGTTGGAGTCGTTCTGCCAACAGCGGACCGGTCTCACCAGCGGCCCAAACCGCCTGACCCGAACGCGCAAAGGCGTCCCAGGCGGCTTGGTCCTCATGGATCAATAGCAGGCCGGCGACCTGGCCGTAGGCATCCTCGGCACGCCGCGCCTGGGCCTGGGCCAAGGGGACAGCCAAGCCCCTGGCGCCGGTCTCGTCGCCCAGATACAGCCGCAGCCGCAGCGCCCAGCCGAGGGCGAAGAGGTTGCCCGCGTCATGCTGCCAGGCGTCCAGAAAGGCAATCAGCGCCGCCTCGATGCGGCCCGCGTGAAACAGGGCGAACCCCCGATTGTTGCGGGCCGAGGTAATGGCGACACCGTCGAGCATCCGCGCCGCGCCCGCGAAGTCATGGGCATCCAGATGCAGCTTGCCGATGTCGAACTGCGCCGCCTGCGCGCGGGTCGCCGCGGTCCCATCGGGCTGCTGCAGCAGCTCGGTCAGGCCCGCAGGGTCGATGCGGAAGGCCCCAGTCAGGGCGCCCAATTCCTGCAACCGGTTCGCAACCTGGTAAGCCAACACGAGGTGATGGCCCTCCATCGCCAACTGGAAGAGTGCCTCTAGCAGCCTGTCGGACTTGATGAGGTAACAGATTGAAGTTAAAGAGTTTCAGCTTTTTTGGCGCAAATTTTTTATCTTCTATAATCAAGTTCTTACGCTGCAAGTCCGACAAACTGCTAGGGCGCGCACGCTCCGGGGTCGGCGTACTGCCCACTGGTAGGCAGCCAGGGTGGCCGCCGCCCGACTCTCGCCCTGGTCCAGGGCATCCAGCAGCAGCCGGTTGGCGCCGCCATGATCGGGAAAGTCCTGCACCAGGGTGCGGGCGCGCGCGATGGCCCGCGGATAGTCCCGGGCACCCAGCAGACGCTCCACGGCCTTGATTTGGGCCGGCGCGGGCTGCTCGCCCTTCGTCTGGCGGGTAGTGGACGGCTGCTTCGGCACCGCGGTTGCTCCGATGGTCTGATGTTGTAGAGTCCCCTACTGTAACGCGGTCGGACGTTCGACGACGGCAAACGCCGCGTACCGCGCCTTCTCGGTGGCATCGACTTACCCAGCGGGCAACCTGTCGCCATGAAGCCCAGTTGCGCATGGACGACCAGCGGCAGTGTCACAGGTCGCACGGCGTTGAGGTTTTCGCCCGGTTTGTCGGTAGCCGCAAGCGCTGGGCACCTCCGGCTCCCCCGGAGAGAGGAGCAACGAGCGCCGTCATGGGCTGTCATCGTCGCGTTGAGGAACCCCAGGCAGGGCTACTTGGTGCGGACCCTATACCAGGCGACTCGCTGACCATCCACGTCACGGTAGCGCAGCTCGAACAGGCGCGACTCATGCAGCACCTGTCGCCAACTGGCGCATCCGTACCTGTTGGGCTGCTGTTCAGGACTCCGTTCCATGATCCATCGCCCCGCCGCTGCAACAGGCGTCCAGCCGTCCACGGCGAGCGCGTTCGCCGCCTCGCGCAAAGCGCCGACAATGCCTGCTGCGGGCCAGTCCACTGTGCCGTCCGGGGCGATGCCATTGATCACCACGTCGTGGAAGGCATCGGACTGTACGAACGCCGCGGCCAGGCGCCTGGCCTGCTCCATGTGCTCGGCCCAGCCCCGAAGCTGTTCGTAGTGCCGGTCGATGCACGCGGACGCGGCAACCAGTGCGTCCCGCGCGGTACGGCATCCGCCGGTCGACCAGAGATCATGCTGGTCGATGAAATGGTGAACCAGATTGTTTCGCAGCATCACCAGTTCCTTCAGGTCCCGTTGTGTCCTGACGTAGTCTTCGCCAGACAGGTTCAGCTGCAGCCGCATGGCGAAGAAAAGAACATCCTCTGGTTCGTTCGCCGTGGTATCGGCGGCGGTGTCAGTCGCCGCGGTCACGACACACGATCCGAGCAACTGCCCCACCAGGGTGCCAAGGGTCTTGGTCGATGCATCATGGATGCGCGCCGCACGGATTGTCTCCAGCGCCGGCGCGGGCCCCGAAAGGTCGTGGTGCGCAACGATGGCCTTCATCAGGCGCTCGTACTGCTGCAGGCGCAGCAGGCAGCGGCCCAGCAACCGTTGGACCTCGCGCTGCTGTCCTGGGAGTTCCTGAACGTTCCCAGCGGGTTGGGAAGCGGCCGCCTGGGAGCGCATCAGCGTGCCCAACTGGACTGGTCGCGGGGGAGTCGCCCGTCGGGGTCGTTGACGGTGACCGAGTTGCCATTCGTGAGCCGGTCGGAATACACCACGACGTTGGTTCCGCCCCCGCGCACCTGGCTCGGAAAAAGGATGCCGGTGTAGCCATGGGCCAGCACTAGGTCGGCGAGAACCCACGTTGGAGGTTCGCTATGCCGCTCGAACTTCAGGTGGCGCCAGTCCTCGCGCCAGTCGTGCCATAGCGCGTCCCAGGGCGCCCCGTGGTGGAGTTGGCGCAGGTCGACCAAGTCACGCAGCGCCACGGTGTACGAACACATCGTGCAGGGTGGCAGGAAGGGTGAGGTCTGCTGGTACTCGCGCAAGGCGGTCACCTCATCCAACGACAGGTACAGCGCCGCGACGCCTTCTCGGTTGAAGCGCCCCCCGCGGGTGGCGGCGCCGGCGCCGCTGGTGGGCCGGCTGGCCCACTGCGGGGTATGCGCCCGGAATAACGTGGTGCCGGGGGGCAGATCGACGAGGATCAACCGACGAACCCGGTGCTGATTGACTCCAGGTAGCCGATCGCATCCTCGGTCCGGCCGTCCTGTACCAGTTGCAACAGGGTCTTGTGACGGAACACAGGAATCGGTTCGTTCTTGACCAGGAAGATGGCGCGTTGTGGGTCCGGCTGCACCACTGCGGCGGCCGACACCACGCGCATCAGGTCACGCAGTGCGGATTGCAGTCTTGGCGATTCCGGGTGGGTGCGCAGGGTATTGCGATGAACCCCCGCCAGCTCGGCCAAATCCTGCTGCTGCAGGCCAAGGATGTCGGCGACGCCCGATGCAGAGAATCGCGACGTCCCGGGTTCCCGCGTCGATTCGAGCACATCTGCGAAGAGGGCGGCCATGGGGTTGCACCTGGGGGGCATTGCGTAAATGCACATTATACGCACAGTACAGGCACACATCAAGCCCCAGCCCGTCCCGCGGCCGGTCGCGACGGGTTAGTCGCGACCCCGTGGGGATCACTCCAAACAGCGTCGGGGGGGAATGATCTGCGCAAGAGCGATCGTCGCTGCGCCGGATGCGCCTGCACGGTTTCCCGACGCACCGCATGACGTGGCGGTGACAGGTTTGGCAATCCCGCCGGCGCTCGGATCGACGCGCCCGGCCACAGTCTCACGGCCTTCCACCGGCGAACTGTACGCTATGCACCCACAGCGGTTCCGGCACGTCTTGGCGGTGTCCCGTCGCGTATCAGCGGTACGCCCCCGACTGCGGTCCCGTAACCGTTCCCGCTGACTAACCGCTCCGGGTTGTGACTTGTCGCGCGTTGAAAGCGATCGACTGTCCGCTTTCAGGATTCACGCGTCATTCGCTTGCGGTCGATGGCCCACGGCCAGTCGACTCCTGATCGATGCCGATCGGCGTCCATTCCGAACAGCCATCATCAGCGGCTCCCCGCCCTCCCAGACCGCAACCGCCCACCCTTTCGCGGCTGACACTGGCAGCGCGAAAACAGACCGCTGCAGCGGTTTAGACCGAGCGCCTCCGCCGCTGACCGCACAGCACACGACTCGCTCAATGGGTCCCCGAGACCAGACCCGCGGCGGTCATCAGGATGCGCTGCCGGCCCCTCAGTGCAACACCGCCTCCACGTCGTCGGCGGTGAGGATACGCTCGGACCAAGCGAGCAGGGTTTCGGGGTCCGCGCTGGCGATCCGCTCACGCACCGACTCGCTTGGTGGGCCGAACTTGCGCTCGACCAGGCGTAGCAGGATAGCGGCGCCGCCCTGCTGTTTGCCCTGCTCAATGTAACGAGCAAGAAAAGTTTGCATGGTAGTGTCTCCGACCGGGGCCTCACTCAACAGCGTCCGGACCTGCGCTTCGTCCAGACGGATGTTTGCCTGAACAGCGTACCGCAGGAGGGTGGGCAGACTTGCGTCTGGGTCTGATCGCCGATCTGGTGAATGGCGAATGATGCGCACGGCGCGGCAGCGGACGCTCGCAGCCTGGCTAACGCCCTGAACCGAACTTAGACGCTGGCCCGCAGATCAGCCAGCGTGATCATCAGGGTCATCGGCTCCAGCGGCGAGGGATCAAAGCCAAGGCGCTTATAGAACGCCTTGGCGGAGGCGTCGAGGGCATGCACGATCAAGCCGCGAATACCGATGGCGTCCGCGGCGTTCACGACCCGCCGGCCGGCGTCCTGCATGAGGGCGCGCCCCAGACCCGATCCCTGATGGGAACGCTCCACGGCCAGGCGGGCGAGCACGACCACCGGGATGGGATCGGGCATGTTCCGCCGCAGACGGCCGGTCGCCACTGCGCCAGCCACGGCACGCGATGCCAAGGCGTCATAAGCAACCACGCGCCCGGCCGCGCAAACGACGAAAGTCCGCGAGGCGCCGCGCGTCTGGTTGCGTAGCGCACGCGGTCGTAGCCAGGTGTCGAGCATCGCGCTACCGCAAGAGAAGTCGGTGCAGTCGTGTCCTTCCGTCAGCGGCTCCGGTGCACCGATCGTCATTTCGCCCAGAGCGGCGGGGTCTGCATGGTCTCGCGCAGCCGTTCGTTGGGCTCCGGCGGCGCATCGAGTCGCGCCTGGAACGCGGCAAAGGCGTCGCTGCCGACGCGTAACAAGGCGTGGTCGAGCACTGTTTCCTCGGCCGCCCGGCGGGTCGCATCCAAGATGAACTCGGTGCGATGCTTACCGCTGGCACGGGCGGCGCGGTCGATCAGGTCCCGCTCCTCGGTCTTGATGCGTAGGTTGAGGGTCTGGCGCTGACTGGGTGGTTCTTGGACGGTTGGCATGGCCTAGGCTCCGCTTTGGCCTGATGCTAGCAGTCGCGTCATGACGTTGCCACCACGACCGCCGGCGGTGAACCGCGTGCACCAGACCCACGACGCGTCGGCGTCACCGCTCACGGGTGCGGCACATCGACTGCGGCGCGTTGCGCGCTCACTGGGGGCGGAGCAGGCCGAGCCGTAGCAAATCAATGGCACTTGGCGCAGTGACCGGCGCTGGGTCGCGTGACCCGCCACCGAAAGCCGCGGTGAAACGCGGCGCTCCGTCCGACCAGGACACCCGACCGGTCTGCGCTCACTCGGCCATCCGCAACGAAACCCCTTTGTTCAGGATGATCTCGATGCCCCGCCCCGCGTCCACCTCCAGCACCGGGAAGGTGTTCTCGGCCATCGTCATGTAGTAGTCCGCCAACTTCTCCATCGCCCCGCCGACCCCACCGGCCGCCCCCGACGCCGCGGCCTGGGGGGTGAACATCGTCTGGTACTGCACCTGGCTGCTGTTATTCGCGTTGGAGATCGGGATGCTCGGGACTTGGGTGAACATCTTCGCGAACGATTGCAGGAACCCCGCCTGCATGGCGCGAGCGAGCATGGCGCCCTGCTTGCTGACCAGTCGACCGCGGACCCCGACCTTGCCGTCTTCGCCGACCGCGTAGCCGTCGACCGGAACCTCGATCACCCCGCCGTCACGGCGCACGCAGGTCAGCGTCTCGGAGCGCAGATAGGCGCGTTCGGCCCCCAGGTCGCCGAAGCCGCCGACGATCACGAAGCATTCCTTCACATCGGCGCGATAGCGGTTGGGGAGGATGGCGTCATGCTTGATGCGGACCAATGCGGGGGTCGGCTCGGTGCGGGCGCCCTGCCCGGTCGGAGCGTCGAGTCCGTTGAGCAGCACCCCGCGGAGGATGGTGCCGGCGGGGATGAAGACGCCATCCTTGGCGTCGGCTGGCTGACCATTCGCGTTGGTGCGCGGCGCGGCGCTCACCACGCGGATGTCCATCGCGCGGCCGCCGCCGGTGGGGGTCGTCAGGTCCGCAGTGGCGGTCCGTTCCGGACGGGTGAACAGTTGCTCCAGCGGTGGCTCACGCCGGGGCGGGGGCGCCGCCGCTGGGGTCGGGGTCGGATCGGCGAGCCGGCCCGGGGGCCGCGCCGGCGACGCCGGCGCAGCGGCAGCGCGCTGGTCGTTGGCGGCGTCGAGCTGTTTACGCAGCGCGTCGACCTGCGACTTCAGGGTTTCGATGTCCATCTGGTGCGCCAGGTCCGCCGCACTGCTGCCCGCGGGTGCGGGGGTGACGGCCGGTGCGCGGGCGGCCCGCTGGTTGAGTTCATCGACGTGTTTTTCCATGCGCTCCAACCGGGTCGCCAGCCCTTCCACGCCCAGCGCGCGGGGGTCGGTATCGGTCAGGAGGTTGCGCACCAGCTGCTGTTGAGGGGTGGCGGCCGTCGGCGGCGTCTGCACGGTTTGCACCGAGAGTGCCGCCACGGCGAGCAGCATCGCGGCGGCCACGCCGAGCATCGTCCAGCGCTGGACGTTGGGTGAGAGCCCATCCCACTGCGCGCGCAGCGTCATCGCGCGCGACCCGGTGTGGTCGTGCCGGATCCCTGCAGCACCAGGAACAGTTCGGTCTCCTCACCCGCGGCCAGGGTCTTGCGCGGCCACGCGCCCATCGCGGCCACGGTGTGTTGCTCCACGCGACAGGTGGTCTCATCGGTGTCCAGCGGCCCGGTCCCGGTATTGCGCAGACCGAGGGTGAGGATGCTGGCGCTGGGGCCTTCGGTCAGTTGCGATTTCAGCACTTTCAGCGTTGTTGTGCAGCGCGCCGTGGGGGCGCCGCCGTCGCGTACTTGAAAGCCCGGCGGGAGGCGCCGCTGGGCCATAGCGCGCAACAGATCGGTCCTGCCCTCAACGTAGCTCGATGCGCCGAAGCGATCCCCGCCGCCGCCTAAATCGATACTGGCGGCGGGCGCGACCGGGTCGGTGGCCGCGGCCTTGACCTGGTAGCCGGGGACGCTAATGCGAATCTCGCGCGGGGGCACATAGCGCGGTGCCAAAGTGAGGGAGATCGCCAGCGCGTTGCCCGGCCCGTCGGTGATCCACAGCGCGACCGGCTCTTCGCTGGACGTCGCCAGGTAGATCACCCGTCCATCGACGGAGGTGCTGGCGCTGGAGACGGTATGGACCACCGGGGACGCAAAGGGGGTGACCAGGCGGTTCAGATGGCCGATGGCGACTTCGATCAGCACGGTCGTCCCCGGCGCGACCGTGACGGTACGGGGGGCCAACTCCAGCCCGGCGGGTGGCGCCCGGTTGGTGACCGCGACGCGCTGCAGGGCGCCGCCGGTGGGCACCCGCGCGGTGCTGGGGGCGGCTATGGGGGCGGCCTGCCCTATCTGTCGAATGGCGGGGAGCGCGGCGGTGAGCGCGGCAGCCGGGACTGAGGGTGCGGGGGCGGCGGGAACCATTGGGACCGCGGGGACTGTCTGCACCGGTCGCGCCCCGTCGAGCAGCGCGCAGGAGACCGGCGGGAGCGTCACCGCGGGCGCCGCGGTTGCTTGGCGCCCATTGAGGCCGCTGGCCAGGGAGATCGCGACCAGAGCGATGGTCGCACGCGTGGGAGCGCTGGGGGTCATGATGTTGGTCCTGGGGGTGCTGCTGCCACGGGCTGAGTGCTGAGCCGCGGCGCCCCCGGATAGACCTCCAGATGGGTCAGCCGTGGGCGATAGTTCCGGAAGACGATGCGCAACACATAGGTGCGCTCGATGGACACCGGTTGCGCCCCCGGCCCCATCGTGACGTGTTTGCCGGTGACATAGATGTTCTGATTGCCAGGATCGTGACTGAGCTCGCGGGGCTGGAACGACATGCTGACCTGCTCGCGTTTGATCTCGGCGACCTGGGCCTGGAGCACCCGCATGACGTCCTGGCGGAGGTCCGCGGCCAACAAGGGGTCGAGCGCGGACAGCAGAAAGTCGGCGTTGCTCGGCGTGACGTTGCCGATCAATTCGGCGACGTACAGCGCCCACGCCTCGTGGGCCTCCCGGCTGGCCGCATCGCGGGCAATGGTCACTGCGTGCTCCAGGGCCGGCGGGACCAGCACGACGGTGCGCTCCACCAGGGTCAGGGACATGGCGAGTCCGATGCTCAGCAGGGCCAGCAGCACGATCAGGGCGCGGTTGAAGCGGTTCTCCGCGCGGACCCCGTCCCACGTCGCGAGGAATGTGTTGAGCGTCACGGCAGCCACCGGCGGGCGAACGGGTTGGGCGTGGTGCGCCCGGTGATCGGCAGCAGTCCGCTCCAGTACAGGAAGTGCAGCGCGTAGCCATCGGGGCGGCTTTCCCTGAACTTGGAATAGAGCCGCACCAAGAGTAGGCCGATGATCAGGAACATGAGCAGCCGGTCAGCGAGGATACCGACGATCAACATGAGCACGATTGGCGCGAGGTCGTCGACTCGCCACAACAACAGATGCGGCGGATCATCGATGTATTTCGGCATTTCGAGGTGCTGTTGCATGGGCGGGCCTGGTGAGTCGTCGTCGGTCCATGATGGGTCAATCCGCGCGGTCGGCGTTAGGGCCCAAAGTGGCAAATAATGGGGGGTATGCGGGAGATCACGGCGCGCACAGATCGTCAGGGCGGTGTTATAGCTTGTGCCTGAAAGAAAACTCGGCTCATGAGGCCAAGTGTGTGAGCCTTTATTAATTTGGAATAATAGACGATAATGAAATACCGCACAGCACATAATTATCTTTTTGGACTGATATGCTCATTTTTTCCGTCATCGAGTTAATGGACGAACAGAAATG
>NZ_CAIZIZ010000521.1 GCF_903933125.1 uncultured Lamprocystis sp. | reverse complement strand
CGACGAGGGCCTCGATCAAGATTCCGGCCACTGGGGCTCGCCGGGTGCGTAGTCAGGCCATCCTGGCCTGACATGGTCAGGGCTGGAAGCCCTGACTACGCACGCCGCTGGCCGGGATTACGATCAAGGCCCCGACGAGGATGGATGAGGTCATGGGGCGCTCCGCAAGGGCTGGCGTCAGTTGACGCCAGTGTATACCGGGCCGGCCGCCAAATTGAACCGGAACGCCCTATCGCTCGGGCGTATAGATCCGGTCGAATATCCCTCCGTCCGCAAAATGTTTTTTCTGCGCGGCCTGCCATCCGCCCAGGTCAGCGATGGTCACCAGCTTCATCGGCGCGAATGAGCCCTGATAACGGGCGGCGACCTCCGGGTCGGTGGGGCGGTAGAAGTTCTTCGCGATCAGTTCCTGCGCCTCTTTGGAATACAAATGCTCCAAGTAAGCGGTGGCTACCGCGCGGTCGTTTCTCTTGTCCACCGTCCGATCGACAACGGCCACCGGAGGTTCGGCGAGGATCGAGATGGATGGCGCGACGATCGCGAACTTGTCCGCACCGAATTCCTTCAGTGCCAGGTGGGCTTCGTTCTCCCATGAGAGCAGCACATCGCCGATTTCCCGTTGGACGAAGGTGGTGGTGGAGCCGCGTGCGCCGGAGTCGAGTACCGCGACGTTCTTGTACAGGCGTCCGATATAGTCCTCCACCTTGGATTCATCCCCGCCGTACTGCTTGGCGGCCCAGGCCCAGGCCGCCAGGTAGTTCCAGCGCGCCCCGCCCGAGGTCTTCGGGTTCGGTGTGACAACACTGACGCCTGGTTTTACCAGGTCGCCCCAGTCCTTGATGTCCTTGGGATTGCCCTTGCGCACCAGGAATACGATTGTCGAGGTATAGGGCGCGCTGTTCTTAGGCAGCCGGCCCTGCCAGTCCTTGGCAATGATTCCCCGTTCCGCGATGGCGTCGATATCGTAGGCCAGCGCCAGGGTGACCACGTCAGCCTCCAGTCCGTCGATGACCGAGCGGGCCTGCTTGCCTGAGCCCCCGTGAGATTGCTTGATCAGCAGCTTCTCCCCGGTCTTTTTCTCCCACTGTTTGGCAAAGAGGGGATTGTAATCCTGGTAAAATTCACGCGTCGGGTCGTATGAGACGTTCAGCAACTGGGTCTCGGCGTTTGCCCAGGTCGGGACCCCGAGGCTAAAGATGGCGACAGCGAGCAGTGATGATAATGGAGTCGATGCGGTCATTGCAGCCTTCCGGTGTGAGACGATAACGAGGTGTCGATGATACCTGACGCGCCATGGTTCTCAAACGAACATCGATTGCAAACCTTATCAACGATCGAGAAAAATTATCCCTCAAGACGTTGGTTCGAGTTGCTTATCACCCGCGGTGATTTGCACTCCAGAAAGATCACTAAGCCGTTCGGCGGCGGGTTGCCTGGCTGCTGTGTCGCGTAAGATGCTGTTAGATATGGGGGTTGCATAACGGCATCCAGCGTGTGTGTGCGGTCTTGCCGACGATGGAGGCATATGGAATATGCATATCACCGAATCTGGATTCCGCCGGTTCGCGTCCTGTATTAGTCTGCGGCCTTTCCCATCGGCTTGTCGGAGCAGACCCGTGACGATCTCCATTTCATCCCCGGTGGCCGGGCCATGACCGCCGCCACTGTCGCTATACTGACGTCCCCCCCGTCGCTTCCCCGGATTGCGCGACGCGTGTTACCGGGCTTTGGCCTGACCCTGGGTCTCACGCTCGTCTATCTTTCGCTGGTGGTGCTGATCCCCTTGTCGGCGGTCTTCATCAAGGCCGGGAGTCTGCCCTTGGGCGAACTCTGGAACATCGTGTCCGCCCCGCGGGTGGTGGCCAGCTACCGGCTGACGTTCGGGGCCTCCCTGCTCGCCGCCGCGATCAACACGGTGTTCGGATTCATGCTCGCCTGGTCGCTGGTGCGCTACAACTTCCCCGGTAAGCGGCTAGTCGATGCGTTGGTTGACCTGCCTTTTGCCCTGCCCACCGCGGTGGCCGGTATCGCGTTGGCCGCGCTCTACGCCGGTAACGGTTGGATCGGCAGTCTGCTGGCGCCTTTGGGGCTGAAGGTTGCCTTCACGCCGCTGGGGGTTTTGGTCGCGCTGGTGTTCATCGGCATACCCTTCGTCGTGCGCACCGTACAGCCGGTCCTCGAAGAACTGGAGATCGAACTGGAGGAGGCGGCGGCGAGTCTCGGGGCGCAACGGGGTCAGACCTTCCGCCGGGTGCTCCTGCCGCTGCTGCTGCCGGCGTTGATGACCGGATTTGCCTTGGCCTTCGCGCGGGCGGTGGGTGAATACGGCTCGGTGATCTTTATCGCGGGCAATATCCCCATGGTGTCCGAGATCACGCCGCTGATCATCATCACCAAGTTGGAGCAATATGACTTTCAGGGCGCCACGGCGGTCGCGGGTGTCATGCTGGTCTTCTCTTTCGCGATGTTGCTCGTCATCAATCTGCTGCAGGCCTGGAGTGCCAAGCGCACCGGGAGGGGTCGCTGATGTCCGCCGGAGTATTGCACGGGCGCGCCTTGGCGCGCCGTTTCGAGGCGAATCCCGCCACCCGTGAGCCGATTTGGATGAAGCGTCTGATCCTTGCGATCGCGCTGACCTTTTTCGTGCTTTTTTTGTTTCTGCCCCTGGTGGCCGTCTTCTCCGAGGCCCTGCGTAAGGGTTGGCTGGTGTATCTTGCGGCTTTGGTGGAGTCGGATGCGCTCGCGTCGATCCAGCTCACTATCCTGGTCGCCGTCATCGCGGTGCCGCTTAATCTGGTCTTCGGGGTGATCGCGGCCTGGGCCATCGCGAAGTTCGATTTCCGCGGCAAACGGCTGCTGACTACCCTGATCGATCTGCCGTTCTCGGTCTCGCCGGTGGTTGCCGGCCTGATCTTTCTGCTGCTCTTTGGAGCCCAGGGCTGGTTCGGCACCTGGCTGTTCGAGCACGACATCAAGATCGTCTTCGCGGTCCCCGGGATCGTGCTGGCAACCGTCTTCGTTACCTTCCCCTTTGTTGCCAGGGAACTGATCCCGCTGATGGAGGCGCAGGGGCGTGACGAGGAGGAGGCCGCCACCGTCCTGGGTGCCTCCGGATTCCAGACCTTCCGACGGGTCACGCTGCCGAGCATCCAATGGGGCCTGCTCTATGGGGTGATTCTCTGCAACGCCCGGGCGATGGGCGAGTTCGGTGCGGTCAGCGTCGTCTCGGGTCATATTCGCGGCGCGACCAACACCATGCCGTTGCACGTCGAAATCCTCTATAACGAATACAACTTCGCCGCGGCCTTTGCCGTCGCCTCACTCCTGGCCTTGCTGGCGCTCGTCACCCTGGCCCTGAAGACTTTTATCGAATGGAGGGCTGGTCGGGTGGAGACAGTGGATGACTAGGCGAATGCTGTCCAATGTCCGGTTTCAAAGATTGCACTATCCTTTTTGCGGCAGAGAGCATCCATGAGCATCCAGGTCGAAAACATCTCAAAGTCATTCGGAACATTCGCGGCCTTGTACGGGGTTTCGCTCGACTTTCCGACGGGTGAACTGGTGGCACTGCTCGGCCCTTCCGGCTGCGGTAAGACGACGCTGCTGCGCGTCATCGCCGGGTTGGAGACCGCGGACGCGGGCCGCGTCATCCTGGACGGTGAAGATGCCTCCGACACCCATGTGCGTGAGCGTCAGGTCGGCTTTGTCTTTCAGCACTATGCCCTGTTTCGCCATCTGACGGTCTTCGAGAACGTGGCCTTCGGTCTGCGGGTCCGGCCGCGGCGCAACCGACCCAGCGCGGACGAGATCAGCCGGCGCGTTCACCGGCTGCTCGACCTCGTTCAGATGGATCCGCTGGCCGACCGGTTCCCTCCCCAACTGTCGGGCGGTCAACGCCAGCGCATTGCGCTGGCCCGGGCGCTGGCGGTAGAACCGCGCGTCCTCCTGCTGGATGAGCCCTTCGGCGCACTCGACGCCCAGGTCCGCAAGGAACTGCGGCGTTGGCTGCGGCGCCTGCACGACGAGCTGCATGTAACCTCCCTCTTCGTCACCCATGATCAGGAGGAGGCCTTGGAGGTCGCCGACCGGGTGGTGTTGATGAACCGCGGACAGGTCGAGCAGGTCGGCACGCCGGCACAAATCTACGAGCATCCGGCCACCCCGTTCGTTTACGGCTTTCTGGGGGCAGTCAATTGTTTCCGCGGGCGGGTGGAGGGCGCCCATGTGCGGGTGGGTGAAGCACGCTTGCCCCACGATGGTCAGGTTGACATCCAGGGGGCGGCCGTCGTCGGATTTGCCCGGCCGCATGATCTTCAGGTAGTGACGGATCTTGCGGCCGCGAACGGAGTCGACGCCATCGTGAGCCGGGTCCATGCGTTCGGGGCCAGCGTGCGGGTGGAACTCGATAGCTTGGAGGGGGCCGCCGACCGCGGGGAACCGGCCCACTACGAGGTCGTCATGCCGCGGGAGCGCGCGGTCTCCCTCACCGAGGGGCAGCGGGTTAAACTGGTTCCCGCCCAATTGCGGGTGTTTGCCGATCAGGCCGCCTGAGATGAATCTGCAGCAGTTACGCATCATCCGTGAGACCGTTCGCCACGGTTTCAACCTGACCGACACGGCCAACGCGCTCTTTACCGCCCAGTCCGGGGTATCCAAGCATATCAAGGATCTGGAAGACGAGCTCGGCATGGAGTTGTTCATCCGTCATGGCAAGCGTCTGTTGGGTCTGACCGAGCCGGGCAAGGAACTGCTGCCCATCTGTGAGCGCATCCTGCTCGACATCCAGAACGTCAAACGCCTGGGCGAGCAGTTCGCGCAGCAGGACAAGGGGCGCCTGACCATTGCTGCCACCCACACCCAGGCCCGCTATCGGCTGCCGTCGGTGGTGGGTCAGTTCAGGCAGGAGTTTCCCAAGGTCCATCTGGAGTTACGGCAGTGTGATCCCAAGGAAATCGTCTCGCTGCTGCATTTTGGCGAGGCGGACATTGGGCTGGCCACCGAAGCACTGGGAGAGGAAACAGATCTGGTGAGCTTTCCCTTCTATCAATGGCAGCACGCCATTGTGGTGCCTGATGGTCATCCACTTGCGGCCGACACCCTTCCGGTCACCCTGGAAGCGGTTGCAGACTACCCGATCATCACCTATCACGGAGGCTATACCGGTCGCGCCCGGATTGACACCGCTTTCGCCAATGCCGGACTGGTCCCGGATATCGTCATGTCCGCGCTCGATGCGGATGTGATCAAGTCATACGTGGAGTTGGGCCTGGGCGTAGGGATCATTGCCGCCATGGCCTTTCATCCGACGCGGGATGCTGGACTGAGGCTGCTGGAGGCGCCCGGGCTCTTTCCGCTGAATACCACCCGTATCGCCTTGAAGCGCGGTCATTATCTGCGCGGCTACGCGCTGCGTTTCATCGAGTGTTGCGCTCCTGAGCTCAACCCGGCACGGGTGATGGAGGCGGTCTTCCCGCGGGTTGGGATAGAGTAGCCGATAAGCATATGAGGATTCATTAGTTGTCCGCGTCGCCCCGCACGCCTTAGTCTGACGGTCAGACAAGTCGTCAATTGCCGAACATGGGGGGGCGCGATGCCGCTGACCAGCGTGGTCCAATATTTTAACGAGCATTTAGCTGATCTTCACCCCCGTCGCGAGGTCAAGGAACAGGCTAATTTCCAATTCACTGACGGCCGGGTGAGTGCTCATTTTGCGGGTTTCCGCCTCATGCCCCGGCAAGTTCCGGTCCTGGCCAGAGCCACAGGTAAATTATTTGCCTGGAGTGCCAAGCTCCTGGCCGAATCCGACCGGGGTCAGCCGGTGATTCCGGAAACACTGTATGTTCATGCTTGGGATAGCGACGATGTGGTCTTTCTCGATCGGTTCCTGCGCTCCCTGCATGCGCTGCACCACCTGAGTCTCGGGGACGAGCGGGATGGGCTGCTCGCGATGGATGTGCATCTTCGACACGTCGCGGCACTCCCGGAGCAGCACGGACAGGTGTTTGAGACTTTGCTCCGCCGTCTGGGTCTCGCGCCTCACCAAGTCGTTCTGCGGCTGTCCGGGACGGCCTTGGAGCATGACCCTCATGTCCGCGCGGCGGCGGCGAATTTCTCGCGGCGGGGCTACCGCCTCCTCGCCCTGCGACCGCACGTCGGCGACACCGACTGGGAGTTGCTGCGGGCCATCGGCATCGCGTGGGTTACGCCGGACATTGCCGCTTTGCGGACCGCGGCGCAGCAGACCCCCAGTGGCGATTGGGTGCGGCGTGCGCAGGCCCACGGCATCGGCTTATGGCTTGATGGCATTGGCTGTCAGGCGGCGATCACGCGCGCCCATAGCCTCGGCGCCGATTTGATCGAGGGCGTTCTGTGCGAATCGGTCTACGGTCCGGTGACCGCGGCATGGTTCGATCGCCGAACAACAGATTCGCTATGAACCGCCCGACCGACAGGTCACCGCCCGTGGCCGGCACCACGCTGATCGTCCCAGGTTACCGCGGCAGCGATGGAGGGCACTGGCAGACTTGGATGGAGTCCAGGATACCAGGTGCCCGCCGCGTATCCGGAATTGATTGGGACACCCCGGCGGTGGCCGTTTGGGCGGCGGTGATTCGCCGGGAAATCACCGCGGAGTCCGCGCCGGTCTGGTTGGTCGCCCATAGTTTCGGCTGCCTGGCGGCGGTTCTTGCCGGAACTGATCGGTCCGAGCGGGTCGCGGGTGCGCTTCTGGTGGCGCCGGCCGATCCGGAGTGCTTCTCACCCGTGGGGTTGCGCCAGGGAACCGGGCCTGCCGCCAGTTCTCCTGTCAGTCTGACCCCCTTCATGCCCAAGCACGCACTCGATTTCCCGACGCTGGTGGTGGCGAGCCGGAACGATCCCTGGATGCCCTGGCCGCGGGTTCGGCGCTGGGCGCGGCGGTGGGACAGCAAACTGATCGAAATCGGCGAAGCCGGGCACATCAATCCGGACTCGGGATTCGGTCCATGGCCGGAGGGGCTTGGCCTGTTGCGGAATTTGCAGGAGTTGCGGGACCACTGATTCCGGCCTTGTTCATCGTTCCGGCCAGTATCGGCAGGAATGAAGTCTTACGGGGGCAGTCTCGAACTGCACAACGAGCGCGAACCCAATACATTTAGACAGGATTAACAAGATTTACAAGATGTTATTCGTTTTCAATCTTGTGAATCTTGTTAATCCTGTCAAGAAATTTTGGAACTGTTCAGGGTCGCGGCCGGAACTATGGTCAAGGCCCTGATTCCCCTCGCGCAATATGGACCGGGGGCATTTGAAGCGCTGGACCTGCATGATCGCTTAAGCCGGACGCCAGGTTAGGTGCGGACGCGAGAAGCCACACGCTGCACATCATTTTTCCCGTCGGTTAGTGATCAGATGTTGTCACGCAACGGATTACCGCGTTGCTTCGCAGCTTTTCTTCGTTCGGGTTCAGGTCCCGCGCGGCTAAGCTCACTTCAGCGCTGATTCAATCGTCGCATTCTATACAAGCCGCGGCGTAACCGGCCCGTTCCGGGCGATCGCCGCCAGGAGACCCCACATGTCCCATTGGTTTACCGATAACTCTCAGTCCATCGGCCATACGCCGTTGGTTCGCCTCAATCGCGTCACCGACGGTGCACCGGCCACCCTGCTGGCCAAAATCGAGGGCCGCAACCCGGCCTATTCGGTCAAGTGCCGCATCGGCGCGGCCATGGTCTGGGACGCGGAGCAGCGCGGCCTGCTGATACCCGGAAAGGCCTTGGTGGAGCCGACCAGCGGGAATACCGGCATTGCCCTGGCGTTCGTCGCTGCGGCCCGCGGCATCCCATTGACCCTGACTATGCCGGAAACCATGAGCATCGAGCGACGTAAACTCCTGGTGGCCTATGGTGCTCGCCTGATCCTCACTGAAGGAGCAAAGGGGATGAGCGGCGCCATTGCCAAGGCCGAGGAGATCGCCGCGTCCGACCCGCAGCGCTATGTCCTGCTGCAACAGTTCCGCAATCCAGCCAATCCGGCCATCCATGAGGCGACCACGGGTCCGGAGATCTGGGACGATACCGACGGTGAGGTGGACATTTTCGTCTCCGGGGTGGGGACCGGCGGAACCATCACCGGCGTCTCGCGCTACCTCAAGCAGACCCGCGGCAAGGCCGTGCTCTCGGTGGCCGTGGAGCCGGCCGCGAGCCCGGTCCTGTCCCAGACCCGCGCTGGTGAGCCTGTCCATCCCGGTCCCCATAAGATTCAGGGCATTGGCGCCGGCTTTGTCCCGGAGGTGCTCGACCTCTCGCTGGTGGACCTGGTGGAAACCGTCAGCAACGAGGAAGCCATTCTCTATGCGCGCCGCCTGGCGCGGGAAGAGGGCATCCTGGCCGGTATTTCGTGCGGAGCGGCCGTCGCGGTCGCGGTGCGCCTGGCGCAGCGGCCCGAGCACGCCGGTAAGACCATCGTGACGGTGTTGCCGGATTCCGGTGAGCGCTACCTGAGTTCAGTGCTCTTTGACGGCGCATTCGATACGGCGGGGCTGGCCCTGTGAACGCGCCGAGTCCGATCGCCAGTTCGTCCCATATCGATACACGTTTGGCTCAGGCCGGGCGCACCACGGACCCCCGGACGGGGGCGATCAGTACCCCGATTTACCAGACCTCCACCTTTGCCCATCCCGGATTGGGCCAGAGCACCGGATTCGACTACAGCCGCACCACCAACCCCACGCGTCAGGCACTGGAGCACGCGTTGGCCGTCCTGGACGGCGGAGCCGCCGCCCTGGCCTTCGCCAGCGGCCTGGCGGCGCTGACGACTCTGCTCGGCCTGTTCCGTCAGGGCGACCATCTGGTGGTGGCCGAAGGTTGTTACGGGGGTACCTACCGGCTGTTGGATCAGGTCTTCAGCCGCTTCGGGATCGCGACCACGTATGTGCCGGTGGTCGATCCGGCGGGGTATCGTGCGGTCTTGCGGCCCCAAACGCGCGCGGTCCTGGTTGAGTCAGTCTCCAACCCCTGTCTTGAAGTCCCCGATCTCATGGCGCTCGTCGCGATCACCCGCGACGCCGGTGCGCTGCTGGTGGTGGATAACACCATGTTGACACCCTATTGGCTGCGGCCTCTGGAACTGGGTGCCGATGTGGTGGTGCACTCGGCGTCGAAATTCCTGGCGGGGCACAATGACACCATCGGCGGCATCATCACGGTGCGGGAGGCGGCCTTGGCCACGCAACTGGGCTTCCTGCAAAACGCCATGGGGGCGGCGCTGAGTCCTCAGGATTCCTGGCTGGTGCTACGGGGACTCAAGACGCTGGCCCTGCGGCTGGAGCGGCAGCAGCACAACGCGCTGGCGCTTGCCCGGTGGCTGCGGCGGCAGCCAGGGGTACTGCGGGTTGCCTACCCAGGCCTCCCGGATGATCCGAGCCATGACGTCCTCGCGCGATCGGCCGGGGGTGCCGGTGCCGTGCTGGCATTCGAGCTTGAGGACCGCGAGTCCGTTCGATACCTGATCGAGCGGTTATCGCTGATTGCCTACGCCGAAAGCTTTGGCGGGGTGGAAAGTCTGATCACCGTGCCGGCGGTGCAGACCCACGCCAATCTGTTACCGCAAGAGCGTGAGCGGCTGGGCGTGACCGATACCCTGCTGCGGCTCTCGGTTGGGGTCGAGCACGTGGATGACCTGATTGCCGATCTGGCTGCCGCGTTGGCCTGAAAGATACGGAGAGCGCAACGCGCCGAAGCCGGTGTGACCGAACGAGTGAGCGATGACGCTCGGTGCACCGGAGCCGCTGACGGAAGGACACGATTGCACCGACATGCAAACGTCTCAGGAGTCGACTGGCCGTCAGCAATCGGCCAGGAACGGTCGCCGGTGCCGGGAACCGAAGGGACAGCTTTCGGGCGGACTCCCGCCACTGGCGGTTGTGCAGGACAACAGGCATCGGAGATGCTATTCGTAAACGACAACGCCCTCGCTTCCCAGCTCGACATAGCGAGGGCTTACCGCAAGTGCCTGGGCCCTCGCTTCCCAATGCTCGTCGAACAAGGCAAGCAAAGCGTTATTCTGCAGATTGCCCAAGGTCACACGGATCAGGCGAGACGGAGACCCGGCCAGGAAATGGCTATCGCGGAAGTCGCTGTCCTTGGTAATCAAAACCATATCGTTCGCATCGGCGAACGCGGCCACAGCGGCATCCTTGGTCTCGGATCCGTCCAGAATTCTGTTCATATGAGTGGCGTCTACGCCTCGCTGCCGAAGCTGGTTCACTAACCGATATGGCAGATGGACGTCGCACAGCACATTCATCAGGCGACTCGCCGCAGCGGCTCGCCGGAAACCACCAACCGCGCGTAGTGCAGACAGGCAAGGATATCCTCGCGCTCCAACTCCGGGTGATCGGCGAGGATCTCGTCCGGCCCCATACCCGCGGATACGAGATCGAGGACGACTTCCACCGGCCAGCGCATGTGACGGACGCACGGCTTGCCGTGGCAAATGTCCGGGTCGAGGGTGATACGGCTCAGATCTGGCATGATAGGACCTTGGTAAACCGGTCGCCCGGGCCGCGAGCTGCGGCGGCCCGGGGTTGAGCGGTCGTTGGTACTGGGCCGCAGTATAGGTCAGGGCGAGTGCTGAAGATCAAGGAAATATGTGCTCTACGCAGCCTTCCTCGAGGTCAAGCTCGCGGCAGTCGATTACAAGTACAAGACCCGCGAGCTGGCGCTGTTCGACCTGGCGCTCGACAGTAAGCTGCGGGGCTGCGACCTGGTGGCCCTGCATGTAAGCGATGTGGCCAACCGGACCTCCAGACCGCTTCCAGCAACTGGCCGAAGCGTCACCGCCTGCGTCAGCGAGTCGGTTGTGACAGCGTCATGCAAACAATTCCAGAACGGCCCTGGATGCGGGTAGACTCGTCGGGTCTCCCAGCGGAGGCGATTACGGGCTTGGTCCCAGTTTGAAGCCATCAGACGGCGAAAGGCCAAGCTGGTGGCGAACTGGCCCACGCCTCGACACGCCGCATTCCATGATGAACGCAGTGTGCGATGCGCCAGTCGGGTCGACGGACAACGTTTGGGAGTGATGCATGACGGACAATGATGACTGCCCCGAAAAAGCCATTTCGACGACCGACCTTCGAGGGGAATCGGAACCGGGTCCGGAACAGACCCTGCGGCAGCGCGCCGACCGGATCGCACGCGACACTGCGGCCCAACCACCGGAAGCCATCGCCGCACTGTCCCCAGAAGACCTCCAGCGGACCTTCCATGAGCTGCGGGTGCATCAGATCGAGATGGAGATGCAAAACGAGGAACTGCGCCGGGCGCAGGCGCAGATCGAGCACGCGCGCGCCCGTTACTTCGACCTCTACGAACTGGCGCCGATCGGCTATTGCACCCTCTCCGAATCGGGACTGATCCGGGAGGCCAATCTCACTGCCGCCAGACTGCTGGGTCTAACCCGAAGCGCACTGACCGGTCAGCCGCTCTCCCGGTTCATCGTCAGGGAAGACCAGGATGCCTTCTATCGGTTCCGCAAATCGCCCTTTGAGGCGCCTTTGGCGGCTCGACCGGGCCCGGAACAGGACCGGTCAGAGCCTGTCCGCACGCCACGGGTGTGCACGCTGCGCATGGCGAAGCCGGACGGCGCGATCATCTGGGTGCGGCTCGAAGCCGCCACCGCAACGGATGCCGATGGATCGCCCGTCTGTCGCATCGCGATCAGCGACATCTCTTCCAGCAAACAGGCCGAGCTGGATGCGCTGAATGCGCTCATGACGGCGGTTCCAGGGGTGGTGTATCAATTCCGGGTGCTGCCCGATGGCGCCTGGCGGTTTCCCTATCTCAGTCCAGGCATCGCAACCCTGTATGGCGTGCCGGTGGAAGCGGCCTACGCGAACCCGGATGCGCTCACCCTGTGCATCCTTCCCGACGATCGGCCCTCTCATCGGGCGGCGGTGGAACGTGCGAACCAGACCCTCACGCCCTGGTTCCATGAACATCGCATCCACCCCAGTGGGCAGCCCGACCAACTCAAGTGGGTGCGCGGACAGGCCACGCCCTGTCTTCAGCCGGACGGGAGTGTGCTGTGGAACGGCATCCTGATGGACATCACCGAGCACAAGCTCGCCGAGGAGGCACTGCGGCGCAATCAAACCATGCTGGCACGCGCGGAGGCGATCGCGCACGTCGGCAGTTGGGAATGGGAAGTGGCGACGGACACCGTCACCTGGTCGGACGAGTTGTACCGAATCCTGCAGCGCGATCCGGCCGCAGGGGCGCCGTCCTTTGCGGATCATGCGCAAGTCTATATCGCCGAGGACCTGCAACGACTCCGTGATGCGGTGGCGGCCGCCCTCACTCAGGGCACACCCTACGAGCTGGATCTGCGCGCCATTCGCAAGGATGGCGCGACGGTGGTCGTGCTGGCTGTTGGCCATGCGGAAATCGGCACGGACAAGCAGGTCACGCGCCTCTTTGGATTTATTCAGGACGTCACCGAACGCCGCGCGGCCGAGCGCGCTCTGCACGAGAGCGAGCAACGCTACCGTGCCTTGTTCGATCATATCAGCAGCGGCGTGGCGATCTATGAAATCCGCGACTCTGGAAAGGATGTCGTGTTCCGTGATTTCAATCACGCGGCCGAACGTCTCAGCGGGGTCCAGCGGAAAGATCTGGTCGGAAAATCGCCGGCCGAGGTCTTCCCGGGCGTCGGGGCGCTCGGACTGCTGGAGGTCTTGCGACAGGTCGGGTCCACCGGCATCGCACAGCATGTCCCGGTCAAGCTCTACCACGACGAGCGACTGACCCGGTGGTATGACAATTATGTCTATCGTCTGCCCACTGGCGAGGTCGTGGCGGTCTTTGATGATGTCACCGCGCTCAAGGAACATGACCGGCAGCTCGAATACCTCGCCCATTCCGACGCGCTGACCGCGCTGCCCAACCGCACGCTGCTGTACGACCGTCTGCGGCACGCCATGGCGCAGACCCAGCGACGGGGACAACACCTGGCGGTGGTCTATCTCGATCTGGATGGTTTCAAGGCCATCAATGATCGCCACGGGCACGACGCCGGCAACCAGTTGCTGATCGCACTCTCACGCCGGATGAAGCAGATGCTGCGCGAAAGCGACACCCTGGCCCGCCTGGGTGGCGACGAGTTCGTCGCCGTGCTGGTCGATCTCGGCGACAGAGCCGCCGGCGTGCCGCTGCTCAACCGCCTGCTCGCCGCCGCGGCCGCGCCGGTGCCCCTCGGCGATGTCGTCATGCAGGTCTCGGCCAGCCTTGGCGTTACCTTCTATCCGCAGCCGGTCCCGGGCGACAGCGAAGGGACGGACGCGCTCGACCCGGATCAACTGCTACGCCAGGCTGACCAGGCCATGTATCTGGCCAAGCGGGCCGGCAAGAATCGTTACCATGTCTTCAACGGCGAGAAGGATCATCGTATCCGCGGTGAGCATGAAGGTCTGGAGCGCATCCGCCGCGCCCTGGTCGCGCGCGAATTCGTGCTCTATTACCAGCCCCAGGTCAACCTGCGCACCGGAGCGGTCATCGGCGCCGAGGCCTTGATCCGCTGGCAGCATCCGCAACGCGGACTCCTGCTCCCGCAGGAGTTCCTGCCGGCGATCGAGGATGACCTGCTGGCGGTCGAACTCGGCGAATGGGTCATCGAGACCGCGCTGACCCAGATGGATAGCTGGCGGGCGAGCGGACTCGATCTCCCGGTCAGCGTCAATGTCGGCGCGCGCCAGTTACGGCAGGCGGATTTTGTCGCGCGTCTGCGCGCCCTGCTGGCGGCGCATCCAGGGGTCAAGCCAGCGAGCCTCGCGCCAGCCCTGAAGCATAACCCTGCCGCCGACCGACATCGGGCATCGTCGGCGCCGGTCGGCGCTGGCGTTGGCCATTGCGGCATGGGTTTGACCTCACCAGGGAGGCAACGGGACGCCCGGGCGGGTACCGGAAGGGTGG
>NZ_CAIZIZ010000520.1 GCF_903933125.1 uncultured Lamprocystis sp. | reverse complement strand
GTGCCGAAAACTGGGCATCTCGTTCTGGGACTACCTGACCGACCGGATCGAGCAGCACGGGGCCATCCCTCCTCTGGCGGATATCGTCCGTGAGCGTGCCCTGGCGGGCGCCGCTGTGCCGTGAGTTATTGAGAAGTTACTCTCCATGGCAAAGGGACCAATGAAGACACTCGCCAAAGCCTGTACACCCCGCGACAGCATCTTCGACAAGGCGCGGCGCGACACCGTCCTCGACCTCTCCGACCTGGTCCAGGACCGGATCGACGCGGCGGCCTTTTTCAGCGAGAACCACACCACGGAGGGCATGCGTATCCTGTTGACCGAGGGCTTCCGACGGCTGGAAGGCAAGACGACGCAGGGTGTCTTCAAGCTCACCCAGGCCATGGGCGGCGGCAAGACCCATAGCCTCGTGGCCTTTGGACTGCTCGCCAAACACCCAGAGCACCGGGTCCCGGTCATGGACGACTTCTACACCCCGGGGGATTTGGGGCCGGTGCGCGTCGTTGCCTTCTCTGGCCGCGAGAGTGATACCCCGTTGGGAATCTGGGGCGCCATCGCCACCCAACTCGGCAAGAAGGGGCAGTTTGCGGACTACTACACACCGCTGTCCGCGCCCGGCCAGACCGCCTGGATCAACCTGCTTAAGGGCGACCCGCTCCTGATTCTGCTGGACGAGTTGCCCCCTTACTTCGAATACGCCAAGTCCAAAACCATCGGCAACTCGGACCTCTCGGTGGTCACCGCCACCGCGCTGTCCAACTTGCTGGTCGCCATCGGCAAGGACGAGTTGTCCAACGTCTGCCTTGTCATCACCGACCTCACGGCGACCTACGCGGGCGGCAGCCAGCAGATCATCCAGGCCTTGGGCGATCTGGACAAAGAGACCGGCCGTTCGGCGATGAGCCTGGAGCCGGTGCGCATGAACACGGACGAGTTCTACCAGATCCTGCGCCGGCGCATCTTCGCGGAGCTGCCGTCCAGGGAGGCCATCGCCGATGTGGCCCAAGGCTATGCCAAGTCCGTCCGCGACGCCCGCCAGATGGATGTCACCAACGCCTCGCCCGAGCAGTTCGCCGCGCGGGTGACCGAGTCCTACCCCTTCCACCCGGCGATCCGCGACCTCTACGCCCGCTTCAAGGAGAACCCCGGCTTCCAGCAGACCCGCGGTCTGATCCGGCTCATGCGCATCGTCGCCTCCCGTCTGTGGGAGAACGGCGCGGCGGACCGGGCCTACCTGGTCAGCGCCCACGACATCGACCTCAACGACCGCGAGACCCTGTCCGAGATCAACCAGATCAATAGCAGCCTGGAGAACGCGGTCTCCTACGACATCGCCTCCGGCGGTCAGTCGGTCGCCGAGGTCCTGGACACTAACCTGGGCGGCAGCGATGCCCAGGACGTGATGAAGCTCCTGCTGGTCGCGTCCTTGAGCAATGTCGCGGGCGGGACCAAGGGCCTCACCCTCCCGGAGATCATCGCCAACCTCTGCGCCCCCGGCCGCGACATCTCCAAACTCAAGAACGAGGTGCTCAACCGCCTCGTCACGACCGCCTGGTACCTGCACGCGGGGCGCGACGGACGCCTCTTCGTCAAGAATGTCCAGAATCTGGTTGCCAGGCTGCGTACCACCGCCGAGAGCTACCTGCATGATCAGTCGCTGAAGGAGCTGCGCGAGCGCCTCGCCGAGTTGTTCAAGCCGGAGACCGGGTATTGTTACCAGAAGGTCCAGGCCCTGCCCGCGGTGGATGAGATCGACGTGACCCAGGACCGGACCGTCCTGGTCATCGCCAATCCCCACCCCGGCGGGCTCAACCCGGATCTGACGACGCTCTACGACAATATCGACTTCAAGAACCGCATCTGCTTCCTGACCGGTCAGCGCAGCTTCGACTCACTGCTCAACGCCGCCAAAGAGCTCAAGGCGATCCGCCACATCATTGACGAGTTGAAGTCCGAGGGTACCCTGGACAACGACCCCCAACTCGTTCAGGCCCGCGACCTCCTCGACCGCATCCAGAACCAGTTCGGCAGCGCGCTGCGCGAGACCTTTGCCACCCTCTACTACCCGAGCGCCCAGCGCCTCATGTCCGCGGACTTCCCCATGGAGTTCACCGCCAACAAGTACGACGGCGAGGACCAGGTCGTCCGCACCCTCAAGGGCAAGATGAAATACACGGAGGACGTGACCGGCGACACCTTCGTCAAGAAGGTCGAGGCCCGTCTCTTCACCCAAAAGGTCATGCTCTGGAGCGAGATCAAACGCCGCGCGGCCACCAGTCCCGCCTGGCAATGGCACCGCCCCGACGCGCTGGACAAGCTCAAGGCCGACGCGCTGCACCGGGAGGTCTGGCGCGAGGACGGCGGCTATGTCGAGAAAGGCCCGTTCCCCCAGCCCGTCACCCAGGTCAAGATCCAAGAATTGTCCCGCGACGACGACACCGGCTGCGTGAAGCTGCGTGCCACGCCGGTCAACGGCGACACCGTCTATGTGGAGATCGGTGCACCGGCCACCGCCGCATCGCAAAAGCTATCGGGGCGCGACTACGAGACCGACGAGTTGATCGTCTCCTTCCTGGCCGTCGACTCCACCGGCAAGCACGAGACCGGCGAGCCAGTCACCTGGAACAACCGCATCACCATCAAGAGCCGGGTCTACGGCAGCAGCGAGGATAAGCGAGTGGAGTTGCGCACTGCGCCGCCCGCCCCCACGCGCTATACCACGGATGGATCGGATCCCAAGGTGGCCGGCGGTGTCTATGACGACCCCTTCGCGGTACCTGGAGGCAGTCGTTTCGTCCTCGCCGTCGCGGAGGACAAGGGCATCACCTCTGAGACCCATAAGGTGTCCGTCGACTGGGGACCAGGCCCGGACCCGGTCATCGAGAAGCCCATCGACCCAGACCAGCCCGCTACCTGGCGCCCCTTGAGTCGTCCTGAGAAGATTTTCCATTTCAGCACGACGCACAGCGCATACGGATTCATCGAGCGACTGAAAAAGCACGGGGGCAAGGCGGCAGCCCAACGGATTGCTGTACTCGACGGTCAATGGGCGGAGTTGACGCTTGCCGACGAAATGCTGCTCGACACAGATCAGATCCATGCCACGGTGGAGCACCTGCGCTCCCTCGTCAGCGAGGGCGAGGTGAGTATCGAAGCCTCCGCCCTCTGGTTTCCCACCGGCCAACAGCTTTTGGACTATGTCCACGACATCGCCGTCGAGCTGCCCCGTGGCGAGGTCGAGCAAGCATAATGTGCGCGTCCGCATCAAGCGAGAGCGAATGACTCACACAAAGGCACGGGAGAAAAGAATGACTCGCACAAAGGCACAAAGAACACTAAGAAGAGAAAAAATGGCTCCATATTCATTATTTATCTTTGTGTTCTTTGTGTCTCCGTGCGAGAACTCTTAACGATTCATGTCTCCGCGTGAGAAGTCCTAAAGATGAATGAGAACGAAATCGGACGCCTGGTCATCGACTGCGCAATTCAATTGCATCGGGATCTGGGGCCGGGGCTACTCGAATCTGTATATGAAGTGGTCCTGGCGCAGATGCTCCGCGAGCGGGGGCTGAAGGTGGCGCGACAGGTTCCTATCCCGATTGTCTATCGCGGCATCACATTCGAAGAAGGGTTCCGTGCAGACGCAGTCGTCGAGGAAAAGGTTCTGCTGGAGTTGAAATCCGTAGAGAAGACCACAAAAACACATAGCAAACAGGTCATTACCTATCTCCGTTTATCGGGTCTGAAGCTGGGTTATCTTCTCAATTTCGGCGAAGCCCTGATGAAAGACGGGATCGAGCGCATCATCAACGGACAGATCGAGTGACTCGCGTTAGAGGAAAGAATGACTCACACAAAGGCACAAAGAACACCAAGAAGAAAAAAGCATGACTGCAGATTCATTATTTATCTTTGTGCTCTTTGTGTCTCCGTGTGAGAACTCCTGAAATGACTCACACGAAGACACCAAGAGAAAAATGGCTGAAAACCTATTATCAATCTTTGTGTCTCCGTGTGAGAATTCTTAATTCTGATGCCCCAGTGCGAGCGTTTCCTGAATGGCAATAGCGAAAAAGCCGGTGTGTCTTGGGTTCGGCTTCTGCCCCGAGGAATCCGCGCACCATTTCCTGGTCACCATCCCCGCCGGAAACCGCGAGGACGTGCTGATTTCCGAGCATTTCACCTGGGATGCGGACGGGACCGCCAGCCGCCCGACCTTCGCCCTGGGCGAGGCCGAGGGCAAACTGCGCGTCATGCTGCCCCGCGCCAAGTGGGACGCCATCGCCGATGAGGTCCGGGTCGAGATCAACAAGCGCCTGAAACAGGACGGCATCAAGTCCGGCAGCTGGAAGACCGGGGCCAACCCCGTCTCCCGCCTGTTGGGCAAGGAACTGGTGCTGCTCGCCTGGGCGATCGAGGAGGCCGACCCGGCCCTGATCCCCGCCGCGATCAGGAACTGGCTCGGCCTGGTCCCTGAGGAGCGCTGGTGGCTCTACACCATGACCAGCGCGGCCACCGGCCATGCCATCCAGGGGCGCGGCAAGGGCTGGCGCAAGGCGGTACGCTATGCGCTCACCGAGAATCCGGTGTCCGGCCTGTCACACGAGCCCCTGCCTGTGTTTGAATTGCAGCGACACCAGGCATCCCCGGCGCTGCCCGTTCCTACACCGGCCCCAGCCGAACGCAAAGCCGTCCGCGCACCGCGTCGAGCCAAGACGAAGGAAGCCCAACCCGAGCGCTGAGCCCGTTTTTCCTGCCTTCCCCTTCGTGGGGGTGGAACCCTTGAGACCAGCGATGCCGTCTTACACCCAAATCCGGAAATTGCTCACACCAAGACACGAAGAACACGAAGAACACAAAGTAAACACATTCTTGAAAACAGTGGGTTGATCACTGTATAGGTGATCGCCGCGACCCGCGTTGAAAAAGCTTTGTGATCTTTGTGTCTTTGTGTGAGAACTGCTCTTTCCAGGTTAAAGAGATCCCGCCATGGCCATTTCCAGACAACAGCTTTCCGAAGAGATTGCCTTGATCCCAGACGATAAGATCGCCGAGGTCTTCAGCATCGTCCACCGTTACCGTGTCGATCTGGAAAGCGCACCTGCCGGCGGCAGCGCGCAAGCCAATGACTTCGCGGGCATCTGGGAGGACATGCCGGATGGAGTATTCCAGGAATTTCTGCGCGAACGTACTCGCTCGGCCCCACAATGACGAAGGTAGATCGCAGCACCAGCAGGATGCCCGTGTGCCCATTGTCACCGGCGCCAGGCAGATCACTGAAGAATATCTCGCACAAAGACACAAAGAGCACCAAGGTGCTGCGGCATTCGATTCGCTTATCTCTTGCTAATGGATTCTCTTTGTGCCCTTTGTGTCTTTGTGTGAGTATCTTCTTGGGAATAGCCGCATGAGCATGGACAATGACCTTACGTTCATCGAGACCCAGTTCCCCGTCTCCAAGCTCTCCAAGGAGAGCTACAAGGAGCGCATGGGCAACAGCAGCCAGACGCTGACCGGGTTGGGTAAGTGGTGGGGCCGCAAGCCCCTGATCCTGGTTCGCGCGGCCATCCTCGGGCTCCTGATGCCCGCATCGAAAGACCCCAGGACGGACCGTGCGGTCTTTCTCAAGCTGTTGACGATGGACGATGCCGGCCTATGGCGCCGTAAGTCCAAGAACATCGCACTCAAAGATGCCTACGCCCTCCTGACACCGGCGGAGCGCAACGAGTGGTTCAAGCCTGGGACAGACCCGGAGCGCCCGCGGCTGCGCACGGGCATCGACAGCACGGGACGGGAGGAGGTCCAGCGGCTCGCCTTCCAGCGGCTCAACTATGATGACAAACTCGTCTACTGCGACCGTCCGGAGCATGTTGACGGCCCCTCGCTGGAAGCATGGGCCAACATCAATATCCATCTGGGCACCAGTGCTGCGAGCCTGGCCGGGTTGGTCCTCGAACTGGGTAAGCGCCGCTTTGGTCACACGCCAAGAGTCGGGGATGCCTTCTGCGGCGGTGGCAGCGTCCCCTTCGAGGCCGCCCGCCTGGGGTGCGATGCCTACGGCTCGGACCTCAACCCGGTCGCCGCCCTCCTGACCTGGGCGGGCCTGAATATCATCGGCGGCGGTCCCGCCGTCGCCGGGCGTGTCCGCGAGGCCCAAGAGGCCGTCTATCAAACCGTCGACCGCCAAGTCACCGAATGGCGTATCGAGCACAACGCGGTTGGCTGGCGTGCGGACGTTTACCTCTATTGCACCGAGACCCGCTGTCCGGACTGCGGCTGGATGGTGCCGCTGGCGCCGTCTTGGGTGATTGGCGAAAAGACCCATACCATTGCGCGGCTCGTCGCGAAGAATGACTCGCACAGAGACACAAAGAACACAGAGAAGGATCTTTGTGGCTTTGTGTCTCCGTGCGAGAATTTTTTTTTCATTGAAATTCATCAGGGTGTGAGCGAGGACGATCTGCGGACCGCGAGCGTCGGCACGGTTCGTAGCTCCCGCTTGCATTGCCCGCATTGCGGCGAGTCAACGGCCATGAGCGCCATTCGCGGCGACCGCCGCGGTGACGGCGGCGCCTACGGATTGCGCCAGTGGGAGAACGCCGACCTGATCCCGCGGCCGGACGACATTTTTCAGGAACGCCTCTACTGTATCCGCTGGCGCCTGCCGACCTTGGATGCACTGCTGTGGGCCGAGCAGCACGAACGGGCCGGCAAGCCCGCCGCACGGCCGGTGCCGGATTGGGTCACCCTGGACGACGCCATCGCGGCCCTGGCCGAACTGCTGGATGGCAGTGACCGCCTGGATCTGCATGAGTTGCGCGCTCGGGATTGGCTGAACGAGGATGCGCAGCTTGAGGCGGCCGAGGCTATCTTGAAGGAACTGCAAGCGACCAAGGCGCCGAAGGCAACATTGGACGCCCAGCGCCGCATCCTGACCGATCTGCGCCAGGCCCAGGCCCAGCGGCTGGCGGATTTGCAAACGCTCGGGAACCAGGTTCCCGGCGCCCTTTACCGTGGATGTGATGCGCAGGACCTGCAACGGGAGGCGGGGGCGCTGGCGTTGCTGCGCGAACGCTTCGCTGACTGGCAGGCCCGCGGCTTCATCCCCAGCCGACGCATCGAGCCGGGTGACAAGACCGACGAGCCACCGCGAACCCGCGGCTGGACGCATTGGCATCATCTCTTCACGCCGCGACAACTCTTGATCCATGGGCTCATCCAGGCGGAAAGCGGGCTGGACCCGGTCATCGATTCCTTGCTGGCAACAGCCAATCTGCTGGGTTCCGGACGCTGCGGCGATTGGGATTCCCGCCTGTGTCGCTGGTGGACGGACGCGGGTCATGAGAAGGTAGTACAGACCTTCAGCAATCAGGCGCTCAACACGCTCAACAACTTTGCGGCCCGATCGCTGCCGACGCTTCGAGACAGCTTGTACTTGGATGTAGCGCCATCCACGATCACAGGTCAGTCCGTGGTGGCTGTCACCGAGGTGCGCACACTGACGGCCGAGTGCGCAATCTGGATCACCGATCCGCCCTATGCCGACGCCATCAACTACCACGAGCTGTCGGAGTTCTTCCTCGCCTGGTACGAAAGGCACTTGCCCCGGATCTTCCCCGACTGGTATCCGGACAGCAAACGGGCGCTGGCCATCCGGGGCTCCGGCAAAGCGTTCCGCCAGGGCATGGTGGAGGCCTACGGCAACCTGGCCCGGCACATGCCGGATAACGGGATGCAGATCGTCATGTTCACCCACCAGGACGCCGGGGTTTGGGCGGACTTGGCCTTGATCCTGTGGGCGGCCGGCCTGCGGGTGACTGCCGCCTGGACCGTAGCGACGGAGACGCCCTACGGCGGCAAGGAGGGCAGCAACTACGTCCAGGGCACCGTGCTCATGGTCCTGCGCAAGCAGACCTCAGACGCGGTCGCCTTCCTGGACGAGATCGTCCCCCAAGTGGAAATCGAGGTCGAACAGCAACTCAAATCCATGCTGGGACTGGACGATCGGGAGGACCCCAACTTTTCCGCCGCCGATTATCAGCTCGCCGCCTATGCCGCGGCGTTGCGGGTGCTGACCCAGTACCAGGGCATCGAGGACATCGACGTGGCCTACGAACTGGCCCGCGAACGCAAGCGCGGCGAAGTCTCGCCGATCGAGCGCATCATTGAGGACGCGGTGAAGACCGCGAGCAATTATCTGGTGCCCGAGGGCATCGAGCCTCAGCTCTGGAAGCGGCTTTCACCCGAGGAGAAGCTCTATCTCAAGTGTCTGGAGGTCGAGTCACACGGTGACTATCGCAGCGGCGTCTTCCAGGAGTTCGCCCGCGGCTTCGGGGTGCGGGACTACCGCTTTATGCTGGAGAGCGGCAAGGCCAACCAGACGCGGCTCAAGACGGCCACCGAGTTCAAGCGCAGGGACTGGGGCACCGAGGGCTTTGGCTCATCGCTGCTGCGCCACATGCTATTCGCCGTCTACCAGAGCGCGGACCAGGACAGCACCAAGGTCGGCCTGACCTACCTCAAGACCGAGATCCCGGATTACTGGGCGCGCCGCGAGATCATGGTCGGGATGCTCAGCTTCATCGGTCGGCTGCCGATCCCGCACTGGAGCCGGGACGCCGAGGCGGCGCGCCTGCTTGCGGGCACGCTCGAGAACGATCATGTATAAACCGTATCACTCGGCATCTTGACCGCTTCAGGATGAAGAATGCTCACACAAAGACACAAAGCGCACAAAGAATGAAGTCCTTTTCCTTTGTGTTCTTTGTGTCTCCGTGTGAGTCATTTATTCGCCGTAGTGAGTGCGGGCGCGCAGCACCATGACCACCAGCTCGTCGCCATGGATGGCGTAGACGATACGATCCTGATAGCTCAAGTGCACCGAATAATACCCCTTGAGCGGACCAACCAGGGGCTTGCCGGAGTAGGGGTCGATCGCCAGGCGGTTGCGGACGATGTCTTTGAGCTTGGTGCGCAGCTTCGCGGTCAGCTTCTCGATGTCTTTCTCGGCCTGCCGGGTGAAGCGCACCCGATAGGTCACTGCGGCTCCCCGAACACCTCATCGAATGAGCGGGTATCGCCGGATTGCGCTTCCGTCTGCGCCTTCTTGAAGGATTCATTGAAACCAGGGGCAGACAACAGTTCCAGGGTTTCGATCAGGCTGTCGTATTCCGCCTCCGACATCAGGACCGCATCGCCCTGGCGATGACGGATGTGGTAGATCTCGTGGCGCTCATTGGCCCCACGCAAGAGATCGAACAGGCCCTTGCGGGCGTCCGTCGCGGTGAGTGTGGTCATAGCGGCTGAAAAAGCTGTACAAGTTTTGGTACGCTTAGACTAGGCGGAGATGGGCTCCCTGTCAACGACGGGCGGCTGGCCACCGCAACCATTCGCTTACAATCCGTCGGCGGCAGCGATGACCAAGAAAAGCAGTTCTCACACGGAGACACAAAGATCACAAAGATCTTCAATGCGATAGGTCGGTCGAGAAGGTCACCTGCGCGGTGATCGGCCCAATGCTTCCAATGACTTGTTTTGCTTTGTGTTCTTTGTGTCTCCGTGTGAGTAATTGCTGATGATCAACCGCTTCTCCTCCCGCCGCCAACGCCTGGACCGCAGCTTTCTGGCCGAGCGGCTGCGCGGTGCCCGCGGCTATGACCGGATCGCCGGGTTCTTCTCGTCCTCGATTCTGGAGGTGGCCGGGGAGGAACTGGAAGCGCTCGCCGGCCAAGTGCGGCTGGTCTGCAACTCCGGACTCCATCCCGAAGACGTCGCCACGGCGAAGAAGGCGGCCCAGGCGGCGATGCGGCGCGAGTGGTGCGATGCGGAGCCGGAGCGGTTTCCGGAAGCCGCGCGGCCCCGCTTTCAGCGCCTCTACGATTTCCTGCGCAACGGCAAGCTCCAGGTGCGCGTGGTCCCGGACGCCCACTTCGGTCTGATCCACGGCAAGGCGGGTGTGCTGACCCTGGAAGACGGGCGGCAGACGGCCTTTCTCGGGAGCGTCAACGAGTCCCTGACCGCCTGGCGCCTGAACTATGAGCTGTTGTGGGAAGACGACTCGCAAGACGCCGTGCGCTGGGTGCAGGAGGAATTCGACACCCTGTGGCATTCGCCCTTTGCGGTGGAGTTGGCCGACGCGGTGGTGCAGGACATCGGCCGGCTCGCGGCCCGCTCGGTGATCCCGGACCTGAAGGACTGGCGCGCGCGGCCCGACCCGGCGGCCCCGGTCATCGAGTCCCCCGTCTATCGCAAGGAGGTGGGCCTCTGGGAACATCAGAAGCACTTCGTGAAGCTCGCCTTCGACGCCCACCTTGGAACGGGTGGTCGTCCGCCCGGTGCGCGCCTGATCCTCGCCGATCAGGTGGGTCTGGGCAAGACCATCCAGCTCGCCATGGCGGCGCAGCTCATGACCCTGTCGGGTGATCGGCCGGTGCTCATCCTCGCACCCAAGCCGCTGATCTGGCAGTGGCAGGGGGAGTTGAAGACCCTGCTCGATATGCCCTGCGCGGTCTGGGACGGGCAGCACTGGGTGGACGAGAACGCGATCGAGCACCCGAGCGCCGGCCCGGAATCCATCCGCAAGTGCCCCCGGCGGGTCGGCATCGTCTCCACCGGTTTGATTGTCGCCGGTTCGGAGACGCGGGACTGGCTGGTCAACGGGCGCTATGAATGCGTGATCCTGGACGAGGCGCACCGCGCCCGGCGCCGCAATCTGACGGCCGGCAAGGAATACGATCCGGCCGAGCCGAACAACTTGCTGCGCTTCCTGTGGGACATCTCCCCACGCACACGCAGCCTGCTTCTGGCCACCGCGACCCCGGTCCAGATCCACCCCATCGAAGCCTGGGACCTGCTGGATGCCCTGGCCAGGGGCTCCGACGCGGTGCTCGGAGGGTATGGCAGTCTCTGGCGTAAACCCCAACAAGCGTTGGAGTTGCTGCTCGGCGCATCCGATCCACCAACCGACGACATCACCCGCTGGGCGTGGATGCGTAACCCGCTGCCGCCGGCCTCGGAGGGACCCGACTATAGCGCCCTGCGGCGGGTTCTGCGCCTGACCGACCAGGACATCAGCGCGCCGGGGGGCAGTTTCGACCAACTGAAGCCGCCCGACCTTACCCGCATCCGCCGCGTCTTCCCGCGCTTCGTGGAGCAGGCCAACCCGTTCATCCGGCATATCGTACTGCGTACGCGCGAGTACCTGGAAACCACCATTGATCCCGAGACCGGCGAGCCCTTCCTCAAGCCCGTGCAGGTGCGACTGCACGGTGAACGCGACCAGGACGCCGTCCCGCTGCCGCCCTTTCTGGAGGACGCCTATCGCCTGGCGGAGGAGTTCTGCCGCCTGCTTGCCGAGCGCGCCAAGTCCGGCTTCTTCCGGACCCTGCTGCTGCGGCGCGTCGGCAGCACCATGGAGGCGGGCCGCCGGACGGTGGTGAAGCTCCTCACGCAGTGGACGACGCTCGATGACGAGGAAGACGACGAGGACACCCTGGGGCAACTGCGCACCCTGACCACTGCCGAGCGGGCCGTGCTGCAACGCTTCCTCAAGGCCTTGGAGGCGAACCAGGAGCGGGACCCCAAGTACCAGATCGTGCGCGCACAACTCCTGGACCACGGCTGGCGGGAACTGGGCTGCATCATCTTCAGCCAGTATTTCGATTCGGTCTACTGGCTTGCCGAACAGTTGACGGCGGATCTGCCGGGCGAGGAGATCGGCATCTACGCCGGCGCCCGGCGCTCCGGGATCATGCACAACGGGGTCTTCACCGGCGCTCCGCGCGAGGTGCTCAAGGAGCGCGTCCGGCTGGGGGACATCCGGGTGCTGATCGGGACCGACGCCGCGTCGGAAGGACTCAATCTCCAGCGCCTCGGCACCCTGATCAATCTGGACCTGCCGTGGAATCCCTCGCGCCTGGAGCAGCGCAAGGGCCGCATCCAGCGGATTGGCCAATTACGCGACACCGTGGACATTTACAACCTGCGCTACGCGGGGTCGGTGGAGGACCGGGTGCATGAGCTACTCTCCGAGCGGCTGGAGAACATCGCCAACCTATTCGGGCAGATCCCGGACATCCTGGAAGACCTGTGGATCGACCTGGCCTTGGGCGAAGTCGATGCGGCCAGAAACACCATCGACGCGGTACCGCGCCGGCATCCGTTTCAGCTTCGCTACCATCGCGTAGAGCGAGTCGATTGGGAAAATTGCAGCCGCGTGCTGGATGCGCAGCAGCGCAAACGCGCCCTGTCGCACGGCTGGGGTGAAGACGAACGCTGAACGCTGACGTGTTTAAACCTGGAAAGAGCCACCGGCGCCGGGCAGAGCGTTGAAGACTATCTCACACAACGACACAAAGAACACCAAGGTGCTGCCACAATCGGCTCGCGCATCGTTTACTAATGGTTTCTCTTTGTGCCCTTTGTGTCTTTGTGTGAGTAATTTTTTGGGAGAAGCCGAGGGGATTCCCGCGAAAGGATCTACCGACCTGTAGGGGCGACTTCAGTCGCCCCTACATCTCCTACGGATCTTACGGGCAAGCGCCGTCGGGATGTTGTTTCCTGGAAATCGCTTTCAGTCCGACAGCCTGCTAGAGCCCCCTGCGGAGTTTGCTGCACGCACCACAGACGGAGGTCGAGGTTTCAGCCGGACGCGGCACCGCCGCCCGCTAAAGCGTCGGCCTCCGGTCGCGTCGCCCCGGTCACCGGAGGTTGAGACCGCGTGGTACCAAGTTCTTCGGAAATCACCTTAAACGATTTCCGTGAATAGGCATCCCGACTGCGCATGCGCAGAAAGCCTGTTGGGTTGTCGGGGCGGTAGGGGCGAATGAATTCGCCCCTACACGGCGGTCGATCCTTTCCCGGAAATCACACGGACGCCGCGGCCCCTACTCATCCAGCAACACCACCGCCAAAGCCGCGATCCCCTCGCCGCGGCCGGTGAATCCCAGATGCTCGGTGGTGGTGGCCTTGACGTTGACACGCGCGGGGGCGCAGCCCAGGTCGGCGGCGAGCAGGCCGCGCATGGCGGCGATGTGGGGGGCCAGCTTCGGGCGCTGCGCGATGATGGTCACATCCGCGTTGTGCACCGCGAGCCCCAGCCCGCCCAGGCTGGTCATGACCCGCTGGAGCAGGATGCGGCTGTCGATCCCGGCATAGGCCTGATCGGTGTCCGGGAAGTGGTGACCGATGTCGTCCAGACCCGCGGCACCGAGCAGGGCGTCGCAGAGGGCGTGGATGGCCACGTCGCCGTCGGAATGGGCGGCCAGCCCCTGGTCGTGCGGCACCGTGACGCCGCACAGGATCAACGGGCGCCCGGGGGCGAAGGCATGAACGTCGAAGCCCTGACCGATCAGCATGAGCGTGCCTGCATGTCGAGATAAAAACGCGCCAGGGGAAGGTCCTCGGCGCGGGTGATCTTGATGTTGTCCGCGTGGCCCTCGATCAACCGCGGACTCAGGCCGCTGCGCTCCATGGCGGAGGCGTCGTCGGTCACCAGAGCGCCGGCGGTGATCGCAGCGCGCAAGGCGTCGCGTAAGGGGCCGAGACGGAACATCTGCGGCGTAAAGGCGTGCCACAGGGCGGCCCGATCAATGGTCGCGGCGATCCGGCCGTCGGCGTCCGCACCCTTCATGGTGTCGCGGACCGGCACGCCCAGGATGCCGCCCACCGGGTCGTCGGCGAGTTCGATGATGAGTCGATCCAGGTCTGACCGGCGCAGACAGGGCCGGGCGGCGTCGTGCACCAGCACCCAGTCAGCCGGATCGGCCTCGGCCGCCAGGGCATCCAATGCGTTCAGCACGGAATGGCAGCGCTCGGCGCCACCCTCCACCTGGCGTACCTTGGGGTGTCCAACATAGGTCGTGGTCGGCCAAAAGCCATCCTCCGCACCCAGGGCAACCCAGACGCCGCTGATCCGCGGGTCGGCGAGAAAGATGCCAAGCGTCCACTCGATCACCGGCCGCCCCGCCAGATCCAGATACTGCTTCGGAATGGCGGCACCGAGTCGCCGGCCAACGCCGGCGGCCGGCACCACCGCCCAGATTTTTATGGTACTCAATGAATGGCCAAGTGCTTTGATTGAAGTTGATTCGCGTGCATTGCGGGCGTAGTCCGCGCAGCGGACCCCACGGTAAGCGGTGCGGACCGACGACCGACGACCGACGACCGACGACCGACGACCGACGACCGACGACCGACGACCGATGATCAAGACCTCATTTCGTCGGCGCCGCCGGTACCGCCGCCTCCACCTTGGGCCGCTCAATCACCTGGATGAACGCCTCACCCGGCTTGATCATGCCCAGCTCGCCGCGTGCCCGCTCTTCCAGGGCGGCCTCTCCGCCGCGCAGGTCCTCGACCTCCGCCTGCAGTTCCTGGTTGCGCGTCCGCAGGCGGTCCAAATCCTGGCGCTGCGCGGCGATTTCCTGTTGCAGCCCATGCAGATCCGCGAGGCTCCCCGCCCCGACCCAGAGCCGGTATTGGAGAGCCACGACCAGCGCGACCAGGACGAGGATCAGCAGGCGCATGAACGGGCGCGGCAGGGTGCCGACCGCGGACCAGAGCCAACTGGTCCGCGGTGCGGTTAACTCACAACCAGCGGAAAGCGCCGCGTCCGGCATAGACCGCCTCGTCACCCAACTGGTCTTCGATGCGCATCAACTGGTTGTACTTGGCCACCCGGTCGGAACGCGACAGCGATCCGGTCTTGATCTGACCGGCCGCGGAGGCCACCACCAGGTCGGCGATGGTGGTGTCCTCGGTCTCACCGGAGCGGTGAGAGACCACTGCGGTATAGCCCGCGGCATGGGCCATGCCGATCGCCTCCAGGGTTTCGGTCAGGGTGCCGATCTGGTTGACCTTGATCAGGATGGAGTTGGCGATGCCCTTGGAGATGCCTTCCTGCAGGATCTTGGTGTTGGTGACGAAGAGGTCGTCACCGACGATCTGCACCCGGCTGCCCAGACGCTCGGTCAGCCGCTTCCAGCCGTCCCAGTCGCCTTCCGCCAGACCGTCCTCGATGGTGATGATCGGATACTGGTCGACCCAGCCCTTGAGCATTTCGATCACGCCGTCGGAATCGAGCTTGCGGCCCTCGCCTTCCAGGTCGTAGACGCCATCCTTATAGAACTCGGAGGCGGCCACATCCAGCCCGAGATAGATGTCTTGACCGGCCTTGAAGCCGGCCTTGCCGATCGCTTCCAGGATGACGTCGACCGCGGCCACGTTGGACGGCAGGTCAGGGGCGAAGCCGCCCTCGTCACCGACTGAGGTCGCCAGACCCTGGCCCTTGAGGACCGACTTCAGGGCGTGAAAGACCTCGGCACCATAACGCACCGCCTCGCGGATATTCGGGGCGCCGACCGGCAGGATCATGAACTCCTGGAAGTCCACGCTGTTGTCCGCGTGCTGGCCGCCGTTGATGATGTTCATCATCGGCACCGGCAGCCGATAGGGACCGGCGGAGAGCGAACGGTAGAGCGGCAGGGCCTTCTCTTGAGCGGCGGCATGGGCGGCGGCGAGCGACACGCCCAGCAGGGCGTTGGCGCCGAGCCGACGCTTGTTGTCGGTGCCGTCCAGACTGATCATGCAGCGGTCGATCGCCGCCTGATCGGTGACTTCGAGACCGAGCACGGCCTCGCGCAGTTCACCGGCGATGTTGGCAACCGCGGTGAGCACACCTTTACCGCCGTAGCGGCTCTTGTCTCCATCGCGCAGTTCCAACGCCTCGCGGGAGCCGGTCGAGGCACCCGAGGGGACGATAGCGCGGCCAATGGCGCCCTCGGCAGTGATGACATCGGCTTCCACCGTGGGGTTGCCGCGTGAATCCAGGACTTCACGGGCACGGACGTCGACGATCTCAGACATGGCGCGGATCTCCAGTTAACGAACAAACAGATTCAAGGGGTAACACGTCGATCAATGGGACAGTCAGGCGCCCTGCCGCGGCGCTACCGGGCGTCCGCCGGGGCTTCACCCCACGGGCGGCCAGGCGTCTGACGGATCCTCTTCTTCTACCTCGGTGTCCTCCCTGACACATCAGTCTACAGACCAGCTTCCACGAAACCCGCGGATTTTACCAGCCGGTCAATCTCGACCAGGGTCGTCAAGAGCTCGCGCATCCGGTGCAGCGGCCACGCATTGGGTCCGTCGCTCAAGGCGTCCTCCGGACGCGGATGCGTCTCCATGAAGAGTCCGGCGACCCCCGCGGCCACCGCGGCACGCGCCAGCACGGGCACGAACTCACGCTGGCCACCCGAGCAGGCACCCTGCCCCCCTGGCAACTGCACCGAGTGCGTGGCATCGTAAACCACCGGGCAGCCGGTCGCGCGCAGCACCATGAGTGAGCGCATGTCCGACACCAGATTGTTGTAACCGAACGAGACACCGCGCTCACAGACCATGATGTCATCATTGCCCACCGCGCGCGCCTTGTCCACGACATGCTGCATATCCCAGGGGGCGAGGAACTGACCTTTCTTGATGTTGACCGGCCGCCCCTGGCGGGCGACCGCCTGGATGAAATTGGTCTGCCGGCACAGAAAGGCGGGGGTCTGGAGCACATCGACCACCGCCGCGACCTCGTGGAGCGGCGTGTCCTCATGGACATCGGTGAGGATCGGCACGCCGAATTTGGCGCGCACCCCCTCCAGGATCTTGAGTCCGGCGGCCAGACCGGGCCCGCGAAAGCTTGCCGTGGATGAGCGGTTGGCTTTGTCGAATGATGACTTGTAAATGAATGGGATGCCGAGCGCGGCGGTGATTTCCTGCAGGGTGCCGGCGGTCTCCTCGGCCAGGGACGCGCTCTCGATCACACAGGGACCCGCGATCAGGAACAGCGGGCGGTCGAGCCCGACCTCGAATCCGGCAAGCTGCATCATGGGGTCTCGGCTCCGACCGGCGCCTGCTGCGTCCGTTGCTGATCGAGCGCGGCCTTGATGAAACCGCAGAACAGCGGGTGACCGTCGCGCGGCGTGGAGGTGAACTCGGGGTGGAACTGGCACGCGATGAACCAGGGGTGATCGGGGATTTCGATGATCTCCACCAGCCGGTTGTCCAGCGACCATCCGGACAGGCGCATCCCTGCATCCTGCATCAGGTTGAGGTAACGGTTGTTGAACTCATAGCGATGCCGGTGACGCTCGCGGATCTGCGGGCTGCCGTAGACCGCCCGCGCCAGGCTGCCCGGCTCCAGCCGACAGTTCTGCCCGCCCAGTCGCATGGTTCCGCCAAGATCGGACTGTTCGTCGCGGGTCTCGACCTGGCCGTGCTCGTCGCGCCACTCGGTGATCAGCGCGATGACCGGGTGCGGCGTCTGGCGGTCGAACTCGGTGCTGTGGGCGCCCTCCAGCCCGCAAACGTCGCGAGCGTACTCGATCACGGCGACCTGCATGCCGAGACAGATCCCGAGATAGGGCACACGCTGCTCACGGGCAAATCGCGCGGCCAGGATCTTGCCCTCGATGCCGCGCTCACCAAAACCGCCGGGGACCAGAATCGCGTCCAGCCCGACCAGGCTGGCCGTGCCGTCACGTTCCAGGTCCTGCGAGTCGATGTAGACCACTTCCACCCGGGTATCGGTATGCACACCGGCATGGGCCAGCGCCTCGGACAGCGATTTGTAGGCCTCGGTCAGATGCATGTACTTGCCGACCATGCCCACCCGCACCTGGCCCGCGGGATGGTCGAACCCGTGCAGCACCCGGTCCCACTCGCTGAGATTCGCCTCGCCGACCTCAAGGCGGAACTGCCGCACGACCAGTTCGTCGAGCCCCTGCGCATGGAGCAGACGCGGGATGCGGTAGATGTTGTCCGCGTCCGCCGCGGAGATGACGGCGTTCTCGGGCACATTGGTGAAGAGCGCGATCTTGCGGCGCTCCTCATCCGGAATCGCCGTCTCGCCCCGACACAGCAGGACATCCGGCTGGATGCCGATGGAGCGTAACTCCTTGACCGAGTGTTGGGTGGGCTTGGTTTTGATCTCCCCGGCGGTGCGCAGAAAGGGCACCAGGGTCAGATGCATGAAGAGCGCGTTCTCGCGGCCCTCCTCAACCCGCATCTGGCGGATCGCCTCCAGAAACGGCAGCGACTCGATATCGCCCACGGTTCCGCCGATCTCCACCATGGCGATGTCGCAACCGGCGGCGCCGAGCCGGATGTTGGCCTTGATCTCGTCGGTGATGTGCGGGATGACCTGGACCGTGCGGCCCAGATACTCGCCGCGGCGCTCCTTGCGGATCACGCTGTCGTAGATCTGACCGGTGGTGAAATTGTTGTGGCGTCCCATGCGGGTGCGCAGGAAGCGCTCGTAGTGGCCGAGATCCAGATCGGTCTCGGCACCGTCGTCGGTGACATAGACCTCGCCATGCTGGAACGGACTCATGGTCCCCGGGTCCACATTGATGTAGGGGTCCAGCTTGATCATGGTGACCTTGAGGCCGCGCGCTTCCAGCAAGGCCGCCAGTGAAGCCGAGGCGATGCCCTTGCCCAGCGACGAGACGACGCCGCCGGTTACGAAGATGTACTTGGTCATAAGCGGTCAACAACGCGATGAACTGATCCAGGGCCGGGCCCGATTATCCCCGACACGCTACCAAATTCGCCGCAACCCCTCAATGCGCCCTCTCGATCGGTACCCTGAAATCGGTGCGCTGCCCGCGATCGACCAGGGCGACCGGGCGTCGGCCGGCGGCGCAGACACTCGGGTTGCTCCAATAGTTTACCTATCAAATCGGCTAACAGACGCGTATAGTCCGGGAGCGCGTCAAAAATGAAACGCAGGCCAGGTCACGATCTTCGATCGGCGGCCGCCTCCCACCCGAATTACTACTACATTTATCAGGAGCATCGACAGATGCAGAAATTTGCCAAGTTGATCAGTGTCGTCGCCATCGCCGGCGCGGCTGCTTTTGCCGCGAACACCGCGCAGGCCTGGGGCGGGCCGGGCGGCTGGGGTCCCGGCGGCGGCAACAACAACGGCGGCGGTTGGGGGGACGGCAGCGGCATGGGCGACATGTGGAACGACATGATGGGTGACGGCTCCGGCGACTTCAACATGAACATGAGCGGCAGCGGCGCCGGCACCGGGCGCGGCTATGGCCGCGGTTACGGACGCGGCGACGGGCGCGGCTACGGCAACGGCTACGGCAATCAGGGTTACGGCGGCTATCCTGGCTACGGCTACGGCGGCGGCTACCCCGGCTACGGCGGCGGCTATCCGGGTGGCGCTTACGGCGGCGGCTATCCGGGCGGCGCTTACGGCGGCGGCTATCCCGGCTACGCGGCACCCATGGCCCCGATGGGTCCGATGGGTTCTTACGGCGCCCCCCCGGCTCCGCCCGCCCCGCCGGTCGCCGAGACCAGATAACTAGCAGGCGTCCGCGACGCCACCGGCCGCGCCCGCCAGGCGCGGCCTTTTTTTTGCGTGGAACCTGCGCTTCGACCAACCGCTGCCGCTCCGGCTGCCCGTTGTCGTCATCCACGGCAAGTGCGAATCGACTTTGACTTGATCCAGATCAAAGGTTGCCCTCAATATAGAGCATTGAGAACACGCCAACTTGGGGCCGCCGTCTTGAATCAGCGCAACATCCTTTCGTTCGAGACGCTTCGGGTCGCCTGCAAAAATTGTTCGGTGGGCGCCCTCTGCCTGCCGCTGGGGCTCGAACCAGAGGAGGTTGGACGGCTTGAAGACATCGTCAAGCGGGCCCGCCCGCTGCAACGCGGTGACTTCCTGTTCCGGGACGGTGACCGCTTCCGCTCGCTTTACGTGGTGAAGACCGGCTCAGTGAAAAGCTACGCGCCCAGCGCGGAAGGCGGCGAACAGGTGCTGGGCTTCCATCTGCCGGGGGAGATCATCGGGCTCGACGCCATCGACAAGGACGCCCATGCCTGCTCCGCCAAGGCCCTGGAGACCTCCGCTCTCTGCGAGATCCCCTTTCCCCGTCTGGAAGAACTGAGCACGGTGATCCCCAGCCTCCAGCGCCAGATGTACCGGCTGCTGAGCAAAGAAATATCCAACGAAACCGACATGCTGCTCTTGCTCGGCAAGAAAAGCGCCGAAGAGCGGCTGGCGACCTTCGTGCTGAACATGTCCAAGCGCCTGCAACAGCGCGGCTTGTCGCCAACCGACTTCCATCTGAGCATGTCTCGCCATGAAATCGGCAACTATCTCGGACTCGCGGTCGAGACCGTGAGTCGACTCTTCACCCGCTACCAGGATGACGGGTTGATGGTCGTCGACCGCAAGCACATCCAACTGATCGATCTCGACGCGCTGGAGTCCCTGAGCAACGGCAGCGGACCCACGCGTCAGCAGCAGCGCAACTAAGGTGATTTCCGACAATTTGGATACCTGTCAATGTAGGTGCGACTTCAGTCGCACCTGCGTCCGAATCGGTGCGACTGAAGTCGCACCTACATCCGAGCCGGTGGTGGGTGGTATCCGGTGCTCCGGAAATCAACTAAAGTGATTCGCGGGCGAGGATCTGAGGATCTACCGATGTGTAGGGGCGACTTAAGTCGCCCCTACAGTCTTAAATTCCTGGAAATCGCCTAAGTTCTAAGCCACAGGCACCCATCCGCACTGGCGGCGTCGATGGCGGCAAGCCGAGCGGCGTGAGCACGCTGCGCCGCCTCCCCGGCCGCGATGACCGGCAGCCGCTGACGCCCCGGGTCGAGCCGGCCGCGCTGAGTCGACAGGCTGCGCTGCCCGGACGCGGTACCGGCCTCGCCACCCAGGTGCATCACGACCTGACCACCGGTCATGGCGAGATAGACGTCGGCCAGGATTTCGGCGTCGAGCAAGGCGCCGTGCAAATCCCGGTGCGTGTTGTCTACCCCATAGCGCTTACACAAGGCGTCCAGACTGTTGCGCTGGCCGGGGTGCAGCCGCCGTGCCATCAGCAGCGTATCGTTGATTTCGCAGAGGTCGCTGATCCGCGTCGCGTCGGCACGCCAGCGCACCAGCTCGTGATCCAGAAAGCCGATATCAAAGGCGGCGTTATGGATGATCAGCTCGCTGCCGGTCACATAGCGCAGGAAATCCTCCGCAACCTCCGCGAACCGGGGCTTGTCGCGCAGGAAGTCGTTCTCGATCCCGTGGACCGCGACCGCATCGGCGTCGATCTCGCGATCGGGCTGAAGATATTGGTGGAAATTGTTGCGGGTGAGGCGGCGATCAATCAGCTCGACACAACCGATCTCGATCAGACGATGACCTTCACGCGGGTCGAGACCCGTGGTCTCGGTGTCCAGGACGATTTGGCGCATGGGCAGGGGGGACTCCTTCGGACCGGATGTCAGAGAAAAAGATAATCAGCAAAACAGGGCCAATAGGAAACGCCTTTGGCGTCTTGGCCGTTGTCGTTGTCGTTGTCGTTGTCGTTGTCGTAATCGAGATTATGGTGCCGAGTGGGCTTTGATCCGTGTTCCGGTCGATGCCCGGGCGTCGCGCACTGGAGCTCGAGGCTTTACCGTGACAGTCACCCAACCGCCCGTGGGAGCGGCGTCCCGCCGCGACGGGGCCGGGCGCGCAGCCGCGAAGTTCGAGGCCACCGCGGCACCGCATCGCGGCGGGACGCCGCTCCCACGGGGGACTTTCAGGTAGTGCATGCCCGAATCGAATCGCTTCTCCGATTACGACAACGACAACGACAACGACAACGACAACGACAACGACAACGATAACGATAACAAAGTCTCCTGGGCCTCAACCGACCTCGCCGCGCGGGATACCCTGATTCGCCAGCCGATCGGCGCGCTCGTTGTCAGGATGACCGGTGTGACCCCTGACCCAGTGCCAGTCGACCTGATGGGGCGCCAAAGCGCCGTCCAGCCGCTCCCACAAATCGCGGTTCTTCACTGGCTTGCGTTCGGCGGTCATCCAGCCGTTGCGCTTCCAGCGGCTCATCCACTCGGTCACACCGCGCTTGACATACTGCGAGTCGGTGGTAATCGCGATACAGGTCGGGCGCTTGAGCGACTCCATCGCCGCGATCACCGCCATCAGCTCCATCCGGTTATTGGTCGTCTGGTGCTCCCCGCCGCACAACTCCTTCTCGGTCTCACCAAAGCGCAGCAAGGCCCCCCAACCGCCAGGCCCCGGATTGCCTTTGCATGCGCCATCGGTAAAGGCATGAACAACCTCAGTCATCGACACTCCCCTTCATCATTCCCCTCCACCCCACCGCTGCGGCGGTCTGCAACAGCGACACATGACATTTGGTTGCGGGCGCTCGGCTCGATCGCCCCACCCGGCAGCAGCGCACGGCGCGCGCTCCAGGAGGGCCGCAACGGCGTCAAAGTCGAAACCCGCTTCACCGCCTTGATGACATAAACGCCGCCCAGGGCCGGCCAGAGCGCGCGACCCAGGGTATCGAGGACCGCCAGCCGCGGACTGAGCGCACCATGGATCGGCGGCCGAAACATGATCTGTTTGCGAACCTCGATGTCGAATCCCAAGAGCGACAACCAATCCTCGACCCGGTACGGGGTCAGGAAATGCCCGCACCAGGGGACGCGCCGCCGATAACGATAGAGGAACCGCAACAGGCCCCAACTGCTGAGCGCGTTGAACCCGAGAATGATCACCCGCCCCTCGGGGATCAGCACGCGCTCCACCTCGCGCAGCACCAGACGGGGATCCGACACGAAGTCCAGGGTATGCGTCAGGAGTGCCGCGTCGACGCTGTCGGCCGCGATCGGCAAGGCCACCGGGTTGCCCACGACCTGGAGTCCGCCGGGCCCGGCCGGTGCGCGACAGGGCAGCAGGACGCGATGGCGGATGCGGGTCTCGGCTAACACATCCCGAAAACAACTGCCGACGCCGACCTGGACCAGATAGTACCCGAAGGTATCGTGCAACATCTCTTCCAGGCAGGCCGCCTCCTGGACCGCGACGGCCTTGCCCAGCGGCGTCCGATACCAGTTTTCGAAACTTGCCAACGGATAGCCCGGGCCTTTGCAAGCGGTCATGTGAATGCCTCTCAAGAGGAACCGCCGCCGCGCGCGACGCCCCCGCGGTGCAGCGAAGCACCGCACCGCGACGCACCGCCATCGTGAATCCGGGCACACGCCGATCCTGGCCGACCCCGGACGGAATCAGTCGGACAGGTTCATCCAGCGTCTCCCGAAGCGCCTCATGGTACCCAGTATTTGTCGCGCTGTCCCCGCCGCCCCGTGGCGCAAGACCGTGCCGTACGTCTGGTAATGACTGCCGTCTTTGCGTATCATACGAGTGATTACCCGTAAGAAGCTATGTAAAGCAAGCACTTACGCTTAGATCGGGGGTTTTTTATGCGCTTTTCCAAACCACTGGTACGCCGCTTTGGCGCGCCGTCTGCCCTATTTCTCGCCATTTCCGTCATCAGCGGCTGCGCCAGCAACCAAGATCGGTTCATGGCCGCCGACGACGGCTACGGCGACATGGTGTCGGCTCGTGAGTACGGTTATGTCCGTCCCGCGGGGGAGGCAAAACGCTTCGCGCGGCGAGACGCCGTGCCCCAGGGAAGCTACGGTGACCTCTGGACCAAGGTCCGTTCCGGCATGAAGCTCAATCTCCATGCCAATGCCCGCATCGACGCCAAGGTCGACAGCTTCCGCCGCGACCCGCAGTATCTCGCCAAACTCTCGGAGCGCGCCAAGCCCTACCTGCATGTCGTCATCGGCGAAATCCAGCGGCGCGGACTGCCCGCCGAGTTGGCCCTGTTGCCTCATGTCGAAAGCCGCTACAACCCGGCCGCCACCTCACCGGTCGCCGCGGCCGGCATGTGGCAGTTCATGCCCTATACCGGCCGTGAGATGGGTCTGCGGCAAGACGCCTGGCGCGATGAACGGCGAGACATTCTGGCCTCCACACGGGCGGCCATGGACTATCTGCAACAACTCCAGCGCCGCTTGGGCGGCGATTGGGAACTGGCCATGGCCGCTTACAACTGCGGTCCGGGCCGGGTGGAGTCCGCGCAAGCGGCCAACCGGGCGCGCGGCAAGCCGACCGACTTCTGGTCACTGAACCTGCCGGGCGAAACCGAGAATTACGTGCCGCAGATTCTGGCCGCCGCGCGGCTGGTCGCGGAACCCGCGAAGTATGGCCTGCGCCTGCCGCCGGTACCCAGCGCACCCCAGCTCGAAGTCGTCCGTACCGACCGCCCCATGGACCTGGTGCGGGTGGCCCAGGCCAGCGGCGTCGGACTCGCGGAAATCCAGAAGCTCAACGCCGGCGTCAAGCGCGGCCAAACCTCGCCCGAAGGGCCAGGGCAAGTGATCGTTCCAGCCGGCACCGGTCACCGCGTGACGGCGGTCCTGCCCCAGGCACGGGTCATGGCCGCCACGGCCCTCTCCGGCGGATCGTACGCACCGGCACTCGCCGCGGCTGTCCCGCGGGCGCGCCCCGCCTCAGTTGAGTCCAAGGTCTATGTCGTCAAAGCAGGCGAGACCCTGGCCGCGGTCGCCCGCGCCCGCGGAGTCGACCTCACCGAACTGGCCGAGCTGAACGCCATGGCGCCGCGCGAGCCCCTGCTGCCCGGGCAAACCCTGCGCGTTCCCGGCAGCGCCGACAGCGCCATCCCGAGCAGCAGCACCCTGGTCACCCATCGGGTGCGCAAGGGCGAGTCGCTCGACGCCATTGCCCGCCGTTACGGTGTCACCGTCGACGAACTGGTACGCTGGAATCCGGTCGCGGGCAACGCGGAACCGCGCAACGGCGCGGTGATCCGCATTTATCGGCGCACGTCCGAGTTCGCTTCCTGATCGACCCCAAGCACCGCGACATCCGGTCCTGACGTATGTCGAACGCCGCTGACGATCCCCCGGCACCGCTGGAGCTGACCAGCAGCCGGGCCATGGCGCGAATGCGTTTCGACCTGACCTGGCAGTGCCCGCACGCACGGCACCAGGACAGCCTGGTCGCGACCAAACTCAACCTCTGGCGGGACCTGTTCCCGCCGGGGCTGGATGCGCGGGTGATGGGACAGCCGCGCGGCCACCGGCTTGAGCAACGGTTTACCCCCGGTGAACTGGTCGAATCCTGG
>NZ_CAIZIZ010000519.1 GCF_903933125.1 uncultured Lamprocystis sp. | reverse complement strand
CGCCGCGATGCGGTGCCGCGGTGACCGCGAACGCTGCGGCTGCACGCCCGGCCCCATCGCGGCGGGACGCCGCTCCCACGGGGTCGCTGCGGGACTTTCACGGTCAGCCTCGGCCTCCGCTTGCGGACAGGCCGCGGTTGGCCGAAACGATGCTGGAGGCCGCGTCGACCGGAGTCATGCCTGATAAACATTTTAGATAGATGCATAAAAACAACGTCATTCGCTGTTGCCGACACAGGCTTGCACTCGCCGCGGAAAAGCCCCAGCATTCCGGGGGAGGATCCACCGGCTGGAGCGCCGGCGGCAAATAACAGGCTCGCACGCACGGGCCGCGCACCACCGGACCGGGTATCTCCAGCATGACCCCTGCCGATCTCAAGCCCGTTCGCGACCATATTGCCTCCCGCATCATTGGTCAGCAGTCGTTCGTCGACAGTATGCTTATCTGTCTGCTCAGCGACGGCCATCTCCTGGTGGAAGGAATGCCCGGTCTGGCCAAGACCACCGCGGTCAAGGCCCTCGCGGAGGCCCTGGAGGGCGATTTCCATCGCATCCAGTTCACCCCCGACCTGCTGCCCTCCGACCTCATCGGCACGGATATCTATCGTCACGACAAGGGCGAATTCGAATTCCGTCAAGGCCCATTGTTCCATAACATGCTGCTCGCCGATGAGGTCAACCGGGCGCCGGCCAAGGTGCAGTCGGCCCTGCTGGAGGCCATGGCCGAGCACCAGATTACGGTGGGCCAGCGCACCTATCCCTTGCCGCAGTTGTTCATGGTGCTGGCCACGCAAAATCCGGTGGAGCAGGAAGGGACCTACCATCTGCCCGAGGCGCAACTCGACCGGTTTTTGATGCAGGCGGTGGTGACCTACCCGACGCGTGAGGATGAACTGAAGATCCTGGATCTCGACAGCGGGCAGCAACAGCAGCCCGCCGCCCCGCCGGCCACACGGCTGAGCCAGGCGGAGCTGTTTGCCATGCGCCGTGACGTGGCCAATCTGTACCTGGACCCCAAGCTCCATCACTATATCGTCGATTTGGTTCAGGCCACCCGCTCGCCCCAGCGCTATGACGCGGATCTGGGCCGCTGGTGCCGGTTCGGCGCCTCACCGCGCGCCAGTATCGCACTGGCCCGCTGCGCCCGGGCCCGGGCCTGGCTGGATGGCGACAGCTTCGCGGCGCCGCACCATATCCAAGCCGTGGCCCCGGAGATCCTGCGCCATCGCCTGCTGCTCACTTTCGAGGCCGAGGCCGAGGGCATCACCACCGACGCGTTCATCAACCGGCTGTTGAATCTTGTCGCAATACCCTAGGTCGGGCGGATGGCGAGGGGGTACCGCGTTCTAAACGTTAAACACGACGGCCTGGAAAGTCGCGCAGCGACTCTGTGGGAGCGGCGTCCCGCCGCGCCGGGGCCGGGCGCGTAGCCGCGGCGCTGGAGGTTTCTGCTGCACCGCATCGCGGCGGGACGCCGCTCCCACAAGGTCCCGGCCGGAACGCTGATCAAGGCCAACACGACCACAACGATTGTAATTTCTGACGCGTTACTATGAGCCTCCACCCCCGTCTCGACGATCTGCTGGAACTGCGGCACCAGGCCCATACGCTGGGGCTGTCGTCCCATCATCTGGTCAATTCCAGCTTCGCCGGGCTTTATGCCTCGGTGTTTCGCGGGGCCGGGGTGAACTTCGAGGAGGTCCGCGATTACCGGGAGGGTGACGACATCCGCTATATGGATTGGAAGGTCACGGCCCGCACCGATCGGCCGCACCTGAAGATCTTCCGTGAGGAGCGGGAGCGCAGCGTCATGCTCTGCCTGGACAAGGGGCCGCATATGGATTTCGGCACCCGCGGGACCTTCAAGTCGGTTCAGGCCGCGCGCGCCGCGGCGCTGATCGGCTGGGCCGCAAGCCGACTCAACGACCGCGTGGGCGGTCTGGTGTTCGGCGACCCGCGCGCCGGGCTGCAACATTTCCGCCCGTCGCGCGGACGCCGCGCACTCTGGCAACTGCTGCGCACGCTGACCGAACCGGGCAGCGCACCGGACGCTTCGGTGGACTGCCTGGCCGGGGCCTTGAAGCGCGCCACCACCGGGCTGCCCACCGGATCGTTGGTCTTCGTCATCGCCGACCTCAATCGTGAGGTGATGGGTCTGGAGCGTGTCCTGGGTGACCTGACTCAGCGCAATTCGGTGGTGCTGATTCCGGTGGATGATCCGGCCGACCGGGAGATACCGGCCATGGGGGTGGTCACCTTTACCGGCACCGACGGCCGCCTGATCGAGATCGACACCGCGGACACCCAAGCCCAACGCGCTTTCCGACGGGCGTGGGAGGAGCGGCGCGACCTGCTCCAGGCCATCGCCCATCGGCTGCACATCATCCTGCTGCCGGTGCGTACCGATGAGGAGATTCATCTGACGCTGATCCGCGCACTGGAACAGCGCGCCCGGTCGCGGGGCGTCTGATGGAAACCGACCTGATACCGGCGCTGGACCGACTGCGCGATATCCACGGCATCGCCGGCGTGCCCTGGTGGCCCCCGGCCCCCGGCTGGTGGCTGCTGCTCGGTGCCGGCCTGCTGCTCGGGCTGGCGGCCTGGCGCTGGCGGACGCTCCTGACGCTGCGCCTCCCGATCCCCGGCATCACGCTGGGCACCTGGCGCTGGGCCGCCGCTGCCGCGCTGCGCGGCCTGCGCCGCCGCGTCCGCGGCGGGGCCGATGCCAAAGCGGCCTTGGGCGAACTCTCCGAACTGCTGCGGCGCATCGCCATGGCCCGACTGGGGCGACCCGCCTGCGCCGGACTGACCGGGGAGACCTGGCTCGCCTGGCTGGCGGCCCATGACCCCGCGGGCTTTCCCTGGACCGAGCACGGGCGACTCCTGCTGGCCGCACCCTATGCGCCGAGCGTCCAGGCGGGGCCGACACAACTGCTGACCCTGATCGATGCCGTCTACGCCTGGGTCGCCGCGCCCGCCGCAACCCGGCCGGAGTCCGGCCGTGTTTGAGTTCCACTGGCCCTGGGCGGCCGTCCTGCTCCCCCTGCCGCTGCTGCTGCGCTATGCCTGGCCGCTGCGGCCGGATCAGGCGGACGAGGAACACCTGGAAGGGCAGCGCCAGACCCTGCTGCATCCGCGTCTGGACGCGCTGCAAGCGGCCTATCCGATCCGCCGACCGCGGCTGGCGATCGGCGGCTGGGTGCACCGGTCACTCCTGGCGCTGCTGTGGATCGGCCTGATCGCCGCCGTGATGCGCCCGCAGTGGCTCACTCCCTATACCGAGATCAGCAGTCCGGGCTATGACCTGATGCTGGCGGTGGACGCCTCACACTCCATGGATGCCCTGGACTTCACCGTCCAGGGGCGTCAAGTCACCCGCATGCAAGTCGTCAAGGGGGTCCTGGGGCGATTCATCGAACAGCGCGAGGGTGATCGCATCGGGCTCATCATCTTCGGCAGCCAGTCGTTCGTCCTCTCCCCCTTGACGCTGGACCGGCACGCCGTGCAGCAGTTGCTCGATGGCGTGGTCGCCAGCATCGCCGGTCAGGGGACCGCACTCGGGGATGCCGTCGCCCTGGGCGTTAAGAAGCTGCGTGAGCGTCCCCCGCAGTCGCGGGTGCTGATCCTGATCGCCGACGGCGACAACTCGGCCGGCGGCTTCGCGCCCATCGAGGCGGCGCGTCTGGCCCGTCAGACCGAAGTGCGCATTTACGTGATCGGCGTGGGCAGCACCCAGGAGCAGATTCCCATTGCCGAGGACGGCGTGATCAAATACCGCGACGATCTCACCATGAATGAGGCGACGCTGGAGGAGATCGCCAAGATCACCGGCGGGGCCTATTTCCGCGCCACCGATACCCGCGCCCTGGAGGAGATCTCCACCCGCGTCGGCCAATTGGAGAAGACCGAGGCGCAGGCACGCACGGCCTTCATCCCCGCGCCCCTGTTCCGCTGGCCCCTGGGGCTGGCCATGCTCGCGCTGCTGGGCCTGGGGCTCTTCCCCGAAGGACGCAAGCGTTTCGTGCGGGGGCCTTGATCACGGTTCCGGCCAGCATCGGCAGGAATGAGGTCTTAGCGAGCGATCCGGAACAGCAAGGCGAACACGAAACAAATACATTTAGACAGGATTAACAAGATTTACAAGATGTTATTAATTTGCAATCTTGTAAATCTTGTTAATCCTGTCAAGAAATTTCGAAACGACAACGATTATTAACTTGTTCTTGACTCCTTACCAAGCGGCCATATGCGATGAATGAAGCAGGTTTCAACTTCGCCCAACCGGCCTGGTTCTGGGGGCTGCTCGTCATCCTTCCGGTGGCGCTCTGGTTGGTGCGCAGCGGCGCGCGGGCCGCGCGCGGACCGGTGCACCGGTATGCCGACGCGCACCTGCTGCCTCATCTCACCGGCACCCGCGACCTCGAAACGCGCGAGCGCTGGGGGCGTTTCCTGCGGTGGTGTCTGCTGTGGACCCTGCTGCTCGCGGCCATGGCCGGACCGCGCTGGGACGCCGCCGACGTGCGGCTGTTCCACCCCGGTAACAACCTGCTGGTGCTCCTGGACATCTCGCGCTCCATGCAGGCGGATGACGTGACCCCCACCCGGCTCGGACGCGCCCGCCAGGAAGTGCAGGACCTGATCGTGCAGAACCGGGAGGTGCGGCTCGGGCTGATTGCTTTTGCCTCGGTGCCCCATGTGATCGCACCCATCACCGAGGATACCCAGACCATCCTGAACAGCCTGCCGGCCCTGTCCACCGATCTCGCGACCCTTCAGGGCAGTCGGCTGTCACTGGCCCTGGACCGGGCCGCGACCCTGTTGGCCGGGCTGTCGGCGGAGAGCGCCCGTTCGATCCTGCTGATCACCGATGGGGACTTCGACGAGCCCGATCTCAACCCGCGTATTCAGGCCCTGGCCGCCGCCGGCATCCGCCTGCATGTGCTGGGGATCGGCAGCCCCGAAGGGGCGCGGGTGCCCGGTTACCGCGGCGCCTTCATCACCGACCGCACCGGTGCCGCGGTGATCTCCCGGCTCAATGAGCCCCTGCTCGAATCACTGGCCCAGTCGGGCGGCGGCCTCTACCGGCGCGCGGACTTCCGTGACGCGGATACCCGCGCCCTGCTCGAGGCCGCCGCCGTCATGCGCGTTCCCCCGGAAGCGGGGGATCAGCGGACCCGGGTATGGAACGAACGTTATTGGATCCCGGTGCTGTTGCTCGCCGCACTCTTGCTGCCCCAGTTCCGCGGTCAACCGCGACGGAAGTCTCAGGCATGAACCGGACGACACGCAACGGCCGTCATCAGGATCCGGCCAAGACCTGGGGCGCGCGTCCCCTGACGCCGGCCCTGAAGCTGGCTCTGATCGGGGCCTTGGTTCCAACGGCTGCCGCCCATGGCGGCTGGTTCAAGAACACCGAGCAAGCGGCACTCGATCACTTCAAGGACGGCGACTATCAAGCCGCCGCGGACGGGTTTTCCGATCCCTACCGCCGCGGTGTCGCGCTCTACCGCGCCCGTCGCTTCGCGGACGCGGCCCAGGCCTTTCAGGAGGCGGTGCCGGGCGGAGATGCCCAATCGGCCCGTTACAACCTGGGTAATGCCCGCTTCCAACTGGGGGATTACACCGGAGCCGCGCTTGCCTACGAGCACGTGTTGAGCGCCGAACCGACCGACGATGACGCGGCCCACAACCTGGCGCTCGCCCGCGCCATGCTCGCACGCCTGGAGCAGCGCGCCTATGAGCGCCGGGACGAGAAGCCGAAGCCTGAACCGAAGAAAGAACAGCCGGAGCAGGAGCGGCAGGCCCAGACGCAGCAGCAGGACGAACAGCAGCAGGGACAGCAGGAACAAAAAGATCAGCAGCAACAGGGTCAGCAAGCACAGCAGAACCAGCAACAGCAAGGCGACCAACAACAGGATCAGCAACAACAAGGCAAGCAAGAGCAGAAGGACCAGCAACAGCAAGGCAAGCAAGAGCAAAAGGACCAGCAACAACAAGGCAAGCAAGAGCAGAAGGACCAGCAACAGCAAGGCAAGCAAGAGCAGAAGGACCAGCAACAGCAAGGCGGGCAAGAGCCAAAGGGTCAGCAGGAGGATCAGCAGCAATCCGGCGGCACGTCCGGGCAACAGGAGAGCGCGGGCCAGTCCGGCAAGACCGCCGCCGCGGACGGCACCGCGGGCAAAGACGAACCGCAGGGAAAGGGCACCGAACAGACCAAGACCGCGACCGGCCAGGGGGGCGACGCATCCGCCGAGGAGCAATCGCCGGGCGGATCACGGGCGGCGTCGACTGGCCAGGATGCCGGTCGCGACCAGGACCGCTCCAAGGAACCGGATCAAAAGCAGGGTCAGGCGCAGGGCCGGAAGAAAACGGACGACGCGAAAGCAGGGGATGATCAGACCCGTCAGGATGCGGAAGCCGGAGGGTCCGACACCCGAGAACAATCGCCTGAGGCGGCGGGACAAGCGGCGGGCGAACCGGATCGAGGCACCACGGCCAAGGCCGACCGGCAACCCGGTAAAGACGAAGGCGGCAAGGAGCCGGATGAGGGTGAGGGTGAGGGTGAGGGCAAGCAGCCGGACGATCGCCGGGAGGCCGACGGCGTCGCCGCGGGTGACCGCAAACCCGATCAATCGGTCGATGAGCCGGGCGGAACAGCGGACGGCGACGATGACGGCAAGCAACCGGACACCCGCAGGGACAACCAGGGCGACGCCGAGGCCGGCCGGACACCCGAGACTCAGGGCGGTCAGGATGCAAGTGAGGGCCAGGGCCGGCGACCGGATGACCGCGGCAAGCGCACCGGCCAAGCCGAGGCGCCCGAGCGGCAGGACCAGCCCGGTGAGCAGACCGACCCCGCGGACCAGTCATCCACAGAGGGTCGCGACCCGGCCGGCCAGCAGCCGGCCGCGGGCCAGGGCACGCGACCGGCCGGCAAGCCTGACATGGCCATGCCCGACGCCCCGCGTCCGGACGAGCAAACCGCTGCGATCGACCAGTTCGACCAGCAAAGCCGGCAACCCATGACTGAATTGCCGCCGGAGGCCCGACTCGGCGACGCCCCGGCGCTGGGCGGTCAACAAGCGATGGGGCCGGGCATGGCGGTCATGGAGCAACGGCTGCGACAGGTCGAGGGCGACCCGACGCTGCTGATCGGCAACCAGTTCAAGCTCGAAGAGCAACGTCTGATGCAAGCGGCGGGCGGTCCACTGCGGGAGAGTCGGCCTTGGTAACAGCAACACCCGATCGCGCCCGACACAACCCGATCAGCAATTCCAAGTTTGAGCGGCATCTCGCGACCCCTGGTGGATGCGGCGCGCGCGACCGACATACCGGATCCCTGACACCGAGCGGCGCGCCTTATCCACCCTACAACGGAGCCGGTTTCGTAGGGTGGATAAGCGCAGCGCATCCACCATCAGCCTCACCGCCGGCACGCTGCCGGCAGCGGCCACCCAATTGTGGAGTTGCCGCACCCCGATCGGCCGCCGCGCCGGGGGTCACCATGAGACTCGGACTCGGACTCGGACTCTGGCTTCTGTGGTCCACCGCATTCGGCTGGACCCCCTATGGCCCCTACGGCGCTCCGCCGGCCGGCGCCCCGGCGCCGGCACCCGCGGGCCAGTGGACTCCACCCCAAATCCAGGGCCAACCCTGGCAGTTCCGCCCGACCCCGCCGGATAACTCCAGGGGGGCACCGCCGACCTACCCCATGCCGCCCCAAGGCCCGCTGCCGGGACCAGCGCCCTATGGGTTACCGGGTCAGATCCCGCGCCCGCCGTCCGGCCCCTATCCCGGACCGGCGCCGGGTCAAGGCTATCAGCCCAATTGGCCCGGCGGTTACGCTGCGCCCTCGGCGCCGACTCAGCGCACCCTGCGACCGCCCAGATTGGAATGGTCGCTCGACGCGTCCCAGCCCTATGTCCAGGAAAACCTGTTGCTGCGGCTGGATCTGATCAGCCCGGATGAACTGACGACCGCCGATCCGGATCTCGCCGGACAAGACGCGGTCCTGCTGCAAAAGCTCGCGGGGCCGACCACCAGCACCCGCGGCAGCGGTGACAGCCGCGAACTGGTCACTCAATTCTGGCTGGTACTCACCCCGCTGCGCGCCGGTGATCTCACCTTGCCGCCGCCGAAGATCACCGGGATGCGCCCCGGCAACTACGGCGCTCCCGAGCGCTACGAGGCTGTCGGCACCAGCCCGATCGCACTCCAGGTCCGCCCGGCGATGGCCACGGTGCACCCCTGGCTGCCGCTGCGCTCACTCAGTCTCAATGCCGTCTTCGACCGGCCCGAGCGGGTCGAACCCGGCCAGCCGGTGACGCTGGTGCTGGAGAGCACGGCCGCGGGCGGGCTCGCCGCCCAACTCCCGAATCTCGAGGAACAACTGGTCAGCCCGGATTTTCGCATCTATCGCGAACAGACACTCAGCGCCAACACCCTGTCGAAGGACGGCCGCCAACTGACGGCAACGCGTACCGAGTACTACACCCTGGTGCCCCAGGGCGGCGGCACCCTGCGCCTGCCCGAGATCAAGGTTCCCTGGTGGAATCTGGAGACCGGGTCGCGCCAGGTCGCCACCCTGCCGATCCGTACCCTGAGTATCGAAGGCGCCACCGGCCCCTTGGGGCTGGCCGTCTCGCTCATTGATGCCGGCGCCGGTTGGTCCAGGGTCTGGCTGCCGATCACCGGCATCCTGTTAGTCCTCGCCGGTTATTGGATCGGGGTCCTGTATCAGCGGCGCCTGCCCGGCGTTGGCCTGAACACCAGACTGCGCTCCTGGTCATCGCAGACCATCGACCGCTCGATGAACGGCAGCACCCGTCTCCTGAAACGGCTGGACCCGACGCACCTGGCGGCCCGCGCCAAGGCGGCGGCCATCAGACGCTTACCGGAGAGCAGCCGCCTGCTGATGTGCGTGCGTGACGCCCATCGGGCGCGCGACCCGGTCGCCTGGAGTGAGCGTTTCGAGCGGTCCGCCCGACACCTCCTGCACGCTCCCGACCAGGGCGGCGCCCCCAACCTCACTGAACGCATCCTGACCCTGCGCCCGCGTGCGGACCGTACCCGACTGACCCGGTTGATGCACGAACTGGATCGCGCGCTCTACGGCCGCCAGCCGCTCGACTTCGCGCGCTGGAAACGCGACTTCATGCGGCAGGTCGGCCGTACCCCCAACCTCATTCGTCCACGTCGCCCCGAAACCCGCATCCGCCGCGCCGCCTTGCCGGCGCTCAATCCGGGCGGGGCTTGATCGATCAAAGTTGCGGCAAACCGCTGCGGTTGACCTGATTGACCAGACGCGCGAAGACATGGTCGATCTCCGCGTCGTTGTTATACACGGCATGGGTGGCGATCCGGAATCCCACCCGGTCGTCCGCCGGGACGCGCTGATTGCTGCGCCAGGTGACGGAGCGGATGTAGATCTTCGGCGTCTCCAAGGCCAGATTGCTCAGGATGGCATTGATGGCGCTGTTCATGGTCGCGAAGCTCGCCCCGCTATCCTTGGCCGCGAAGGGGTTGAAGGACGTGAGTGCAGTGGCGAAGCGGTCGTCGGGGTTGTCCTGGACCCAGAGTGCTTCCGGCCCCCATTGGGAAACGATCAGACCCTTGAGATAGTTGCCGAGAGCAAGGGCGCGCGCGTAGATGTCCTCAATGCCGATCTGGGAGAAGAAAGACAGTGAATCGGTCATCGCATAGAGCGCGGTGACATTGTACTCACCGCGCATCTGCATATAGAGGGCGGGGCTCCAGTTACGGCTTTGATTCAGAACGCTGGGTGCGACGAAGGGATTGCCGTAGATAAAGAAATTCCCCATCGCGAAGGGCGGCAGCGGGTGGGCCGACGCATCCGAGGTGCGCACATAGCAAATACCCGTGCCGGGGCCGCCGCACAGCCACTTGTGGCCGGCTCCGACGATGAAGTCCGCCCCATAGGCATGGCAGTCGATCGGCAGCATACCCCAGCCGTGGGCGCTGTCGATGATCGAAAAGGCGCCGTAACTCCGTGCGAGTGCACACAACTCCGGCACCGGGAGGCGCAGACCGTTCTTGTAGAAAATCTCCGAGATGGCGAGATATTGTTTTTTTCCATCGCCCATGGGCACACGCAGGGCGGCATCGAACCAGTCGAGCACGTCATCGACCGTGATGTCGGCCGTGAAATTGGACGGGATGTCGATCATCTCGACCGCCACGCCGTGGTAGTCGCGCGCCCAGGCGATGGGGCCGGCCAGAGCCGGATGCTCGAAACTGGTGGTGATGATGCGGTCACCGGGCTGCCAGGGGGTACCGGCGAAAATCAGGTTGCACGCATCGGTGGTGTTGTAGCTCAGGACGATCTCGTCGGCATTGGCCCCATAGGTATTGGCGACCAACAACTGGCGGGCACCGGTGGCGGAGGGCAGAACGGGGAAGAGGTCAGGGAAGTCCGCCGCCAGGTTCAGCGACCAATCCCGCGGATCCCGGCTCTTGTAGCTGTTGTAAACCGCGAGGTTGTTCTGCACGAACTCGGGCTGGGAACCGGTGGTCCCGGTGTTCATATGGATGTAGTCATCCGCAAGCGCGAACGCCTTGCGGACCTTTTTCCAGTATTTCTCGGTGCCGGGCGTCGCGTTGATGGCGGGAGGCGCCAGGAGCTCGCGGCCGAACTGTCCAGGCGCACTGGACTGGCCGGCAAAAACCTCGCGCGACCCAACCAGGCCGGCGGCCACCGTCGCCGACGCAAACCCTTTCAGAAAGCCGCGGCGATCGATGCCGGCACCGTTGTTGTCGCGTTTTGTCATGGAGAGACTCCGACTGAATTGGGCACATCCGCGCGGAGACTGCGCCGATCCGGGCGTCTGCCGCAGCCGATGCGAGATGACGGTCACTCCGCCCTGCTGGTTGGGAACCGTCGCTGACGCCAGGCCGGACCCGAGTGCGGACGCGGCACGCCGTTCGTCCGGAGCTTATGCAATGTCCTGATCAGACGTTGTGATCAGCGTCAAGCATTGGCGAAACGTCGTCGAACGGTCATGCGGACGGACCGAGGGCAGGACGGGCCGACGCGAGATCCAACCGTTCGTCGTTGCGTGGGCGTTGCCTTTTGCCTGCCGTCCGTCACAATAGCGACAGGCATTGCGCCGCCGTCACCCGGAGCCCCCCATGAACCCAGAGAAGGTCGTTTTCGGCTTTTTCATCGTGTTGTCCCTGACCCTGAACTTCGGATTCGTGATCGGCGACATCGACGATCCGTCACACCACCACCCGTGGGAGTTCTTCGCGGTGATCGTGGTGAACCTGATCGCGACGGTGCTCAAGTTCGGCGACCGCTCACAGTTGGGCGCACTCTTGCTCGCCACCAGCCTGGTGGCCATGCTGCAGCTCATGGCAGCGGCCCTGGTGTGGGTCATGGCAGCCTACGCAAGCGGCGTTGGCATGACCTCTTCGACCATGGCCAGCATCGTCTCACTGGCAGCAGGAGCGCTGATTGCCAACGTGATCTCGGTCATCTTGCTGGTGATCGAAACCTTCCTGTTGCGGCGCTAGCCCGGCGTTTGCGCCGCCAACCCGCTGCACGCCGAAACCCAGCAAGCGCGTACGGGATTCACCATGGACAGCATCGTTTTTCTCATCATGCGGCGCATGCGTGCGCCGCTGATCATGCTGATCGTCAGTTATGCCGTGGCGATCATGGGTCTCGTCCTGATACCGGCCCAAGACTCGGCCGGCAACCCCGTACCGATGGGGTTTTTCCACGCCTTTTATGTCGTCGCCTACACCTCGACGACCATTGGCTTCGGCGAGATCCCCCACCCCTTTACCGATGCCCAGCGGCTGTGGGTCTCCTTCGTGATCTTCGGGACCGTGGCGATCTGGATCTATGCCGCGGGCGCACTGATCGCTTTGTTGCAGGAGCCGACCTTTCGCCGTGCCCGCGCCGAAAGCCGCTTGCGCGCCCGGGTGGCGCACCTGCGCGATCCCTTTTATCTGGTGTGCGGTTACGGTCAGACCGGCGGCGCCCTGGTCAAGGCACTCACTGACCGTCATCAGCACGCCGTGGTCATCGACAGTGACCAGGAGCGCATCAGCCTGCTGGCGCTGGAGAATCATCGCGAGTACGTACCGGCGCTGTGCGCCGATGCGCGCCGGCCGTCGAATCTGCTGGCGGCGGGTCTCGATCACCCCTTCTGCCAGGGGGTGGTGGCGGTCAGCAACGTCAACGAAACGAACCTCAAGATCGCCATTGCCGCCAAACTCCTGCGCCCGCGGATCAAAGTGATTTGCCGTGCCGACTCCCATGAGGTGGAGGCCAACATGGCCTCCTTCGGTACCGACCATATCTACGACCCCTTCGATGCCTTCGCACTCTATCTGGCCATCGCCCTGGAAGCGCCCTGCATGACCCTGCTCTGGGACTGGCTCACGGGCGAGAGCGACGAGCCACTCACCGAGCCGCTCTATCCGCCGGTCAAGGGGCTCTGGGTAATCTGCGGCTTTGGGCGATTCGGCAAGGCCCTGTACCGGCATCTCAAGGATCAGGGCCTGGACCTGATGGTCGTGGACGCCAAACCCCATCTCACCGGAATTCCGGGCGCGGGAGTGGTGCAGGGCCGCGGGACCGAGGCCGCGACCCTGGAGCTGGCACATATCGACCGCGCCGTGGCCTTGGTGGCCGGGACGGATGATGACGCCACCAACCTGTCGATCATCATGACCGCGCTGCAACTGAATCGGGATCTGTTCGTGGTCGCCCGCAAGAACCATCTCGACAATCAGGAACTGTTCGATCGGGTCGGGGCCCAGGTGGTAATGCACCCGAGCATCATCATTGCCGACGGCATCCGCGTGCGTCTGACCTTGCCGCTGCTCTGGGAATTCATCCACTACTCCCGGTTCCAGGAGGATGCCTGGGCCTGTGCGCTGATCAGCCGGATCAGCGCCGTACTCCAGGATCAGGTTCCCCAGGTGTGGCAGATCGAGATCAACAACGAACAAGCCGGCGCGGTGATGGCAGAGGAAGAGTGCGCCGCCGCGCTCACCATCGACCACCTGATCACCGATCCGCGAGACCGGGAGCGGCGGCTGGCGGTCATCCCGCTGCTGCTGGAGCACAACGACGAGCGCCGACTCCTCCCCGCCTTGACCGACCGGGTCCGCAAGGGCGATCAGTTGCTGTTCTGTGGTCGGGAGGGCGCACGCGGCAGCATGGACTGGACCTTGATCGACCGCCATGCACTGCGTTACGTGGTCACCGGCGAGGACGGCCCGGACGGCTGGGTCTGGCGCCAACTCGCACGGCGGCGCAAGCGCCGGGAGCGCCGACGCGGCGCCGAAGAGGCCGCTGCGTGAGCAGCGCCGACGTCCAATCATGTTGGCTCCCTTGGCAAGGCGGATCCGATGCCCTATTAAGAGGTCTTGGAGCGGGATTGGCCGTCTCCCGGCCGATCCAATCGCCCCGTGCCGACCCCGCCGTGTGGGCCGGCCGGACCTGTCAACTCGGAGGAATGTGCCCATGCACCCGGTAATGACCCGACTCAACCAGGATCATACCCGTCTCGCGAGCCTGCTCGACCTGCTCGCCGCCCTGCTCGACCGCTTTCACGCGGGCGAGGAGCCCGACTACGAACTGATCAGCGAGATGCTCGAGTACCTGGAGAGCTATTCGGATACGATCCATCATCCCACGGAGGATCTGATCTACCGGCGCGCACTGGATAAAGGTCTCCAGAACCGTGATATTTTTGAGGTACTCCTGCGCCAGCACGGGGTTCTCAACCAACTGAACAAACGCTTCCGCCGCTCGCTGGAGGGCATCGTCAACGAGGAGGTCCTGCGTCGCGACGAGGTGGAGACCCAGGGCCGGGAGTTGGTCCACACGTTACGAGAGCACCAGGCACTCGAGGACACGGAAGCCTTTCCAATCGCGCTGGAGCGGCTCGACCAGGCGGACTGGGACGCCGTGGACGCGCTCGCGCCGCGGGCCGATGACCCGGTCTTCGGCACCCCGGACCCCCAGCGCTTCCGTGCCCTTTTCCAGCACCTCAAGAATCAGGCTTGAGGGCTTGCGCCGCAGTGATGGAACTGGATGCGAATACGCGCTGTTACTGTTTGCGCCGGGTGAATCCGTTCCTGGGGGTGATCGACGATCGCCTGCTCAAGCAGGCGCGGGTCGAGGCCAGCCTTCGGCGAGCCGCGGCTTGAATCAGCATCTGACCGCGACGATCTCCATGGTCCCCGCTGGGCCGGGACCGACGCAGTCGGGTCACGTGAGTGAGATGGAACGATGATCTATATCAACAACCCGGACCTGCGCCACGACACCCCCGAACGCCTGGGCGTGCTGCTCGTCAATCTGGGCACCCCCGACGCCCCTACGGCCCCGGCCGTGCGCCGTTATCTGGCGCAGTTCCTCTGGGATCCGCGGGTGGTCGAATTGCCGCGGCTGGTCTGGTGGTTGATCCTGCACGGTGTCATCCTGCGGGTGCGCCCGCCGCGCACCGCTCAAGCCTATCAGGCGGTGTGGACCGCGGAGGGCTCGCCTTTGCTGGCGATCGCCAAACGTCAGGCCAATGCGGTCCAGGAGGCACTGAATGCCCGTCTCCCCGGGCCGGTGCGCGTGGCCCTGGGGATGCGCTACGGCAACCCCTCGATCCCGAGCGCCCTGGCCCAACTGCGCGCGGCCAATGTGCGACGCCTGCTGGTGCTGCCGCTCTACCCGCAGTATTCGGCCACCACCACGGCCTCCACCTTCGACGCGGTCAGCTGTGAACTCTCGACCTGGCGTCTGCTGCCGGAAATGCGGTTCGTCAACCAGTATCACGACGACCCCGGATACATCACCGCCCTGGTTTCGAGTATCCGGGCGTATTGGGGCCAGCACGGCGAGCCTGAGCGGCTCCTGTTTTCGTTCCATGGCATCCCCATGGATTATTTCCTCAACGGCGACCCCTACCACTGCCAGTGTCAAAAAACCGCGCGTCTGGTCGTCGAACAATTGGGGCTGACGGCGGAGCGCTGGCTCCTGTCTTTCCAATCCCGGTTTGGTGTCCAGGAATGGCTGCGCCCCTACACCGACGAGACCCTCAAAGCGTGGGGCAGTGCCGGTGTGCGCTCGATCCAGGTCATCTCACCGGGGTTTTCGGCGGATTGCCTGGAGACTATCGAGGAAATCTCGGTGGAGAACCGGGATTACTTTCTGCAGGCCGGCGGCCAGTCCTACGGCTACATTCCCTGTCTCAACGATCGACCGGAACACATCGAGATGCTGGCGGGTCTGGTCGAGCGGCATTGCGCGGGATGGCCCGAGTTGACGCCCGCCGCGGATGCGACGACGCTCTCCGGGCGGCTGGAGCGGGCCCGGGAAATGGGGGCGGCGGCCTGAGCGGTGGATGCATTCGCGCCATGATGCGGGTAAAGAATCTCGCAACAGCATCGAAACAACGGAACACCATTATGAAAATCGCACTCTTCGGTGCCACCGGCGGAACCGGACAACAGGTGCTGACGCAGGCCCTCGAACAGGGTCACACAGTCCAGGCACTCGCCCGCAACCCCGCGAATTTGAAAACAGAGCCGGGGCGGTTGACCGTCATCGTCGGTGACGTACTCAACCCCGCCCAGGTCGCTGCCTGCATTGAAGGAACTGATGCGGTTATCTGTGTCCTGGGGACGCGGCCGGGGGGTGCACCCATCGAGGCGCTCGGCACGGCCGTGATTCTCGGGGCAATGCAGGCACAGGGCGTGCGGCGGTTGATCGCCGTCACCTCCATGGGTGTGGGCGACAGCAAGGATCAGGTGCCCCTGTTCTTCAAAGTGCTGATGCAACTCGCGCTGAAAAAGGTGATGGCCGCCAAGGAGGAGCAGGAACGCCTGATCCGGGCCAGCGGACTGGACTGGACCATCGTGCGCCCGGGCGGGCTGACCGATGGCCCCAAGACCGGCAACTACCGCAGCGGCCTGGACAAATCGCTCACCGCCGCCCGACTCTCCCGCGCCGACGTTGCCGACTTCGTACTCCAGCAACTCGGCGACGCGCGCTTTCTACACCAGACGCCGGCTGTCACCTAAAGCAAATAGCCTTCGTAACTGATATCCAGACAGACCTTCGTGTAGCAGCAGTTCCAAATTTGGGTAGCCGCCGCCAAAAAGCGTGTCGGCAGCGAGGCCGATGGTGGATGCGCTGCGCTTATCCACCCTACGAAACCGGCTCCGTTGTAGGGTGGATAAGGCGCGCCGCTCGGTAGTAGGGACTCGGCACGGCGGTCGCGCGCGCCGCATCCACCAGAGGTCGCGTGGTGCCGCCCAAATTTGGAATTGCTGTTCGTGTAGGGGCGGGTTTGAAACCCACCCCTACGTCCGGTTATCACGTCCGACGGCTATACCACCCACATCGGCTCGGATGTAGGTGCGACTTCAGTCGCACCGATTCGGACGCAGGTGCGACTGAAGTCGCACCTACATTGACCGGTAAAATTATCGGGAATCTCCTCAGCAGTCGACACTGTTGCGGTCGATCCCCGCCTCCGCCAGGGACACGGCGCGGAAGATAGCGCGGCCCTTGTTCATGGTCTCCTGCCATTCGAGTTCCGGCACCGAGTCGGCCACAATGCCGGCGCCGGCCTGGATGTGCAGGATGCCGTCCTTGATGACGGCGGTACGAATAGCGATGGCGGTGTCCATGTTGCCGTTCCAGCCCAGATAGCCCACGGCGCCGGAGTAGATGCCGCGCTTGACCGGTTCCAATTCGTCGATGATCTCCATGGCGCGGATTTTGGGAGCACCCGAGACGGTGCCGGCGGGGAAGGTGGCGCGCAACACGTCCATGGCGGTCAGCCCATCAGCGAGTGTCCCGACCACGTTGGAGACGATGTGCATGACGTGCGAGTAGCGCTCGACGATCATGCGGTCGGTCACCCGCACGCTGCCGACCGCGGCCACCCGGCCGGTGTCGTTGCGGCCCAGGTCGATCAGCATCAGGTGCTCGGCCAGTTCCTTGGGGTCGGCGAGCAGTTCGACTTCCAGCGCCTTGTCCTCGGCCTCGCTGTCGCCGCGACGGCGCGTGCCGGCGATGGGTCTGACCGTGACCACGCCGTCCTCCAACCGGGTGAGGATCTCAGGGGAAGAGCCGACGATCTGGAATCCGTCCAAATCCAGAAAATACATATAGGGCGAAGGATTGAGTCCGCGTAACGCGCGGTACAGGTCCAACGGCCGGGCCTGGAAGGGGATCGAGAGCCGCTGGGACAACACCACCTGCATACAGTCCCCTTCAAGGATGTAGGCTTTGATGCGGTCGACCGCCGACTCGAAACCGTCCTGGGTGAAGCCGGAAACGAAGTCGCCCTCATGGACCCGGCGCGTGTCTTCCGCGGGACGGCGGGGGGCGCCACGCTGCATGCGTCCGATCAGCTCACGCATCCGCGCCTGGCCCGACTCCAGGGTGTCGCCCGCGGTGGGGTCCAGGTGTAGGATGATGTACATCCGCCCGCTCAGATTGTCGAAGACCACCACCTCATCCGAGACCATGAGCAAACAGTCCGGGGTACCGAGTTGGTCCGGGTTGGGACAGTGGGCGAGTTTCGGCTCGATGTAGCGGATGGTGTCATAGCCGAAATAGCCGACCAGACCGCCGGTGAAGCGCGGCAGACCTTGATGGACCGCCACCCGGAAGCGCGCCTGGAAGGCGCTGATCCAGGCCAGTGGGTCGGCTGTCTCGACCGACTCGATGAGCGCTCCGTCGCGCTCGACCTGAATCCGGGTCCCGGTCACCTTGAGCACGGTGCGGCAGGGCAGTCCGATGATCGAATAGCGGCCCCATTTCTCGCCGCCCTGCACGGACTCGAAGAGATAGGAGTACCGACCTTCGGCGAGCTTGAGATAGACGCTCAACGGGGTGTCGAGATCCGCCAGGACCTCACAGACGAGCGGAATACGGTTGTGGCCCTGGTCGGCCAGGGCAGCGAATACGTCGGGGGTCATCGGGGTCTCCTAAGCCGCCCCGGCCACAAGCCCTTTGAGTTCAGCCAGCGAGTCGATGACCCCGTCCGGGTGGGCCTCACGGATATCCTGTCCGTGGTTGTAGCCATAGCTCGTGCAGATGATGCTGAAACCGGCCGCGCGCGCCGCCTTCACATCACTCACCGAGTCGCCGATCATCAGCGACTCCGCGGGGTCGACGCCGAAGTGCCGGGCGGTATGGAGCAAGGGCAGCGGATGCGGCTTCTTTTCCGGCAGGGTATCACCGCTGACGACAATGCCGAAATCGTCCAGGACCCCGAGGTCTTTGAGCAGGGGCAGGGTGAATTGCGCGGCCTTGTTGGTCACACAGCCGAGCGGATAACCGGCGTCGCGCAGATAGTCGAGACCTTCACGCACGCCGGGATACAGCATCGAACGCCCGGAGGTGTTCTCACTGTACAGCTCAAGGAAGAGCGGATAGGCAAGGGCGTAATCGGCGTCCGGCGGCTCGCCGTCCAGTTCCCCGGTCAGTGCCCGCCGCACCAGACGCTCCACCCCGTTGCCGACCCAGTTGCGCACCGCCGCCGCGCCGCGGGGCGGGCGCCCCAGCCGGACCATCATTTCATCAACGCAATAGGCCAGATCCGGAACACTGTCGACCAGTGTCCCGTCCAGATCAATCAAAATCATCTTGGGGCGCAGCATCCGGTCAGGACTCCTGGCGAATCGATGCGGCGTCAGCCGCTTACCGCCGCCAGCGCTTCGCGCATCTGGCGGATGATGGTGTCGTAACGGTGGGGGTCGCCGTCGCGCGGCTTGCCGAAGATACCGGAGCCGGAGACGAAGGTGTCGGCACCGGCGGCCTTGATCTCGGCGATGTTGTCGGCCTTCACCCCGCCATCGACCTCCAGACGGATCGCCAATCCGGAGTCATCAATCAGTTTTCGGACCTGCCGCAGCTTGTCGAGCGCCGCGGGGATGAAGCTCTGACCGCCGAAACCCGGATTGACCGACATGAGCAGGATCATGTCGACCTTATCCAACACATAGTCGAGATAGGACAGGGGTGTGGCGGGATTGAACACCAGACCAGCCTTGCAACCCTCGGCATGGATCAGTTGCAGGGTGCGATCGATGTGTTCGCTGGCTTCCGGATGGAACGTGATGTAGGTCGCGCCGGCCGCCGCGAAGTCCGGGATGATGCGGTCCACCGGCTTGACCATCAGATGCACATCAATGGGCGCCGTGACCCCATGTTTACGCAGGGCCTCGCAAATCAGCGGACCGATGGTCAGATTCGGCACATAGTGGTTGTCCATGACGTCGAAGTGGACGATGTCCGCCCCGGCGGCGAGCACGTTGTCGACATCTTCCCCGAGCTTGGCGAAGTTCGCGGAGAGGATGGAGGGTGCAATCAGATCAGGCGCCATGGTTACCCCGAAGTATTTCACCGGCCGAGCTGTGACTGCGTCGGCCGCGGTTGAGATCCGGCAAGCGCCTCACTCTACCGCAAGCGCCGAAGATTTTCACTCGGGTCAACCCGCCGCCAGCCCTGAAGCATAACCCTGCCGCCGACCGACATCGGGCATCGTCGGCGCCGGTCGGCGCTGGCGTTGGCCATTGCGGCATGGGTTTGACCTCACCAGGGAGGCAACGGGACGCCCGGGCGGGTACCGGAAGGGTGG
>NZ_CAIZIZ010000518.1 GCF_903933125.1 uncultured Lamprocystis sp. | reverse complement strand
CTGCGCTTATCCACCCTACGAAACCGGCTCCGTTGTAGGGTGGATAAGGCGCGCCGCTCGGTCTCAGGGACTCGGCACGGCGGTCGCGCGCGCCGCATCCACCAGAGGTCGCGCGGTGCCGCCCAAATTTGGAATTGCTGACCAGCATCCCCGCCGGTTGTGCCGCGGCCAACGGCGGCCTCTCCTGCGCGCTGCCGGATCTGCCAGGCAGCGGGCAGGCGCGTCTCACGCTCAAGGTGAAGCCCAGCGCCGTCGGCAGCCTGACACCGATGATCCGCGCCCGCTCCGCGGCCCTCGACCCCAACGGGCGCAACCACGCCCTGACCGCGGCGGCCAACGTCTGCGCCACCGTCACCTGCGCGGCGGGCGCCGGCATCACCTATGTCGCCGACGCCAGCGGGGGCGGCAGCGACCCGGCGGCGACGGCCGTCTTCGCGCTTACCTACGACACGGCCGGCCATGTCGCCCAGAGCAGCCGTCAGGACTTCGCCGGCACCAGCCTGACCGAGAACTTCACCTACGACCTGCAGACCGCCGCGCTGGTGGGTTATGCCAACGACGGCGGATCGGCCGCACCCCAGGCCCGGTGGCCGGGCCTCGTGCCGATCACCGCCGCCGGCTACGCCTACGACCTTTACGGCAACCTGACCCGCAAGAATTACGCATTGAGCGGCCTGTCCGCCGGGGTCGCGGTCGTCCTTGCCCCCGACGCCCGCAACCCCTTCCAGACGGCGAGCGTCGCGGAGGGCTGGTTCAACTCTGGCGGTGGCGGGCTGCCGACCACCAATCCGGGCTTTGTGACCGGAAACTACAGCTACGACATCGCCGGCAACGTCACCAGCGACCCATATGGGCGCACCTATAGCTACGACCCCCATGGCCGACTCGGCACCGTAACGCGCGCCGACGGCGGCTCGCAGGTCTTCCTCCGCGATGGGCTGGGGCGCATCCTGGAGCGCCAGGCCACCTGGCTTGCGTCCGACGTGCTCGACTACGGTAACGCCCGGTCCAGCGGCAACGCCGCGGCGGATCCAGACCAGTGGGAAGTGGCATTGAGCGGCGGTACCACCTTCTTCTCATCCGTTGGGGCGGACGACGTCAACACCCGACCCAACTCCCTGGCGGTGACGGACCTGCTCGGCCGCTCGGTCAACACGCTGATGTATGGCGCCAGCCTCGGCGGCTTCGGTGTGCTGGCCAATACGGGGTACCTCCCGGAGGGCATCGCCACCAATCTCTTCGCTGCCACCGCCGGCTTCCCGGCCGGCATCGCCGACCTCAGCCGGTATCCCGAAGGGGCGATGGGCACGGCACTCGGCATCGAGGTCGGCACCGGGCTGGAACTCAAAGGCGGCTACCGCGCTTACGACCCCGCTGTCGGCCGGTTCCTGCAATGGGATTCCATGTCGCCGCTCGGACGCGGCGGCCTCAACGGCTATGCCTACGCCGGCAACGACCCGGTCAACTTCGAGGACCCGACGGGCCATTATCGCGAGAACAAGGACCACCGCTACGGCCCCAAACCGCCCCATGCCCATCACAGCGGCTTCTGGCAGGGCTTCGGGGCCGGTTTCAAGACTGGAGCGAAGGCCTTCTTCACCGAGCCCTATCACTGGGCCAAGAGCTACGTGCATGACCTTTCCACCGGGAACTTCTTCGGGGCCTACAAGATGGAGTTCAACCTTGCGGTCGACGAACTGATCCAGAAGACCTTGAGCAGTTGGGCGCTCGTACCCGGGGGCAACCTGATCTTCACCGAGTTCGTCACCACCAAACCGTCGGCGATCTTCTCCGGCCACGATCCCTTCTCGGCTCAGGTGCCGGCCCACAGCAACAGCTACCAGATCGGCTACTCGCTCGGCGGCAAAGCGGGGGATGCCACCTCCGAGGTGGGGACATCGGTCGCGACCTTCCTGGTCGGTGCCGCGGCCGGTGCGGCCATCGATGCGATCGCCGGCGCCGCCTCGGCCGTCGATGCCGGTGTCGCCGGCGACGCCGACGCGGCGGGCGCCACCGACCTGTCGCCAGTGCGCTCCAGCAGCGGGACCTCCTACTTCACGCCCCGGCCCCATCCTCCGGGGTACTTCGACGAGGTCGATGAGGCCGCAGGCCCGAAGGAGGACGTGTGGCAGGACGCGCGCGAATCGCTGTCGGAGGACGCTCTCCCGGCGCGCTCGGGTTCGGGCGTCGCCCCGGAGGAGGCGGTCAACGCCGACGCACAGGCCCGCCCGGGCCTGTCGACGCGCTTCAAGGGCTGGCTGGAGCGGGTCGGCAATAAACTCAAGGCATACAAAGAGCGCATCGAGCCGAAGTCCCCCGCCGGTCAGAAGGTCGCGAAGGGTCTCGACTGGACCAACACGGGCTTTTCTAAACTGAGTTCGTGGGAGTTGAATGTCAAAAAATTCGACGGCGAGCAGCGTCGGGAGACCGAGGAGGCCGGGACCCGGACCTCCGCAACGGCGGCGCCGAGCGACCAACAGCAGCGTAGCGGGAGCCCCGCGGCGACGCCTTACCAATGACCCAGGCGCAGGATGCGCCGCCGACCGGAGCGCACCCATCGCCCGGTCGCGGCCGCCCCGTCCTGACCGCCCCAACGGGGATGGTCAGGGCGCACCCGAAGCCCCTCATGCACCAAGGAGCACAGCCCATGAAGACCCTGTCCCGGGCCGCGACGGTCGGCCTCGCCTTGCTCGCCGCCCTCGCCGCGCCCGTCAGTGCCGGCAGCCTGACTCTACTCGCCATCGGTGCCGCCGGCCTGGTCGGCAGCCGCCGCCGGAAGCAAGGCGTACGGCACTTCAACGCGCCTCGTCGGTAGTAGGCGTCCAACACGATAACGGGCTGTAGCGGCGGGTTTCAAACCCGCCCCTCTCATCAGCCATGTCCGGATATCAGGTGCGAAGGCGGTAGCCGAAATATGCAAGCCGGCGCCGCCCGATTCCCCTAAGATTTGCGCCTTCCCGGCCGCACCTTGGTGCACACTGCCGACCGCCGGGTACTCAAGGCACCCGACGACCCCTGCGACCCGATCGCGACCCGATTCAGAGGAACCTCCCATGTCCGACACCTGGCGCTTTGTGGCGCGTCCCGGCGCAACCGATACCATTTACGGGCTGGCGGTGAGCCCCGACAGCCAATTGCTGGCGACGGCCAGTTGGGACAGCACGGTGCGGGTTCTGGACCTGGAAGCCGGGCGCACCCTCCAGACGTTGCGCGGCCACGAAGGCCGGGTCTATTCGGTGGCCTTTCATCCCGAGGGCCGGGTGCTGGCCTCCGGCGGGACCGACGCGGTGGTGCGGCTCTGGGATGCCGAGACGGGCGAGGCACTGTGGTCGAAGAGCGGACACTCCAGCCTGATCTACAGCGTCGCCTTCCAGCCCCAGGGCAAACTCCTGGCCTCCGGCAGCGAGGACGGCACGGTCGCCATCTGGACCCTGATGGGCGAGCAGGTCCATCACATCGAGGGCCACAATCAGTATGTGCAAGGCGTCGCCTTCAGCCCCGACGGGCGCCTGCTCGCCTCCGGCAGCCGCGACAGCTTTCTGATCCTGTGGGATGTGGCGACCGGCCAGGAAGTCGGCCGAGTCGAGGTGATCCATAACGGCATCAACAGCGTGCGGTTCACCGCGGATGGCCAGCGCGTGCTGCTGACCAATGTAGACGGCGTCGTCGGGGTCTGGGATCTGGCCACCGGCGCACTGCTCCAGGAGCGCAACGAGCACCGGTACCCCGTCTGGACGGCGGTGTTCAGCCCCGACGGCCGCACCTTCGCCACCGGCAGCGCGGACCGCACCATCATGCTGTGGGATACTATCACAGGCGAACAGCTCGGCCGGCTCACCGGGCATGTCGGCGATGTCTATGCGCTGGAGTTCACGCCGGACGGCCGTTACCTGATCTCCGGCAGCGCCGACCGGACCATCCGACTCTGGGGCACCGACCCGTCGGCCGCCGACTGGGAGGCCCGCGGCGCCCGCTGGCAGGCCAACGCGGCGACCGAGAGCGCCGCGGCAGCGGCGCTGCCGGCCAAGTCGACCGCGGGCGCGAGCCAGGGCGGGCTGTTCGGCCGGCTGTTCGGACGCCGCGGTTGATCCCTTTCCACCTGCCCCGGCAAACCCGGCCAGCGAGGATGACACGATGACGCAAGACCAGGTCAGCAAGGCGGTGGTTCTGATCCTGGCGCTCGGGATCTCCGCGCTGTTCCTTTCCATGATCCAAGGCTTTCTGATGGCCTTGTTGATGGCGGGTGTCTTCAGCGCACTGGCCCGGCCCTTGTTCCTGCGGTTGGAGACGCTGTTCAACGGCCGCCGCGGGCTGGCCTCCCTGGCCACCCTGTCGCTCATGGCGGTGATGGTGCTGATCCCGCTGGTCCTGCTGGCCGGCGTCCTGGTGTCACAGGCGCTGGACGTGAGTCAGATTCTCAGCGTCTGGCTGAAAACCACGCTGAACCAGCCGGGGGCGGTGTCCGAACTGCTGCATCGCCTGCCCTTCTACGATCAGTTGGCGCCGCACTGGGGCAAGATCGCCCAGCAGGTCGGCGAGGCGACGACAGCCCTCAGCAAGGTGGTGGTCGAGGGCTTGTCCTCGATCACGCTGGGGGCGGTGAATTTCATCTTCACGACCTTCGTGTTTCTCTACAGCCTGTATTTCCTGCAGATGGACGGGGACAAACTGATCGAGCGCATCCTCTATTACCTGCCGCTCAAGACTCAGGAAGAGCGGCTGATGCTGGAGAAGTTCACCTCGGTGACGCGGGCCACACTCAAGGGGTCACTGCTGATCGGCCTCCTCCAGGGGACCCTGGCCGGGCTCGCGTTCTACGTGGCGGGAATCCCGAATGCGGTCTTCTGGGGGTCGGTGATGGCGGTCATGTCCACCATCCCCAACGTGGGTGCCGCGCTGATCTGGATTCCGGCGGTCATCGTCCTGATCGTTCAGGGGCAGGTTGGCACCGGCATCGCGCTGGCCGCGTTTTGCGGCCTGGTGGTGGGGAGTCTGGACAATGTCCTGCGGCCTATTCTGGTGGGTAAGGACACCAAGCTGCATGAGCTGATGATCTTCTTCAGCACCCTGGGCGGCATCCTGATGTTCGGCTTTCCGGGGCTCTTCATCGGCCCGGTGATCGCCTCGCTGTTCGTGGCGATCTGGGAAATCTACGGCGTGGAGTTCGCCGATATCCTGCCGGATGTGGAGGTGGTGATGGATCGCCGGCGGGATTTCGAAGCCCCGCCGGGCGATCCGGAGGGCCCACTGATCGAAGGCTTTCGGGCCGCACCGGAACCGGATCAGCGAATGACTGAAGGGCCGGGACATGCGTCCGCCGCGCTTGATCCCGGCGACCGGTCATCCTGACAAGTCGCACCGAGACGACATGGTCAGCATGGCGACGGCCGCGGGGCTGCGGGTGGATTTGCAGGTCCGGGCCGCCGCTCAGGCGGGTTCGCCTCTCTGGTCGCGAAGCTCCTATAGACTGGGCAGTAGGATGGGTAGAGCGCAGCGAAACCCATCGTCCCCACTGCCGATCGAGTCTCGAAACCGTGGCCTTTCCCCCTTTTCTCCGTTCTATGCAAGACCTGACCACCATCCCTCGTGACTCCCATCCCTGACCCATCCTTTTCGTTAGGCAACTTTTCTTGACAGATGAAGTAGTCTAGCTTGGACAGACTCAAGAAGCGTATCGCGAAGATAAGAACTTGCGTTGATAATTTCCAAACCAATCAACTCGCCCTTTGCATTCAACTCAGCCGTGACATCAGGGCTTATTTCAACGCTTTCCGCCTCGGCCTCCTCAGTAATGGAAAGGTGAAGCGTGTCAACATCTTCAAAATAGGCGATCTTGATAGATGTCATTTTTGAAATCTTCCGCTTTTGATTCGGTATGCCACTTGCTGCTTCGTCCGCGGCCGGCCGGAACGATGATCAAGGCCGCCTTCTCCTTATGCGAAGGCTGCTACAGGAACCGGGCGAGTAACTGCGAGCGCCTTGCGATGCGCCTTCACCCGCTCGATCTCGTGCATAGTCGCCGCGGTAAAATACGACTCCCCGCAATTGCCGCAAGAAATTGATGGAATGCCTTCAATATCGAGGCGCCATTTAATAACCGGACGCGCCTTAATGCAATTTTTCTAGCATAGTCTATACTTAGAGTTAGGTTTTGGATTACGAGGAGAGTCGAT
>NZ_CAIZIZ010000517.1 GCF_903933125.1 uncultured Lamprocystis sp. | reverse complement strand
TGCAGGCGCTCACCCGGATGCCGGGGTTCGACGCGACCATCGATCAGGACGCGCTGGCGTATTTTCTGTTGCTCCAGTACGTCCCCGCGCCCTTCAGCATCTACCGCTCGGTGCGCAAGCTCCTGCCTGGTTCCACCCTGGTGGTGGACACCGATGGCGGGACCATTCGGGTGCGCGAGCCACAACGCTACTTCAGTTTCACACCCACCGAGCCGCGGGGTTCGGGCGGACCGTCCTATGCCGAGCGCGCGGAAGAGCTGCGCTTGCGGGTCCGGGAGGCGGTGCGCAAGCGGCTGATGAGTGACGTGCCGCTGGGCGCTTTTCTCTCTGGCGGTGTGGATTCGGCGTTAGTGGCCGCGATGGTCACGCAAGAGCTGGGTCGGCCCTTGAGCACCTTTTCCATTGGCTTCGGCGGGACCACGGAGACCGAGCACCTGTATGCCAGGGAAGTGGCGCAGCATCTCGGGACCGATCACCACGAGGAGATCCTGAGCCCGGATGCATTGCAGCTCGTCCACGAGATCGCCGACCGGCTGGACGAACCCAATGGGGATTCCTCCTGTCTGCCGACCTACTTGCTGTCGCGCTTTACCCGCGGGCAGGTCACCGTGGCCCTCTCCGGGGACGGCGGCGACGAACTGTTCGGCGGCTACGGACGCTATCGCGACACGCTGGCGGAGCAGGGCAGTCGCGTCCAGCGGCTGGTGCGCGCGGTGCGCACCCGGCGCGGCGCCACCCCGGCGGACGGCTACCTGTCCCCGCGGTGGCTGATCTTTCAGCCCGAGCAGGTCGGCGCACTCACCGGTGGGCTGCCCGCCGCCGTCGCGCACTCCCTGGCGGACTGGCGGGTGCTGCTCAATGATCCCGGCCAGCCGCTGATGCATCGGATGCGCGCACTGGACGCCGAGACCTATTTGCCGGGGGCGGTCCTGCCCAAGGTCGACCGCATGAGTATGCAGGTCTCACTGGAGGTCCGCTGCCCCCTGCTGGATCGCGACGTGGCCCAACTTGCACAGGGAATGCCGCTGTCCGCCTGTTGGCGGCCACCGGCCGAAACCAAGCGCATCCTCAAGGATTTGGCGATCCGCTACCTGCCGGCGGAATGGATGCATCGCCGCAAGATGGGGTTTGGACTGCCGTCCAGTGCCTGGTCCAAAGAGGCGACGCTGGACCTGGCGCGCGACCTGCTGCTCGCGCCGTCCAGTCGACTCGGTAGCCTGCTTGATGCCGCGGCGTTGCGCGGGCTGGTGGAACATCAGGCGCGACCCGGCTGCTTCTCTGTTTATCAGGTGTGGCCGCTGTTGATTCTGGAACTCTGGCTGCGTCGGGCGATGAGCGGTTAGGCGGTTTCACGTCAGTCTCTCGATTGGAACTGCTGTCGGTACCCGAGCCTAGGCGTCCATGCGTATGACCGCGGCGGGGGGCGCGACCTGTCAGTCCCGCCACTCCTCATGGGCCAGCGGCAGGCTGTTGAGCAGGTCTCGATAGTGCGGCCATTGCGGCATCAGGCGGTCCAGCAGGGCCGTGAACCGCGCGTCATGGTGTCGCTCCAGCAGGTGAGTCAGCTCATGGGCCACGATGTACTCCAGACACTGCACCGGCTTCTTGGCCAGTTCCAGATTGAACCAGACGCGGCGCGTGGCCGGGTTGCAGCTCCCCCAGCGGGTCTTCATCCGCTTGATGCCCCAGTCGGCGACCTGCACCCCCAAGGCCGACTGCCACTGATCCAGCAGCGGCGGAACCAGCGCCTTGAGCTGCTCGCGGTACCAGCGCACCAGGATGGCCTCCCGCTGCGCCGCGTCGGAGCCGGGGCGCACCAACAGCTCAAGGGCGGCCAGGTCGCGCACCGCCACCCTGGGCTGACCCGCTTGTTCGCAGACCCGTAGACGATAGCGCCGCCCCAGGAACCAATGGCTCTCGCCGCTCACCATCTCGCGCTGGGACTGGCGGGGTTGCTGGACGAACCTGGCTCGCTGCCGTTTGATCCATCCCAGCTTGTCGATGACGGCCAGTCGCACCGCCTCGTCCCCGAGCACGAGCGGCGCGGCCACGCGCACGCGCCCGAGCGGCGGGTAGACGCCCAGGTGGAGGTTCTTGATGTCTTTGCGCACCACTTCGACCTCGATACCCGAGATCGTCAGGTGCCGGGTCTCAGTAATCACTCTGATGCTTCGCCAGTTCGAGTAGGCGCGTCGCTTCCGCCTCGATCGCGTAGCTGTCGCGACCGTCGCCATCATCGAGACCGCCCGGGGCCTGCGACGCCGCATGGGCCTGCTGGAGCGCCGTGCGGATCGCCAGCCGCACCCGCTTGGCCTTCATGGTGCTGTCGCGCCAGCCATCCATGCGGCTGGCCTCGATCGCCGCGTCCACCGCCAAAGTCAGCCCCGCGTCCTGGCCCAGATTGTTGTAGAGCGCCCGTTGAGCCGCAGTCTTCACGTTCGGAGGATAGCCGCCCGGACCGCCACCCGGCAGCGTCGCATCCCTGGTCAGCTTGGCGATTTTTTCCAGGTAGTCCTTGTAGGTCAGCATCCCCTTGCGCCGCTGCTCGATCAGGGCATCCAGGAGCTTGGACATCTTCTCATAGTAGGCCGGGTCGACCGGGGTCTCGTTGACGATGATCCGGCGGACGTTGTTCTCGATGGTCTCCGCCACCGCGCCCTCGCTCTTGCGGATCCCCTTGGGGAGCGCATCCACCGCCGCGGGACCGCGTTCGACGATCAGGGCGATCAGGCTCAGGTCGTCGAAGTCGGAGATTGCCTCGCTCTCCTGCGCGCGGATGTAGGTGTCGATCAGGTGCCGCATGGCCGGCTCGAACGCCTTCAGATCGATGTAGTCGCCGCTGTTGCGCTTGACCGTCGCGCTGACCTTGGCGAAATGATCCACCTCATTCTTGATGCGCTCGATCTCATCGCTGTCGTAGCCAGCCGCGGCAAGTTCATTGGCAATGTTGGCGAAGCTGCGCAGCAAGGCGGCCACGAACTTGTAGAGCTTCACCCGCTTGGGTTCGTTCTCCTTGAGTTGCTCGGCATCGCCTGAGTCCTTGGCGCAGAACCAATGGAAGTAATCCAGTTCTTCGCGCGGTGCCTCCACCGGCTCGCACAGCGCCTTGACCGCCTCGCGGGCCTCTTCCAGATCCTCGCGCGCCTCGGCCAGCCGATCCTTCAACAAGCCCTGCACGTCGGCCTTGTCATAGGCATCGAAGGCCCCGCTGGTATAGTCTTCGACCGCCCACTCCAGACGCTTGAACAGGTCCTTGTAGTCGATGATGTAGCCATAATCCTTGCTGACACCGTCCAGCCGGTTGACCCGGCAGATGGCTTGGAACAGGCCATGGTCCTGCATCTGTTTATCGATATAGAGATAGGTCGCGGATGGCGCATCGAAGCCGGTCAGCAGTTTGTCCACGACGATCAGCAGCTTCATCTGGCCTGGGGCATCAATGAATTGCTTTTTCGCCTCCCGCTCGAACCGCTCCGCTTTCTTGATGGCGGCCTCGGGCGGCTCGTTGAACCAGTCCGCCAGCATCTGCTGATAGACCTGGTACTTGAACAAGTTGTCAGTCTCGCCGGTGCCGGTCGTCTCGCCCTTGCTGTCGGCGACGGTCGGTGCATAGCTCGTGATGATGGCGCACCGGCCATTGAGTTCCGAGCGCGCGAACAGTTCGTAGAACTTACATGCCTCGTAGATGCTGCCCGCCACCAGCATGGCATTGCCGTGGCCGTCCATCAGCCGGGGCTTGGTATTCATATCGAGCAGGATGTCGGCGACGATCTGTTCCAGTCGGCCCCGACTGGACAGCACCCGCTGCATGGTCCCCCACTTCTGCTTGAGTTGCGCCTTGGCCAGGTCGTTTAGGCCCTGGGTCTTGGTCTCGAACCACTGGTCGACCTTGGCCTTGCTGGTCAGTGTCTGATCGATGTCCCGCGCCTCGTAGCGCAGGTCCAGGACCACGCCCTCGCGCACCGCCTGATCGAACTTGTAGGTGTGGATATAGCGGCCGAAGACCTCGATACTGCGCGCCTTGTCCGATTTCAGCAGCGGGGTGCCGGTGAAGCCAATGAACAGCGCATTGGGCAGCAGCGCCTTCATTGCCTGGTGCAGATCGCCGGACTGGGTACGGTGGCATTCATCCACGAACACATGGATGTCGCCCTTGGCCTTGAAGTTGGCCGGGACCTTCCGGATGGCCTCAATGAACGCCTTGGTTCCGTCCTCGCCCGGCGCCTCATCGTTTCCTTGGCGACCAAACTTGTGCACCAGCGAGCAGATCAGGGGTTCCTCGGTACCGTTCAGCGTATCGATCAGGTCCGCACCACTGGTCGTGCGGTAGATGGACTCATTGACGCCCCTGAATACCTTCTCAATCTGCTCGTCCAGCTCGGTCCGGTCGGTAATGATCAACACCCGTGCGCCGGGGCAGTTCTCCAGTATCCACTTGGCTAACCAGACCATCGTCAGCGACTTGCCGCTGCCTTGGGTGTGCCAGATGATCCCGCCCTCGCGCCGCCGGATGAACTTCTGGGCCTCCTTGACGCCGAAGAACTGGTTCTGGCGGCACAGCTTCTTGATGCCCGCGTCGAACACCACGAAGTCGTGCATCAACTCCAGCAGCCGCGCCTTGGTGCAGACCTGCAACAGGTGCCGGTCAAGCCCGTTCGGCTCGGCTGCCCAGAGGCCGGTGTCCTCTACCCACCGCAGGTAATAGGTCTCCGGTGTCTCGACCGTGCCGTAGCGCATCCCCTCACTGTCGCTCCCTGCCATCACCCACTGCATGGTCGAGAAGAAGGGCTCGATGAACTGCTTCTGCTGGTTGTCCAGGGTCTGGCGGATGCCCTCGGCCAGCGAGACCGTGGAGCGCTTCAACTCCAGGATGGCCACCGCAATGCCGTTGATATAGAGCACGATGTCCGGCCTCTTGGTGCTGGCCTTGGCGTCTGTGCCTTTCACCGTCACCTCTTCGGCAATGGCGAAATGATTGTTCTGCGGGTCCTTCCAGTCGACCAGCCACACCGTGACCTTGTTCTCGCCCGCCCCCGGCTGAACCTTCACCCCATAGCGCAGCAGTTCATAGACCGCCCGGTTGCGGTCGTAGAGGCACTTGCTGGTATCCGACGCCACGCGGTTCAGTTCATGCAGCGCCCGTTTGATGAGGGTCTCGCTCACACCTTGCTTCTTGAGCCAGGCGGTGAGGTATTCCGGCTCAATGTTGGCGTTACCGGGGCGCTCGATCCAATTGCCCAGATAGTCGTAGCCCAACCGGTCGCGAAACAGGGAGACGATTCGCTCCTGGGTCTTCTTCTCGATCTGCCCGACCGTGCTCATGGTCTAACCTCTCCTGCGATAAGCCTGGTCCGGGTGTGTCCGCTTGCCTGGCACCCGGGCCTGCAAGCGTCCATCCTGCAACATGGCGTTGATATAGTGGTTTCGGAGTGAGTCGGGTTCCCTGTTCAGCAGGCGGGCGAGGGTCCGCAGCGACAGCCAGTCCTCCGCACACAGGGCAAGGATAATCTCTTCCATCAAGGGCTTGGGAACCTTGGGTTTGCCCTGGACAGCGGCGGCCAGGGCGACCAGGCGGGCCTCTTGTTCGGAGTCGAAATGTTCGGAGCTGCCGTCCAAATGTTCGGAGCTGCCGTCCGAATGTTCGGAGGCAAGCCCGGTTTGTTCGGAGCCTGCCGCCTCATCTGCCGCGATGCCATCGAACAAATCCCGGCCCGCCGCGCTGGGCCAGCGATAGCGGGTCCCCCGGCCGTGTCCGTCCTTGTCCAGCCAGCGCGCGGCGACCAACTGGCGGAGCTGGGTCCCGATGTCTTGGGGGTGCTCGCGCCGATAGTGCTGGATATCCTCGTTGCCTACCTCGCCGAAGCGGTGGGCCAGCATCAGAATCACCCGTCCCAGCTCGCCCAGGTGGCCATAGGCGTTACCGACGACCGCTCGCAGCTCCCGCTCAACGTCCTCGGGGATCATGCTGGCCACCGGTAGCCAGACACGGGTCATCTCCATCTCCAGATTCTCGGCTACCAGCGGGATCATCCACTGCTGCTCGCGCCAGGCGCGCAGGATCTTCTGGAACCCGGAACCGGCCTTTTCGCCCAGGCCGAGCATCTGGAACATCTTCTGCAAGCTGGGGTTACGTGGATCGCTCACCCCGCCCTGATACAACTGCTCCTTGGGGATGCGCAGGCGGCCGGGATTGTTGAAGATGAAGGCATCCCGCCGCTTGATGATCGTGGTCGGCCGCGTGGACTGATGGTCCGCATGGATCAGGGTGTTGACCAGGGCCTCCCGCAGGGCCTCGTGGACATGGGTTTCCTCCAGCCGGGTCGCCGCCCGGTCCAGCTTGAACGGCACGTCCAGCCGTTCGACCAGCCGGGGGTAGACCCGGTAGTAGAAATTGAACAGGTTGGGGGGCCACTTGCCATCCAGGGTCAGGCGATAGGTCCAGCGCTCCTCCGGATCGGACGACAGATGCTCCTGATAGTCCAGATGAAAATGGGGCAGAGCATCCAGTAGGCCGCGCTCCTTGCCGAACATCAGCAGCCCCGCCAGGGTGATGCCCTCCATCCCGCTGCGGCGGTCGCGCCGCAGGGCGCCCAGGCTTTCGAGGAAACTGGCATCGCTCAGGGCGAGAAACGGATGGTCAGGATCACGCGAGGCAAAGCGGTTGCGGTAGGCGTCTAGGGTGTCCGAGTCCAGGTCCTCCAGGTCGAAACCGTCCAGGATCAGGTTATCGGAGGGTTCTTCTCCCGCATCCCGCAACATCTGGCGCACCTCCGCCTCGGTGCAGCGGTAGTCTCCCTCGTGGTTGCGCTTGTACGTGCCGGACAGCAGATTCCGGTTGATATACACCGGCCGCTGTTGCCGGCCCATGCGGGGCACCCGGATGCACAGCAGTGATCGCCCCTCGACCGGCACCACCGCGATATCCGCTGAGCCACACACTGGCCGACTCAGCTTCTGGGCGTTGTTATGGCTGTCCCAGAAGACCTTGAGCAGGGTCTCGGGCTTGCGCACGCCCTCCACGACCAGATCCCCATTCCGCTCGGCGACCCCCAGAACGATCATGCCGCCGTCGGTGTTCGCGAAGGCCGAGACCGTCTCCCAGATCGACTTTGGCAGACCGCCCTCGGCGGCCTTGAATTCGATGTCCTGGTCTTCGCCAAGGTGGAGCGCGTCGAGAATCTGCTCGGGGGTCATACCAGGCGAATCCGCCCGGTCAGCAGTTCCTGCATCATGCCCTGCTTGAGGTCGCGGGTCTTGTCGCGGCGGGCTTCGAGAGCGGTGATCTCGGCGTCCATGTCGGAGAGGATGGTGGCGATGGCGGTTTGTTCGTTTATGGACGCAACCGGAATGCGTAGGGCATTGATCTTCGTGAGCGTGAGCCGGGTAATCGCGTTTCCACTCATCTCTAGCTTGAGGCGCCGTTGACCGCTTTGGGAGAGAATTTGATACAGGAAGAACTGCGCCGAGTGCAACCGGCAGTCGAATCGAAGAAAAGCGACACTTGACAAGAGGCTAAATGGTTCATCCAGTGTGTTGATGGCTGCATTTCCCGTGTTGGCACCATCTTTCGTCAGCAATAAATCACCTCTCTTGACATCGCAGCGGCCATAGATGTTTTCATGCTCGGTCGCGCTGATGCGATCTGCGCTAGTAACGTCGAGCGCACCATGGCCGATGTTCTTTGAGGTTATATAAAGATAGTCGTTTCCACCGGGTGTCGGAGAGAAATGAGTTCCATCCTGGATCTTCATACAGATGTCTCGAAATGTCCGCACCTCCCAATCTTCAGGAATTAATCCAACATCGGTTTGGAGGTATCCTGCCGTGCCGCCAAACCCCGGCAGGCGGGTCTGGCCGGTAAGGAGTTGCTGCATAGCGGCCTGCTTGAGGTCGCGCTTCTTGACGATGAGCGCATCGAGCTTGGCGAGGAGGGCATCCACATCAAACAACGCAGCGGCGATGGCGCATTGCTCTGAGACGGGAGGGCATGCGATCACTACATCTGAAAGCAATCGGCCATTAGTAAGGGCGCGCGTCGTGTAACTGGCGGCAGAGGTTATCTGGCGTCGAACTCCATGCGTACCAAAGCAATATTTCTTGAAGTGGTCGTCCAATCTGTCACTGTAAGATCTGGCACGCAGGACAAAACCACTAAAAACCGTGTTAGTCGCTTCATCTAACATGACGGACGCAATTCCTACCTCATCAACGGTTTCGGACGTGCGCGTAAAGAAAACGTCGCCCTTCTTAACATCAAACGCCTTCTGTTCAAACTTTGAAACCGTTACGCGACCTTTCAGATCGCAAAAACAAAGACCCGAAATTTTATATACATCCATGTAGTTGACGATCGGCGTCCCATAGCCAAAGAATTCCTTTCCTTTGTTTAATCCATTCTTGAACTTGAAGATCTCGCCAAGCTTGACAGACTCCCAGGTTAGCGGAATCGGTCCTATCTCACTTTTCTTATACCCCGACTTCAGTTCTTCGCTCATTGCCCCGCCTCCCTCAAAGTCCGCTCCAGTGCCGCGGGTGGATGCGCTGCGCTTATCCACCCTACAACGACAGGTCCGCGTTGGGTGTAGGGTGGATAAGCGATAGCGCATCCACCTGTTGGTGCAGCCATGATTCGCGATGAACAGGTCATTCGCAATCCATCCCGTTGATGTTCGCGGGTTCGGCGTCGCCCCAGGAGGGGTCGTACCATCCCTTGAGGACGGCGGTCTTGAAGGATGACCATCGCCAATCGCCGGGCCGCTTCGCCAACCCGTGCTTTACCGGGTTGTAATGAATGTAATCAACATGCTTGCGCCAATCTTCTTCATTGCGGATGGCGTGTTCCCAAAACCTGCGCTGCCAGACCATGCGCTCGTTGCGGCGATTGGTGGTGGGGTCGATCTGTCGCGACGCCGCTTTCTTGATCTCGCGCCAACGGGATGAGAAATCGATGTCCCCTGAGGGCAGCCGCCAGATGCAATGCAGATGTTCGGGTAAGACGACGATCGCGTCAATGTCAAAGGGATGGCTGACTTTCACCTTCCGCAGGGCGTCCCGCAATATATCGACGCGGTTATCGGTGGTAAAGATCGGCCTTCTGTTGTGCGTGACGACGGTAAAGAAATAGGCGCCACCGGGGATGTAGACTCGGCGATAGTTGCTCATGACGCGGACTCTGGCGGCTGGGTGGATGCGCTGCGCTTATCCACCCTACAGGGCTTCAGCAGTTCGATCATGTGAGACCAGCTCAAAAGGTGCGACGCCGTCGCACCTTTTGGGTAGGCGAGATAGAACTGACGGACCCGGATCAGATTGCTGCGGCTGAACCCCTTGCCGTGGCGTAGACCCAAGTCTCTGGCCAAGTTGGTGATCAGCGCCTTGCCGTAGTCCGCGCGGAGCTTGCCGCCCTGCTCGAACTCGACGATGTGCCGACCCACCTGCCAGTAGGTCTCGACGAGTTGCGCGTTGACGGCCTGCATCGCCCGGACGCGACCCTGGGTATAGGTCTGCGATATCTGGTCCAACAGGTCACGATAGCCATCGGCGGTTGTCAGCTTGTGGTCCCGCGTCACAGCGCCTCTCCCCCTTCGTTGAGTATCCCCAGATAGGCATCGTAGACGAATACCCGGTTGCGCCGTTGTCCGGTCAGCTCGCGGGCGATACCCAATTCGACCAGTGCCAGCATGGCCCTGGACGCGGTGGGAAAGCTGATCCCGGCAACTGTACTGATGTGGGCCAGGTTACACAGTGGCCGCTGCCGCAGTGCGTCGAGCACGCGCAGGGTGTTGGCGGCGCCGCGCCCGCCGGCCTGAACGCGCCGGGTGTCCTGCTGGAACAGGTCCACCAGCCGGCGGGCGGTCTGCACGGCGCTGTTGGCGGTTTGCTCCACACCCTCCAGAAAGAAGTCGATCCAGGCCTCCCAGTCGCCGTCGGTCCGTACCCGGTCCAGCAGGTCGTAATAGACCTGACGATGCTGCTTGAAATAGAGGCTGAGATAGAGCAACGGCTGGGTAAGTGCCCCGCCCTCATGCAGGATCATCGCGATCAGCAGTCGCCCAAGGCGGCCGTTGCCGTCGAGAAAGGGGTGGATGGTCTCGAACTGGACATGCACCAAGGCCGCCTTGATGATCACGGGAAGCGAAGCGGTCGCGTCGTGGATGAAGGCCTCCAACGCCCCCATGCAGGGCTCCACCTCTTGGGTGGGCGGTGGGACGAAGTGGGCGTTACCGGGTCTGGTGCCGCCGATCCAGTTCTGGGTGCGGCGAAACTCGCCGGGGGCCTGGTCACTGCCGCGTCCGCGCGCCATGAGGCGGGCATGCATCTCGCGCAGGAGCCGATTGCAGAGCGGGAGGCCCTCGCGAAGGCGCGCCATGCCGTGTTCCAACGCGGCAACATAGTTGGAGACCTCCACCACGTCATCGAAGGGGACCACGGGTTGCTCATCGAGTTCAAAGAGCAGCAGATCGGAAAGGGATGACTGGGTTCCCTCGATCTGGGAGGACAGCACCGCTTCTCTGCGCACATAGGCGTAACGGAAGCGCTGCGGATCGGGTAGCAGCAGGCCGATGCTGTCGAGGCGCCCCAATGCCAGGGTGGCCCGCTCCAGGTCCGCTTGGCGACTGCCGCCCAGGTCGAGCGGCGGCGTCGGGGGCAGGGGCGCAGGGACGAAGGCGCGCACGGTCTCCCCGCCAGCCAGACTGGCCACATAGCGACCTGTGGCGTTGCGGTGCATGACGCAGTTCCCTTTAATAAGGCGCGACGCTGTTAAAGAAAGCGGAGAATACTTTAATAAGGTACCGACAGCCAGTCACTTCCAAGCGAATCCCATCGTCTTCAGATGCTCATCGACCCGGGCGGCGAGTGTTTCCACTTCGTCGGCCAGCCTCGGCAGCGGGGTGGCATAACGCTCGGCCAGTTGCCGAATGCGCCCGGTCAGCGCCTGGCTGACCCGATCCAACTCGCCTTGGACGCTCGCCCCCAAGGCCGCGAGCCATTTGTCCTCGACCACCAGGGTCTTGATCTCGTCCTGCGTGAGTTGCCGGTAGCGGGCGGCCACCTTGGCGTCGAGTGCCTTCTGGGCATCCTTGACCTTCTTGCCGGCGGCGCTCTCCTTCTCGATCAGTGCGTTGTAGGCGGCCAGCATCCGGCGCTCGGGGGCGGCGTCCTTGTCCGGCCTGATCTCGGCCAGCCGCGCCTTAACGCTCGCCCGGGTGAGTTTGCCCTTGTCGTTCTTGGCCTCGGCCAGCAGGCCGTCCTCGCCGCCGTGCTCCTCCTCCATCTCGTCCATCTCGCGGCCGACGGCATCGCGCTCGGCTTCGAGTTGGGCGATGGCGGACGCATCGGCGGCGAAATAGCGGGCGATCATCAGGTCGGGCGGGATCAGGTCGGTGTTGGGCTTGCCGTCAGCGAGCGCCTGCCAGCCGTCGCCGACCAGCATCCAGGCGTCGTCCTGCATGGTCTCGGTCCAATAGTCGAGCAGGTGTTGATAGCAGTCGTAGGGGTCGATGAGCGCCGCTGCACAGAAGGTCTCCAGCAGGCTTTCCGAAAGCTCGTCGATCAGTCGCTTGGGTGCATCACCAATGCGGATGCCGGTGAGGCTCGGCAGGTTGGCGGTCTTCCACTGGGCGAAGAGGGCCGTGACCGTGGCGTTGAAGGCGGTGAACTGGGGGTGGTCGAAGATCGCCGCCTTGACCTGGCCAGCCTCGACCCTGGGGCGGCCGTAGCCGGGGCGCTCGGTCTCCTCGAAGAGTTCCCGGCGCACGCTGGGGAAGACCTGCCAATAAACGGCCAAGCCGTCGATGTCGCGGTTGGGGATGCCGCCCTTCAGATGCGCCTCGATGTCGCGCAAGTCCTCGGGCTCGCTCCCGTCGATATAGCGCGGCAGGTTCAGGTTGAAGTCGTTGGACTCGATCTCGGCGAGCGGCGCCATGCGCGAATAGCCGGGGCACTCTACCTGGCGGGTGAAGATGTCGACGATCTTGTGGATGTCCTGGGCGCGCAGGCGGTTCTTGTTGCCGTCCTTGATGAATCCGCGGCTGGCATCGACCATGAAGATGCCGCGACGCCCGGCCGCACCGCCCTTGTCCACCACCAGGATGCAGGCGGGGATGGACGTGCCGTAGAAGAGGTTCGCCGGCAGGCCGATGATGCCCTTGATGTAGCCCTGGCGGACGAGGCGTTGGCGGATGGCGGCCTCCGCACCCCCACGGAAGAGCACGCCGTGGGGGTGGATCACTGCGCCCTGGCCGCTGCCCTTGAGGCTCGCGAGGATGTGCAGCAGGAAGGCGTAGTCGCCGTTCTTGGCGGGCGGGATGCCGAGGCGGAAGCGCCCGTAGGGGTCGTTCGCCGGGTCCAGACCGCTGGTCCAGTTCTTGTTGGAGAAGGGGAAGTTGGCGACCACGAAGTCGAAGGTCTTGAGGCTGCCGTCGGCGTTCTTGAAGTGGGGGCTGGACAGCGAGTTGGCCTGCCAGATTTCCGCCTCGGGCGCGTCGTGCAGCACCATGTTCATACGCGCCAGCGCGGACGTGGCGTTGTCCATCTCCTGCCCGTACAGAGTCAGATCCAGGCCGGTGCGGTTGCGGGCTTCATCGTGGGCCTTGAGCAGCAGTGAACCGGAGCCGCAGGTAGGGTCATAGATGGTCTGAGCGCCGCTGGTGGCCCGACCCAGGTCGATGACCATGGACATGACACGCGAGACCTCGGCCGGGGTGTAGAACTGGCCCTTGCTCTTGCCGGACTCGGTGGCGAAGTGGCGCATCAGGTATTCATAGGCATCGCCGAGCAGGTCGTCGCCCTCGGCGCGGTTGCTGCCGAAATCAAGCCCCTCGAAGATGGCCACCAGCTTGGTGAGCCGGTCCACCATCTCCTTGCCCTTGCCGAGCTTGTCCTCGTCGTTGAAGTCGGCGACGTTGATCGCGCCCTTGAGGCTATCGTTGGCGTCGGCCAGGCGCCCGATGATCTTGTTGACCTTATCGCCGATCTCCTTGTCGCCCTTGGCGATGATCATGTCGGCGAAGCCGCCGCCATGGGGGACCTCGATCAGTGCATCGGGGTCGTTGGCGTACTTGTCCGAGACATATTTGACGAACAGCAGGACCAGGACATAGTCCTTGTATTGGCTGGCGTCCATGCCGCCGCGCAGCTCGTCGCAGGAGCGCCAGAGGGAGGAATAGAGGGCGGATTTCTTGAGGGCCATGGGCTCGTTTCTTATTTGGACTTGCTGCCCGACTGCCTCAGCGGGGGGAGGTCATCGCACACCGGGATGAACGGATCTGCCTCAGTTGCTCTCAGGCTTGGTACCAACCAGACTCCAACTGTAACCATGCCGATGGCGCTGGGCGATGTCGACGAACCCGGCATCGGCCATCAGGCCTGGGCTTCCGCGCGGGTGCAATATTTGGCATAGGCCGGGTTGAGCTGATCGAAGATGGTCAGTCGACGCTTGTCGCCGTCCAGCCGTCCCAGGTGATCGCGCATATAGGCGCGCATCGGCAGGGGTAGGAAGCAGCACAAGGCGATGTAGCCGGCCAGGGGGATGTCCAGGGCGCGGATCAGCCACACCAGGACTCGATCCGGCAGCCGCTTGGTCAGTGCCCGCAGCGGCTGCACGAGGGTGAGGTAGAGTTCGTTGCCCTCGTGGCCGTAGATCCAGACGAACAGTTTTCCGCCGGGACGCAGGGCGGCATAGGCGGCCTGGACAACGGGTTCAGGTCGGGGAATATGGTGCAGGACGCCGAAGGTAACCACCAGGTCGAAGGGGCCGAGTGTGGCAATGCCCTCGCCGGGTAACTGATGACAGGTGACGCGCGCGGTGTCACCGGCAAAGCGGTTGGCGAGAACCTCGAAGGCCCTTGATGGCTCGATGGCGGTCACGTGCGCGGCACCGGCGGCGAGCAGCATGGCGACGATCCGCCCGGTGCCGCTGCCGATATCGGCGACGCGCCGGCCCGCCACGTCGGTCGTGCTCAAGAGGGGCGCGACGATGTCGTCGAACAATTCTTTGGACCCGTAATAGCCCGAGTTGTCGGTGAATTGGACCCATTGGTCCCCGAAGTCGGCGATGGTCTGCTCGGTCTCTCGCTGAGTCATGTCTTTTTCATTCCAGGTTCTTGGTCAGTCCCGCGCCGCCCGGGCAGCAGCGGGAATCGTATGGATCAGGCGCGCCGCGTCATGCGTCCCGCGTCGCCCCAGAGTTCGATCACCGCCCCTTGCATGGCCCCGAACAGGCGTCCGCAATAGGCGACCGAGGTCAGCAGCACCGCGACCCCCGGGGTCAACCCGATCAGTGCCAGGGTACCGACCCCTGCCACCTCGCCGAGGGTAACTCCGAGTAGGGACACCGGCACCGCCATCCCCAGCAGCGACGCCGACAGCGCGAAGGTGACCGGCGCCCAGTCGACTCTGATCCCGGAGCCGATGGCGAAGGCGAATACCGAGGCGCACACCAGGGCCAGGGTCGCCAGCGAATACAGGGTAGGCAGCGCCAGGCGCGGCCAGATGGGACACAGGGCGCTCAGGAGGTCCCGCACTTGGCGCCGCGGCGACTCATGGGCCATGACGGCGGCCCCCAGAACCAGCGCGGCCAGGGCGATCACCAGGATCCAGGTCAGGTCGATTTCAGCCCAGGCCGAGGCCGGTAACACCATGCCGGCCAGCGCGGCCAGGGCGATCAGGGCAGCCAACAGACCCAGGACGCGGTCCATCAGCAGCGCGACGACGACCTGTTTGACCGAGGCCGCCGCGTCGATGCGGCGGACGGCGATGAACCGCGTGATCTCATAGCCGACGGACATGGGCACAAAAAAGAAATAGAAGAGTGAGCGCAGATGGATAACCAATGCTTGACGCGCGGTGATGGTGATCCCGAATGCCGCGAGGGTGCCCTGCAAACGCAAGGCCGCCGCATAGAGCGCGACCTGGTATAGCATGACGGTCAGCGCCACGACTGAAAGGGATGGCCGCTGCGTCGGCAGGCCTTCGCCAACCCACACCAGCAACAGTGCGAGCCCTACCACGACCAAGGCCATCTTGAGCAGAACGAACCCGCGGGCGAGGGGTTGGCCCTGGGCAGTCAAGGCGGCGTCCGCATCCCCGGTGGCCTTGGTGTCGAGCGGATCGACAGTTGGCAGCGCCGCCGGGCTTGGCTCCTGGGGCCTCGTCACTCCGATCCTGCTCGAACCAGGATCTGGCGCAACAGATCAGCTAGCAGGCCCAAGGCAAACACCACGATAGACATGAGCAAGCCACCTACACCAAGGAAATAGGGGGCATTCAGTCCGGTAATCGCGGCAGTCAAGAACCCGCTGATTGCCAGCGCGACGGTGATCAGGGTCAGGAGTAGGAACAGCTTGAGAGGGTTGTAGTAGATGATTGCCTGGACGATGTATTGCAGCGTGCGTAGCGAGTCTTTGAACAGTCTGATCTTGGTCGTTCCGACGCGCTCGTGATAGTGGATAGGCAGATAGGCGACGAAGCGGCCGGTCAGCATGTAGGCCAGGGTCAGTGAGGTGGTGAAGCTGAAGGTGTTGCAGAGATGCGGGAGATAGCCGGTGATGGTCTGGCGGCTGAAAACCCGCAAGCCGGAGTTGGCGTCCGGGATGCTGCGCCCGGCACTGAACTCGACCAGAAACTTGAGAACCTTACGCAGGGGGCCCTTAAACGCGTTCCCTGCATAGTGGTGGCCGGTGCGTGCCCCCACCACCATGTCGAAGCCTTTATGGAATTCGGCCACGAGGTCAGGAATCGACTCTGCCGGGTAGGTCAGGTCCGCGTCGATGATGACGATGGTATCGTGTCGGGCTGCCAGGATTCCGGTTTTCAACGCTTGGCCGTAGCCGACATTGTGCGGGTGGCGGACGACAGTGGCACCCGCTTGCGTCGCCAGCAGGCCGGTCGCGTCGTTGGAGCCATCGTCCACGACCAGGATTTCAGCCCCGGCCGTGGGACTGTTGGCGAGGGTGCGGCGCAGCGCTTCAATGGTTCCGGCGATGCCGTCGGCTTCATTCAGGGCAGGGATTATGATGCTAATCATGGTTTAAGGATCAGACCTTACGAATCACACAAATCATGGATTGACCGAAGAAGCTGCGGCTGACCCGGTCGACGACTCTGGCAATTGGAACTACAAAGCGGTCGAAGAACAGGATCTGTTGGTTGATCGCCCCGGAGTTGAGGCTTGTATGGCGCAGGGCCTTGTTCAGCCACCAGCCGATGCCGCCGATGGCATTGAAATACCGTGCCTTTACTACGATGCCGCCCGCGCCATTGATGCGTGAGACGTCGCGTAACGTGTAGCGACGGACATGCCCGGCCATCTGGTCCAGGTCGGAATAGAGCGACTGGAAGGCCGGAACTAAGATGAGCAGGCTACCGCCGGGGACCAGCGCCGAGAGCAGGTTCTGCACGGCCGCCGCGTCCTGCTCGATGTGTTCAAGCACGTTGATACACAACACCGTATCGATCTCCCTTGGCGCGAGCAGAGCGGTGAGACCGGGATCGGTGATGTCGGCCTGAAGATAGGTATCGGTCGGGTAGTGCGCCCGCGCCTGGTTGACCGAGTCCGGGTCTATATCCAGACCGATATAGTCGATCGTCGGAGGCAGTAGCCGCCGATACCCGCCGTGCCCAAGGCCGACCTCGAGCAAACGTTGACCATAGTTGGGGACAAAGGTCGATAAGACCCAACGCGCGTAGTTGTCGGCAGTCTCGATTGCGGAAGAATAGGTCTGCGCACCGGTCTTCAGTGTTGATTCAGCCATAATGACAAACAGATCAGTCCAAAGAGTTTAAGTCCGTGGTCACGCCGAGCGGCGGCGTGCTCCCGCCACAGGGTGTCGATCGCCGCGGGGCGAATCCACTCGTGCAGTTTGGGCGAGGCCAGCGCGTCCTGGGCGAAGGCGCGCAGCGGGCCGCTGAACCAGTGAGAGACCGGGGCATTGAACCCCTGCTTGCGGCTGTCGAGCACCCAGTCCGGCAGGCGCCCGCGCAGGCTCTCCCGCAGCAGGTATTTCTTGCGCAGCCCCTTGAGCTTCCAGTCGGCGGGCAGGGCCGCCGCGAACTCGACCAGGCGGTGATCGAGCAGCGGCGCGCGGGCCTCCAGTGAGTGCGCCATGGTCGAACGATCGACCTTGACCAGGATATCGTCGGCCAGCCAGGTCTTGATATCGACGTAACCCGCCTGATCGATGTAATGGCAGCCCTGGACCGCTGCGAAGTGCCGCGCGAATTCCGGAAAGGGGTCGGCCTCATCGGTGGAGATCGCCGCGCGCCACCAGGGCTGCATCAGTTCGCGTTGCGCCTCGGCCGACAGAATATTGCGCCACGAGGCATGGGCCCGCGGGAAGTCCAGATGGAGTTCCGCGAGGAAATGACGGACCTTATAGTCCAGGCTGACTTTGGAAAAACTCACCGGCAGCACGGCATCCGCCGCCCGGAAGCTTGCCCGCGCCAGCCCCCGCGGCAGCCACGACAGTGCCCGATGAAGCCGGTCGGCGGTATAGGTTTCGTACCCGGCGAAGCACTCGTCGGCACCATCCCCGGACAGGCTGACGGTCACGTATTCACGGGCGAAGGCCGCCAGCAGATAGGTCGGCACGGCGGAGGTGTCCGCCAGCGGCTCGTCGGCGGCCCAGACCATGGCCTGGACCGTGCGTTCAGGGTCCGGCGTGGCCACCCGATCCTTGTGGTCCAGACCGAGCAGATTCGCTACCGCGCGGGCGGTATCGACCTCGTCGAAGCTGGGGATGCCAAAACCCATGCTGAAGGTGTGCACCTGAGAGGCGGGCAGGGCCTGCGCCATGGCGGCGGCCACCGCGGAGGAATCGACCCCGCCGCTGAGGAAGGCGCCCAGCGGGACGTCACTGACCAGCCGCAGGCGCACCGCGTCATCGATCAGGGCCAGCAACTCCTCCGCGGCCTCGCCCTGGGAGACGAAACGGCGCTTGTTGCGGTACACCGCTGCCAGATCCCAATAGGACCGCGGGGTCAGGGGTCGGCCCTCCTCGCAGATCAGAAAGTGTCCGGGCGGCAGCCGTTTGAGCCCCTGGCGCAGGCTATGGTCTCCCAGGGTGTAGTTGAGCATCAGGTAATGAGCGAGACCGACCGGATCGACTGCGCCGAGCGCGGCCGGGTGCGCGCGCAAGGCGCGCGGCTCGGAGGCGAAGACGAGCCCGCCGCCGGGCAGTTCGCAGTAGAACAGCGGCTTCTCACCGACCCGGTCGCGCGCCAGAAAGAGTCGGCGGCGCGGTGCGTCCCAAAGTGCAAAGGCGAACATGCCGTTGAAGCGCTCCAGACAGCGTTCGCCCCAGGCTTTGTAAGCTTCCAGGATGACCTCCGTGTCGCCCTGCGTCTGAAAGGCGGCACCGGCCTGTTCCAATTCCCGGCGAATCTCCCGGAAGTTGTAGATCTCGCCGTTGTAGGCGATGACCAGCGACCCGGAGCGATCGTAGAGCGGCTGATTATTGGCCTGGGACACGTCGATGACCGACAGCCGCCGGTGGCCCAGCGCCATCGGCCCCAGGGCCGCCACGCCGGCCGCGTCCGGCCCCCGATGCGCCAGGCGGTCGGTCATAGCCCGCACGATCTGCGTATCCGCCGCGGTGTCCCAAGTGAGCAGTCCGGCAATGCCGCACATCGTTGGTCAGTCCTCGCGCACGCGGCGCGGCAAGGCCCCGGGTCGACGTCGGCGCGCGGCCTGGTCGATCAGGGCGGAGATCGCGATGGCGTTGCTCAGCCACAGCAAGAGGTCCAGCGGCGCAAGGTAGCGCGGCAATACGACAGTCACCAAGGTGAGTGCCAGGGCGTAGGCGGCGAACCCGATCCAGAGGCTGAGCAGCAAGGCCGTGAAGTCCGCGCGTCGACAGGTCCACAGCGCGGTCAGCGCAAGCAGCCAAGTGGCGAGCAGTAAGGGGATGCGGGTTCCTTGCCCCAGCGGGAGTAACAGATCGAGCAGTCGGGTGGCCGGCAGGTTCGCCAGATTGAGGTACCGGATCGCGGACTCCGGGTGCTCCGCGCCGGTGCCTTGTAGTACCCGCAGATACTCCGCTTCTGGAGGAAAGATGACCTTGATGCTGTGCGCCGAAACGTGCAGCAAGGACTCGAATTGTCCGATTCCAAAGCCGAGGCCTCCGACGGGTCCGAACACCGCCTTGTTCAGTTCCCGCCCCCATTGCCGCAGGGCATCGCGATCGAGCGACCGCACGAAGATCCGGAAACCCGTATTCATCAGCGCGTCCGGATCGTGGGGCCAAAGGTCCGACTCCGCCGCGATGGCCCGGCGCGTGCCCAGCCAGGGGCCGGGGGTCTGCGCCATGATTGCGAGCGCCTGGGCGGTGGGCGCGTCCGGGGCAGCCCCCGCCAACCGCTCGAGCCAGGCCGCGCGCTCCCCCTGGGGCACCGATTGATAGGTATCGACGATTCGATAGACTCCGGCCCGACCGGTGATCGACATGCAGGAGTTCTCGAGCAGCTGGCAGGCCGATCCGGTCAGCCCCTTGGCGGTGACCAGGGCGAGGAGCACCACCACGATCACCCCGCCCACGGGCCGCCAGGCAGCGAGCGACCAGCGCCGATCCGACAAAAGTGCGGCGATCAGGACGTAGGCGAGCGGAATTGCCGCGAACACGATGGAGGCATGTCGGGTCAACATGCCCCCCAAAAGCCCAACGAAGAGCGCGGTACCAACCGCCGTGCTCAGTCCATCCCGCCGCAGTCGCAGCACGGCGCCGAGCAGGATGCACAGGAACGACAGATCGAGCGCCTCAGTCATCAGCCCCTGAGCGTACAGTTGGAGTGCGGTGCCAAGACAGGCGAGCACGGAGACGATGACGATCTGCCAACGCGCGCGACAGGCGGATGCCAAGTAGATGAGCGCACCGATTGCCGCCAGGTGCTGGACAGCAGTCGCGAACGAAAGCACCGCCCCTGACTCCGCGAACCAGGTGGTTGCGAAGGCCATGAAGGTCGGGTAGATGAGTGGATGGTGCGGGAACAGATTCCAGGGCCAGAGCAGCCAGATCACACTGTCGGAGCCGTTCCAGATCGGCGGCAGGGCGAGCCACGCGAAGCCCCCCACGGCCGCGGGAAAGGCGCCCGCGGCAGCATAGTCCCAGCGGCGCCGCCACAGGTGCGCGGCGCGGTGCCGTCCAGCGGCGAGCCAGCGCGCCCGCTGTTGCCAGCCGAGCAGACTCAGGCCGAGCAGCACCCCACCGCTGCCGATGGCCAGGGTCCAACTGATGATCGTGGGGGCGAGTCGGGCCGTGGCGGTCACCGAATAGGTCCGTCCGTTGGTGCGCGGGTCCGAGCGATCGGAGGTGCTAAACAGCAGATAGTTTTGCCAGTGCGAAAAGCCGCCCCCGCCGCTTTCGCGAATGCCCGCGTGTTGCGCATGTGGGGGGCCCAACGGCCGGCCACCCTCGTACAGGCGTAGATCGGAGCGATCGAGCCGGTCGACCTGATCTTCGGGCAGGATCCAGGGCCACCCCGGCCGGCCTTTAAGCTGTACGACAAAAGACTGTCCGACCGCGTGTTCCAGTTCGCCCGGAACGAGATCAAAGCGGACCGTTCGACCGAGCATGGACAGTCCGTACGCAAGCAACAGCACGACGATCCCGAGTCCGAGTGCTAACCGGACCCAGTACCCAGCTTGATAGCGCGGGCGATTCCAATTTTTCAATTCAACCATCTAACTATCCCCTGATTCAGGAAACGCCACCCGAAATACTATTTTCTTAAGAACACTCTTCGCGTTTGAAATGTTCGGTTCAACCAGCAGAGAAGCGGCATCATCCGGAGCGCTTTCGCAACCACGCGCGCGGACGGACGGTCAATGGTATCGAAAAACTCCAGGTCAATCCATTGATGTTGATAGCCGAGCGTCTGCCATACCACCCGATAGCACGAATTCGAGACGTAGTTGAGTCCTTCGACGAAATAAAACGCGTTGCGATCTGCTGTCTCATCCGCGGAGAGCCCAGCCTGATACTGATTGCGTATTCCCAGCAGTGCCCAAAGCTTGTACCACCAGCGATGCCCGATCACACCGCCAAGCGGAACATGGATGTGCTTCTCGATCAGGCAATATCGGGCTGGAAAGATGTGCAATGCGACTCCTCCGGGACGCATGATCCGGTACAGTTCTCGAAGTACGCCGACTTGATCTTTTACGTGCTCAAAAACCTGATCGCTGATGATGAGATCAATACTGTTGTCTTCAAACGGAAGTCGTCTGGACTCAGAAATAAAAAAGCGCGCACGGTCACTCGTGCTGCGTAATTCGAGATAGTCCGTCACATCAAATCCGAATGTGTTGATAAATCCTTGGTCAACCAGCGCATAAACGGACCGACCCGCTCCACAGCCAAAGTCCAGGATGTGTGCGTTTCGCGAAAGAGAATAGCCAAGTTTTTCCAGGATTGCAATTCTATGCGCGACGTTCATTGTGACCGACCCATTCGCTGCTGTGATCCCAGTGTTGCATAGCGCGTCGACATTGCGCTGAGCCTTATTGTTTAACGTCGCGCCGCGCCAGGATGGCGACGAGTGTGACACTGTTCGACACCCAGATCAGGGTATCGATGGGCGAGAGATAGCGGGGCAAGACCACCGTGATGAAGGTGAGGGCCAGGGCATAGATCAGGGCACCGAGCCAGAGGGCCGCGGCCAGCGCGCTGATCCGCGCATCGCGGGTCAGCACGGCGGCGGCCAGGGCCAGCGCCAGGGAGGCGGCCAGGAATAAGAACCGCTGCAGCGGGATCAGCGGCAGCAGGATGTCCAGGAACCGGGTCAGCGGATGGGCGGCCAGCGCGCGGTAACGGGCAGCCGTCTCCACGTGCTCAGCCCCGGTCCCGGCCGCAGCGCTGCGGTAGCGCGGGTCGGCCGGAAAGACCGATTCGATCGACACGGCCGAACCACCCAGCAGACAGCTCACCTGCCCGGGGCAATAGCTCGATGAGCCGATGCCGACGATGGCGCGTCCCAGTTCCTGGCCCATCTGACGCCAGGCATAGGGATCGAGCGTATAGGCAAAGGCCCGGTAGCCGGCATTCATGATGGCATCCGGATGGTGCCCATAGAGCGCGGGCGTCGCGGCGATCGCGTCCCGCGGCCCGGTCCAGGGGTTCGGTGTCCGCGCCAGCAGCGGCAGCGCCTCCTGCACCGCCGGGTCCGCGGCGCGTGCGCCGATGGCCGCCAGCCAGGCCGGCCGGTCCGCGGGCGGCACCAGGTCATACGCGGCCTGTATGCGATAGACGCCGACCCGTCCGATGATGGACGTCTCCTGGGCGTCGAGTAGCAGTGAAACATAACGGTTGACGGCGCTGTTGGTGACGCCGACCGCGATCATCAGGGCGACCGCCTGGGCGATGACCAGCACGCCGGCGGCCTTGCCGCGCGACAGGATCGCCAGCATGAACAGGTAGGCGACCGGGAGCGCACCCAGGATGAGCAGCGCGTGGCGGCTGAGACTCGCCGCCAGGAGCGCGAGACCCAGTGCCGCGGCCACGCCCGCGGTCAGGCCGTCCCGGTGCAGCCGCAGCAGGGCGCCGAGAAAGAGTAGCGTCAGCGGCGTCGCCAACCCCTCGGTAAAGAATCCATGGGCGAACAGGTTCAGCCCGCCGCCGACACAGGCCAGCGCCGCCACCAGCAGGATCTGCCAGCCGATCCGGTAGGCGGAGGCCAGATAGGCGATCGCCAGGATGTAGGCCAGGTGCTGGACCCATTGAGTGACACGCAGGATCTGCGGCGCACCATCAAACAGCGTGTTGACGGCCGCCATGAACAGCGGATACGCCGGGGGATGATGCGGTATCCAGTGCAACTGCCAGAGCAGCCAGATGGCGCTGTCCGAGCCGTTCCAGAGCGGTGGAATCAGCCACAGGGCCGCCAGCGAGACCGCGGTCGGGATCAGTCCGGCCAGCAAGTAGTCCCGGTAGCGGCGGCGCAGGTGCCTGGCGCCCGCGGTGATCGCCCGCGCGGCGGCCCGGCGCTGCTTCCAGAGCGCGGCGCCGAGCCCGGCCAGGAGCAGCAGACCGCCGATGTCCACCAGTTGGCGCAGGATGCGATGGGAGACACCGGCCGTGAACCGAATCTCGTAGCCGCGGCCATTGGTGCGCGGGTCCGTGTGATCGGGCGTACTGAAGATCAGCAACCTGGCCCAGTGGAGGTAGCCGCCCCCGCCGTCCTGATGGACCTGATCATAGGGTGCGTGCGGTGGTCCGAGGCTGCGTCCGTCCTCGAACAACAGCAATTCGGAGCGATAGAGATTGAACGGGTTATCGCTGCGCGCCTGCCAGGGCCAGGGGAGACGATGCTTGAGGTCGACCTGGAAGGCTTGGCCTTCGAGCGGCAGGATCTCCGTGGCAGCGAGCGTCAACTGCATCGGTCGTTCGATTGATCGCAGGGCAAACGCCAACACCATCAGCAGCAACCCGGCGCTACCAAGGGCAATGATCCAGCCCCAACGCGGTGCGCGGGTCGGGTCCTGACGGGTCGGCAGCGGCGGTGGGCTGGGCATGGCTTGAATCGCTGAGCAGGGCAGGAAGGCGTTGGTTAATGGACCGTGGAGCGCGGCGCGAACCAACCCGCAAGTGTACAGGGAGTTGCCGCGGCGGGCCAACAACGGCGACTTGAGCGATTGGGCTTCCGGGGTCATGTTACACTCGAACCCATGCTGCTCTCAGTCAAACACCGCTTTCTGTTCGTCCATATTGCCAAGACCGGCGGCACCAGTGTACGCGCCGCGCTGGAGGGTCTGCGCTGGGCCGATCCCTGGTATTGGCCGATGTTCCTGTGCAGCCGCTTCAGTCACTTGAGCGGCCACCGCCTGGCCACCAAGCTGCCGCGCCACGCCAAGGTCATCGCCGCCAAGGAAATGTTACCCAAGGAGTTTTTCGACCAGTTATTCAAGTTTGCGTTCGTGCGCAACCCCTGGGACCTGCAAGTCAGCTCCTTTCACCACATCCGGCGGGAGCGCCCCCAGTATCTCGGCGGGAACGAGACCTTCGAGGCCTTCCTGCGCTGGAAGCTGGACCCCCAGCGTCCCTACCAGTATCACGTCGATACCTCGATCGAGTTGCAGAGTGATTATCTGATCGATCTCCACGGCCAGACCATCGTCGACTATATTGGTCGGTACGAACGTTTGCACGCGGACTTCGCGACCGCCTGCGCCCGCATCGGGATCAAGACCCCCGCCTTGCCCCATGCGCGTGAGGCCAGTGATCGCCGCAAGGACTATCGCAGCTATTACACGGCCGAGACCGCCGAATTGGTTGCGCAGCATTTCAAGACAGACATTGAGATGCTTGGCTACACCTTTGATCCTCAAGGATAAGAGGAGTAGCACTAATCGCCGTCCGGGTTACTTCAATCGAATCGATCTTGACCCTCCATAGGACATGGGCATTGGCATCGCCCCGAGCATCTCTCCAAGCTTTTTGCCGCCTTCGAACAGGCCGACAATACGATCACCCGCAAGTACGGTGGCACCGGATTGGGGTTGGCCATCACCAAGAAGCTGGCTCAGTTGATGGGGGGCGATGACGGGGTTGTCAGTTGGCTCGGCGTGGGCAGCACCTTCTGGTTCACGGCGCGACTACAGAAAGGCGCGCCCGCGTGCGACGCGGATGCCGCCCTGGCGAGCGACGCTGCCGAAGCCTTCCTGGGCGAGGTACCGATCATCGCCTTGACCGCGAATGCCTTCGCCGAGGACAAGGCGCGCTGCCTCGCTGCCGGGATGAACGACTTCATCTCCAAACCGATCGCACCGGAATTGCTCTTCGCGACCTTACTGAAATGGTTGAGACGACCCTCGGTCTGACCCTTGAAGCGTGGTGCCGGGAGCAGGCAGACTAAGTCCCGCGGGCCTTGATCATCACCCCTGCCGTTCGCTGACCGACCACCGCGCAGATCGCGCGGCGGTCGGGTTGATGACAAGGCTGCCAAAAAAGGCTTTCAGAGCCGCTTTCCTGAGTTCTTCGCCGCCGCCGTCCCCGGCCTCAGTCGATCGGCACCAGATCCCGATAGGCATGCCAGGTGGCGTGCCCGATCAGCGGCATGGTGATCAGCAGGCCAATGTAGTAGGTCAGGATGCCGAGGCCCACGAACATAACGATCAGCGCTGCCCACAGGCTCATGGCCTGCCAGTTCTTGCGGACCGCCGCCATGCTAGTGCGCATGGCGGTTACGACATCGACCGGACGGTCCATCAGCATGGGCACGGTCACGACGCTGATGCAGAAGGTGAAGGCGGCGATCAGTCCGCCGCCGATGACGCCGGCCGCCACGAAGGTGTTGTTCTCCCCGGACAGGAAGAGGGTGGGCAGGAAATTGGCCCAGTTCGGTACCGGGTTGTCGTAGAAGAGCGCAAAGATCAGGATGGCGGCGAGCATCCATACCAGCAGCACGAACACCAGGATCAGGGCCATGGCCGCGAGTTGCACTTCGTTCTGTCGCCAGGCTTGCAGTGCCTGGCAGAACTCGACCGGGCGGTCGGCCTCGAGATTTGCACTGATCTGGTAGAGTCCGATCCCCAGCAAGGGGGCGATGAGGAAGAAGGCGGCGGCCAGCGCGGGGACGATGAAGAACAGGTTCTCGGCCAGCAGGCCCAGGGTCATCAGTACGCTGACGATCACGAATACGGCGCCGTAGGCGAGGCTGAACCGGGGTGCCTCCCGGAGATCGGCCCAGCCCTTGAGGACCCACTCCCAGGGGCGTTCCAGGCTGATTTCGTTGATGCGCGGGGTGTCTGTCGGCATTGCGCCGGCGGTCGCTGCTTGGGTCATTTAAGGTGTCCTCCGAGTGTCTTTTTTGTGAAGATCTTGGGCGATCGGAACCGTTGAGACGAGCGCGCTGTGTCCGGTGCCCGGCAATTCGGGTACCACGGACCGCTTACCGTCGGGCCAGCGGCGCGGTTAGACTCTCGGGTCTATGCAATCTAAAACCAATCCTGATCTCAATACAACTACCATCGGAGGCCCACCATGACGATTCCGCACATCCAAGAGGTCGCAGACCAGATTTACTGCATCGAAACCGGTCTCTACCGTCACGGCCTGGCCGCGTGTTATCTGGTCCGCTCGGGCGACCGGCTCGCTTTCATCGACACCGGCACCGCGCACACGGTGCCGTCCCTGCTCAAGATCATTGCGGACATGGGCCTGACCCCGGCGCACGTCGACTATGTGATGCCGACCCATGTCCACCTGGATCATGCCGGCGGCTCGGGCGACCTGATCGCCGCCTGTCCCGCGGCGCGACTGGTGATTCATCCCAAGGGCGCACCGCACATGATCGATCCGGCCCGGTTGCTGGCGGGGGCCGGCGCGGTCTATGGTACCGAGGCCTTCGCCCGTGATTTCGGGGGCCTGACCCCGGTGCCCGAGGAGCGGGTGATCGTTGCCGAGGATGGGATGCAGGTCGATCTGGCCGGCCGCATCCTGACCTTCATCGACACGCCGGGTCACGCCAATCACCACGGTTGCATCCACGACGCCCGGACGCGCGGCTGTTTTACCGGCGATACCTTCGGCATTGCCTACCGCGAGTTCGATACGGCGGGTGTCCCCTGGTTGTTCGCTCCCACCACCCCGGTCGCCTTCGATCCGGACGCCTGGCTGCAAAGCCTCGATAAGCTCATGAACGTGAATCCGAAAGCCATGTACCTGACGCACTACGGCCGGGTCGATGCGCCGGAACGGCTGGTGGACGGCCTGCGCCGGAGCATTCATGACATGGCGGGGATCGCCTTGGCGGAGGAGGGGCGCGATGACCCCGAACGCCTCACCCGGCTCAAGCGGGCGGTATCGGCGCACCTGACGGCCAGTGCCCGCGCCCACGGAGTGGATCTGGAGGACGTGCGGATCGACGCCTTGCTCGCGGTCGATACCGAACTCAACGCTCAAGGTCTGGAGGTCTGGCTCAAGCGGCGCGAGCGGCAGGTCGCGGCGGGGTGATTCCTGATGGGCCGCGGCCAGCTATTCCAGATTTGGGCGGCCTCGCGCGACCCCTGGTGGATGCGGCGCGCGACCGACGTGTCGGGTCTCTGACACCGAACAGCGCGCCTTATCCACCCTACAGCGGAGCCGGTTTTCGTAGGGTGGATAAGCGCAGCGCATCCACCATCCACCTCGCCGCCGCCACTCCGCCGGCGGCGGCTACCCAAATTTGGAACTGCTGCGGTCCCGCTGCCTCCATCGCATGGGCTTACGAAAAATGGTAAAATTCCGCGGTCCCTTTTTCCGGGTGATGTGACCGCCATGGCCCCGTCTGTGCTGATCGTCTGGTCTGCCGGTCGCCGCATTCCCCGATTATCCCAGTAGAACTTACAAGGCAGAGCATGAGCTACCATTCCATCGTAATGGTCAAACAGGTTCCTGACACGGCCAATATCTCCGGGCAGGTAATGAAGCCGGACGGCACTGTCAATCGCAGTAAACTCCCCACGATTTTCAATCCCGAAGACAAGGTGGCGCTGGAATTGGCGCTGCAATTCCGGGATCGTTTCGGCGGCACCGTGCGCGTGATGACCATGGGGCCTTTAAAAGCCTCGGATCTGCTGCGCGAGTGTTTGTACATGGGTGCCGATGAGGCGTTTCTCATCAGCGACCGGAAATTTGCCGGTGCCGACACCCTGGCGACCTCGTATGTATTGGCGGAAGCGCTCCGTAAACTAGGCAATTACGATATCATCTTCGCCGGCCGGCAGGCGATCGATGGCGACACCGCCCAGGTCGGCCCGCAGACCGCTGAAAAATTGGGCCTGCCGCAGATCACCTATGCGGAAGCGATCCTCAAGGCGGAAGGGTCGACGATCACCGTCAAGCGCAAGGTGGATAACGGCTTTGAGGTGTTGGAAGGCACCCTTCCGCTCCTGATCACGGTCGTTAAGGACGCCGCCACACCCCGGCCCTTCCGGGCCAAGCGGGTCATGGCGTACAAGAATGCCCATACTCTGCTCGAACTGGAAAAGATGACCGAGGGCAATTCGTTGCTGTATGTGGATCAGCTCAAGGAGGAGTACGTATCCAAGGGTCTGTTTATCCCCACGCTGACCGCCGACGATCTGGATGTCGACCTGAACCGGTGTGGCCTTGGCGGGTCACCGACCAAGGTCCACAAGATCGAGTCGGTGGTGTTGGGCGGGAGCGCGCATGAAACCATACCGGCCACCAAGGACGGCATGTATGCGCTGATCGATAAACTGATGGAAGACCACATCTTCGGATAAGCCCCTATGAATGAGAATAAACTGGTCTGGGTATTCATTGAACAGCGCGACGGCAAGCCGGCCGACGTGAGCTTCGAGTTGCTCTCCAAGGGCAGAAAGCTGGCGGAAAGCCTGAATGGGGAATTGCAGGCGGTGCTCATCGGCCACAATATGCAGGCCGTTGCCGAAGAGACCTTTCACTACGGCGTCACCGACGTCCTGCTGGCGGATCACCCGGATCTGCACCACTACAACACCTTGCCCTACAGCCGCATCATGAGCGAGCTGGTGGACCGGTATCAGCCGCGGATCGTCCTGTTTGGCGGCACCTTCATCGGCCGGGATCTGGCGCCGCGCGTCGCCTCCCATACCCGTAGCGGATTGACCGCGGACTGTACCGATCTGCAGATCTCGGACGTGACCTATTTGCGCAAGGACTATTCCCAACTCCTGCTGCAGATTCGCCCGGCCTTCGGCGGCAACATCATCGCGACCATCATCTGCCCGGACTCCCCGGTGCAAATGGCGACGGTGCGCGAGGGCGTCATGGAGAAAATTCCGCTGGCGCAACCGGTCGCTGGACGCATTACGCCGATCTACTATGAGCCCGATGCCGCCGACCACCTGGTGCGGATCATCGCCCGGCATCACGAGGAGAGCAAGGTCAACCTTAAGGCTGCTCCGATCATCGTCGCCGGCGGCTACGGGATGGGCAACTGGCAGAATTTTCAGATCCTCCACGAATTGGCGCGGGTGATCGGCGGCGAAGTCGCGGGCACGCGTGCGGCGGTGGACGCCGGTTATATCGACCACGTCCGGCAGGTGGGGCAGACCGGGGTCACCGTGCGGCCCAAGCTGTATATCGCCTGCGGCATTTCCGGGGCGATTCAGCACCGGGCTGGGATGAGTGAGTCCAACAAGATCATCGCCATCAATGCCGATCCCGACGCGCCGATTTTCGGCGTCTGCCATTATGGAATCGTCGGCGATGTGATGGAAGTGATTCCCAAGCTCATCGACGCCTACAAGCACAAGTTAAAGTAGCCGAGCCATGGCCAACTATTTCACCGACAACACCGATCTCCTGTTTCATTTCGACCGCCTGCACCTGGAGGAGGTGGTTGACATCGCCGAGCACGGCTACACCGAGGCCAGTCGCTATAACTTCGCACCCACCGATTACCAGGATGCCTTGGATAATTATCGCAAGGTGCTGGAAATCGTCGGCGACATCACGGCGAACAACGTGGCGCCCCAGGCGGCCGCGGTCGACGAAGAGGGAAGTCATTTCGCCGACGGCAAGGTGACCTATGCCAAGGGCATCCAGGCGGCCCTGGAAGATCTGACCAAGGCGGAGCTGATGGGGTTCACGCTGCCCCGACGCTATGGGGGCCTGAACATCCCCACCACCATCTACACCATGGCGATCGAGATGGTGGCGCGTGCCGAAGCCTCGTTGATGAACCTGTTCGGTCTGCAGGACATCGCCGAGACCATCAATAAATACGGCGATGAGGCGCAACGACAGGAATTCCTGCCGCAATTCGCCAGCGGTGCGGCCACGGGGGCGATGGTGCTGACCGAACCGGACGCCGGTTCGGACCTGCAGGCCGTCAACATGCTCGCCTATCAGGACGAGGACGGACAGTGGCGTCTCAAGGGTGTCAAGCGCTTCATCACCAACGGCAATGCGCAAATCCTGCTGGTCCTGGCCCGCTCCGAACCCGGCACCAAGGACGGGCGGGGCTTGAGTCTGTTCGCCTGCTACGGCAAAGATAACGTCGTCGTGCGGCGGATCGAGAACAAGCTGGGTATCCATGGCTCGCCGACCTGCGAGTTGCAGTTCAACGATACCCCGGCGCAACTCATCGGCAAGCGCAAGTTTGGCCTGATCAAGTACGTCATGGATATGATGAACGGTGCGCGTCTCGGCGTCGCCGCTCAGGGTCTGGGTATTTCCCAGGCCGCCTATGAGGAAGCGCTGCGCTACGCCAGGGCGCGCGAACAGTTCGGTAAGAGCATCTATGCGATCCCCGTGGTCGCCAACCTGCTGATGGAAATGCGGGTGACGCTGGAGAGCGACCGCTCCCTGCTCTACGCCGGCTGTCATTGGGTCGATTTGCGCAACAAGCTGGAAGAGAAGGTCGACGCGCTCAAGGCCGAAGGCAAGGATGCGACGGTTGAGAACGCCAAACTCAAGGAGGCAACCCGGGTCGCCGCGCTGCTCACCCCGATGGCCAAGTATGTACTGAGCGAGAACGCCAACAAGATCACCTATGACGCCTTGCAGATTCATGGCGGCACGGGTTACATGAAGGAGTTCAATGTCGAGCGCCTGACCCGTGATGCGCGGATCACCAACATCTACGAGGGCACCTCGCAGTTGCAAATCGTGGCGGCCACCGGCGGAGTCATTGGCGACATTCTTGGCGAGCATTTCACCAGGCTGGAGCAACAGGAAAATACCGGCAATCTGGCGCGCCTGGCGGATGAATTGAAAGAGATGCGGGTGCTGTTCCTCGACGCCCTGAAATTCGTCGCGGACAAGACCGATAAGCAATTTCAGAGCATCGCCGCCAAGGAACTGGTGGAGATCTACAGCTATCTCTACACCGGTTGGTTGCTCATGGATGAGGCGGCGCAGGACAGCCGCAAAGTCTTCATCGCCCGCCGTTACATCATCGGCGCAGCGGCCAAGACGCGCAGGAATTATGAAGTGATCAAGAAGGATCTCTTCGCTGATTTACTGCACGCGGACGATATTCTTATCTGATGTCAGCGGTTGTCGGGAAGGTCGGCGGTGGGGCCTGCATCCGGATTTATCCACAGATGACACAGATGTTCACAGATGAAGAAAAGCATCTGTGTTCATCTGTGACTATCTGTGGAACGGATTTCTGAACCAGGGCATCGGCGGAAACTGGTCGGCACGATGATCAAGGCCTTTGCAGAATATAAAACGTATAGCCATAACAGTCGCTGTAGCGTTCAAACAGCGCCATCTCCTGCTCGGTTTCCCGAATGACGGCTTGATTCATGCCGGCCACATCCGGCCGGCGCATGCGTTCACGTAGGGGACCATAGTAGTGTTCCCACCAGGCATTGCTCGGCAGCCTTTCGGTGAAGACAACGCTGAAGCCGGCGGCTGTCGCCCGAGCGATGTTCTGCTGCTCCGTGCCCATGGTCGGATACGCCGATTCCCAGAACCGACGCGCCGGGTCCGGCACGGTGTCGCTGAACCAACTCATCTCCGATACAACGGCGATGCCGCCCGTGGATACGATGGGGTGCCAGGCCCTTAGTGCCTGCTCGAAGCCCAGGTTGTACGCTGCACCCTCGGACCAGAGAAGATCGATCGAGGCGGGTGGCCAGTCCAGCGCCGCCATATCAGCGCAGAGGGCGTCGACCAGATGGTCAAGGCCCGCCGTGGCGGCCTTGTTCCTCAGTTCCTCGATGAAGTCGGGTGCCGCGTCGACCGCTCTGACCAGGCTGCCGTAGTGCTTCGCAAGTAACAGTGTCGCGGCGCCGGATCCACAACCGAGGTCGGCAATCCGCGGTTGCGCCGGCAAGGTCGGCAGCCGGCAAAATAACTGTCGCGTGAATTCCGGGTCCCCCGGCCCCTGGCGCGGCAGCCCGCGATGCAGGTCAATCAGGGTCGCGATGTACTCGGGTTGGGTCGGTTCACTCATGAACGAGTAAAGAATCAATTAATAAGCGAATACAATTGTTGGCTTAGATCGTCGTTCCGGCCTCAAGAAAAATGGAGGTCGAGGCATACCGTGGAAGTCGCGCAGCGACGCTGTGGGAGCGGCGTCCCGCCGCGACGGGGGCGGGCGTGTAGCCGCAGCGTCAGCGGTCACCGCGGCACCGCATCGCGGCGGGACGCCGCTCCCACGGGGGATATTCATCCTTGGGGATGGCTGATGTTCTTTCCATCGGCGTCAGCCGGTCGACATTGCATCTGCGCCGTCTCGGGACCGCGAGAACCGGGACTATCGATCGTTTCCGACATGCGGCGCAATACGCTGCGCTATTGCGCCCTACGGCCGCACCTCGACTTTGGCCATTTTTGCCTGAGGCCGGGCGCTGTGCACGGGTGGGCTGGACCAGGGCCGGCGGCTCCTGCGGAGGTGGCGGCAGCGGGAGACCGGCGGTATCGTCTGAAGTCGACCAAAACACCAGCCGTCACC
>NZ_CAIZIZ010000516.1 GCF_903933125.1 uncultured Lamprocystis sp. | reverse complement strand
TTTACCCTGCTGGCCAGTGTCATCGACACCTGTCGGCAACGCCAGCACTCGCCCTGGAACTACCTGGTCAAGGCCATCACTGACCGGCGCCAGGGGTTGTCGCTGGCCCCCCTGCCGCAGGTGAGGGTCTGAACGATTACGTCGTCGCGTCTATCGGTACCTGAGGTTGATGTAATGCCAATACGTTTCGACGACAGCCTGCAGGCACTCTCACTGGTTATTATGGAGCAACTTGGCCCTGACACGCTGGAACGCGGGGTCGTATTGCGGGACGCCAGTGGCCGTCTTGCTTTCTTCGCGCCAGATCCATTGGATCCGGCAACGATCGAGCGCGTCGCACAGCACTTGCGCGAGAAACTTGGTTCCTATGCCCGTTTCGATCGGGTGGTGGCAGATTGCAACGATTTCGGCGCATCAACAATCCTCTGTGACGCGACCGCCCTGCCGGTGTTGATCGGCGCATCGCGTACCCGACTGCTGGACCGTCGGATGGTCGGTGCCGACTGGCTGCGCGCCCCGGCACCCATGTCAGCCCAACCTCGCCGGTTCGTGTTTGCGAGTTTGAAAGGCGGGGTGGGTCGTTCGACCGGCTTGGCAGTCGCGGCAGTCGCTCTCGCGTCCCGAGGATTGCGGGTGCTGGCGATCGATTTGGACATAGAGGCGCCCGGACTCGGACCCATGTTGCTGGATCCGGGAACACTGCCCGAGTTCGGGGTTCTTGATGCCTTGGTCGAAAACGGACTTTCTGGATTGGACAACGCCTTTCTGGCCGACTTGGTTGGTCCGTCCGCGTTGGCGGGCGGACGCGGACGCATTGATGTAATCCCGGTGCTGGGCAGGCGATCACTGGAGAACCCGGCGGATGTGCTTGCCAAAATCGCGCGCGCTTACATAGAAGATATCGGTCCGGATGGTGCCGTGGCAACGTTGCGCGATCAGATCGCGACGCTACTCGATCGGCTCTCGGATGCGGCCCGCTACGACGCGATCCTGGTGGATGCCCGCGCTGGCTTGCACGAGACCACTGCGTCCTCCCTGCTGGGACTGGGCGCCGAAGTGCTACTGTTCGGACTGGACGAACCTCAGACTTTTCAGGGATTCCGGGTCTTGCTCGCCCATCTCGCCCGCTTCGGAGATCCGGCTGAACCGGCGCCCGAATGGCTCTCCCGCATCAACCTCGTTCAGGCCTCGATCAAGATTCCGGCCGCTTGGGCTCGCCGGGTGCGTCGTCAGGCCATCCTGGCCTGACACCGTCAGGGCTGGAAGCCCTGACGACGCACGCCGCTGGCCGGGATTACGATCAAGGCCCTCGTTCAGGGCAAGGCCCCCCCCGAGACTCACCTGCGCCAAGCCTTCGCTGAACGCTGCCGGGACCTCGCCGTAGAGGTCGGGCTGGGTCCGCGTGCAGCGCCGGTCGCACCGTTGGTGACGCCGGCAGAGCCCTTTAGTGATATCCCATGGGATGACGAAGCCACTGACGAATCGGTTCTCTTTGAAGAGGACTGGACGTTGCGGGACCCTATCGCAATACTCGATGATTCGCGATTTCGCGGCTTCGATCCGATGGCGCGCCGCGATCTGCTCGAGAGTAAAATCTATGAAACCACATTCGGATCTCTCCTGGATCTGATCGATCAGTGCCTGCCGAATGACCTGGAGACGCGCTCGTGAAGCCTCAAGCTGAGGATCATCATTCCATTCGGCGTGCCATTGCCGCGATCCCTGGGGATGTCTCCAACGACGCGGTCGGTATCAATGTCGCAAACATCGAAGACATTTACGCACCCGAGAGTCACTCCGCCGCGCTGGATCCAAATACTCCGATCGTACTCGGCCATCGCGGTACCGGCAAGAGTTTTTGGGCAAGAGACATTTGCGCTGCGGCGTTTTTCGCGGACGCGCCGGGACCGGGGTCGGCGCCAGACGGGCTGACGCACAGTCATTTCCTGGTGCGCACCGACGCAATCGGGTCGCCGCGGCGCCTCTTTGAGAATCATTCTCAACAACTCTGTTCCGCGGACAGCCGCGCCCGCAGGCGACGCGTGGGCGGCCTGGCCGAACGCGGCAGTCGGTGAGGGGGCTATCCGGTCGCGGGGATGGGCTGAACCAGCGAACGCATTTGTTCGGGGCGACCGGCTTTGACGTGTCCCAGCGCCATGGCCATCATGACCGCCAGCGCCAAGCCGACGCGCGTCTGCATCTTGGCCAGGCCGCGAATGAAATGCCGCTCGAAGCCGAAGCTGTTATCGATGCGGTTATTGATCCGCTCCAAGGCGCTACGACGGTTATAACCGCGCTTCCAACTGGGACTGCCATAGGGCGTCGGCACGAAGATGCGCCGATCATGGTCGGCGAGGCTGATGCGCACGATGCGCCCGTAGTCGCCGGGCGTGACCCCGCCGGCCTGATGGCACCGTTCACGACCCTGGCAGTCGAGCCCAAAGGCCGCGGCCGGACAGCGGTATTTGAGGGTGTCACGATCGGCCTCGAACCCCTGGAAGGCCAAGTCGCGTTGCACGCCGGTGGCCGGGCAGATGCAATGAACGCGGCCTTTCTCCGTATGGACGATGGTATCGACCCGCGTGGGGAACAGGGGACGGGTGATGGGCTTGCTGGGGTCATAGTCGGGGTGCTCCTTCTCCTCGCGCCACAGTTCGCGGGTGTCGATGAGCGGGCGGATGTCGTAGCGGTCCCACAGCAGGGCCTTGGTCTCGGCACTGTCGAGGCCGCGATCGGCGCTGAAGTCGCGGCAGCGCGCGGCCAGTTCGGGGGTCTC
>NZ_CAIZIZ010000515.1 GCF_903933125.1 uncultured Lamprocystis sp. | reverse complement strand
GGTGACGGCTGGTGTTTTGGTCGACTTCAGACGATACCGCCGGTCTCCCGCTGCCGCCACCTCCGCAGGAGCCGCCGGCCCTGGTCCAGCCCACCCGTGCACAGCGCCCGGCCTCAGGCAAAAATGGCCAAAGTCGAGGTGGTCGCAGAACGCCGGAGAGCGGCTCGCGGATGAACAGTGAAGGCACGAACGGGCTGAGCTGCGCCGTGTCCGATAGATAAGGTTCCAAACCGCGCATGGATGAGAATACGCCCATGCGTTGCAGGGCCTCGCGTAGCGCGAGCAAATCGATATCGTTCTCGGTTGCCGCGTTACAGGGCCGACGGTCCCATGGCTCCATGGCGCCTTTGCGCACAAGCAGATTGCGCAGGACCCCGTTACGGGCCTCGATGGTCGAGCGAGAGACACGCACATAGTGCTTGCCGCCGTCCTTACCTCGCCGAAACGTATGCGCCTGATCCGTCGCCGGTTGTATGAATACCAGGATGCGACGCTCCGGTTGCTCGGCAGGCAACTCTTCAACGAGCGGGGTGATCGGCGGCGAGACGAGATCGCGACATCTGCTCAGCGTCTTGCCTTCGACTTCTTTCAAACGTGATGCGGTGAGTCCGGTGAGTACAAGTTTCGGAAAGCCATGCTCATCCTTTTCTTCCTGTGCACCGCACACGACATAGCCCCCGCCAAGATTCTGCAAGTCGTTGGCGAAAGCCGACAAGGTCTCGACGACATCGTCAATATCGGCAACATTCTCTTTCCACTCGGTTTGCTCGCTTTCGCGACTGGCGAGGGTGCGCAGGTCAATGGAGGCTCTCATGGCGATCGTGTCTTATTGAACCAAGACCTTCTTGCCGGCCGCGATGAGTTCCAAACACTGCTCCTTCAGCCCGTCGAGCGCCTGATCGAGCTGTTCCTCGTTCTCGATCCCACCGGAGAAGAAGCCGGCCGCACTGATCTTGACGACCCGGTTGCCGTCGAGCAGACGCATCAGGTCTTCGACGGCCTTGTCGCGCCGGACGGAACAGGCGTCGAGGTCCGCTCGGAGCTGGGGTATCGATGCGGTGGCGGCCTTTGCGACAGTGTAGGTCGTCAGCGGCTCGGCGATGCGGTTGCGCTGTTCCTCGCCGACCTCCTCCCAGCCGGGGGTGCCGCGCAGTTGTTGGAGGGCGTCCGCGTAAGCCTGGGTCCGGGCGTCGAGCGCCTGTTGCCGGCGGGCCTGGTGGGCGGTCTCCAGAGCCTTGGCGTGCTGATCGATGGCCGGCAGCTCGCGGAAGAAGGACTCCCGCGCCAGCAGGTCTTTGAGCTGCTCGGCGTGGTCCCGGTCGCCGTCGCTCAAGTCCGGCTCGTGCTCCAGGAAGGGCCAGAGACTATCGAGCGCCTTGCGCGCCAGGCCCAGGTCGTGGAGCGCGGGCTCCGTCAGGGCCTTGGCGAGTTCGGCCCCCCGCTTGATAGCCTCTTTCAGCGCCTGGTGGCAGGCGGTGAAGGCCTTGAGCGTCTGGCAGTCGCGCTGGCGGCGGAAGCCGACGCTGTTGCTCAGGGCGGCGGCAATCACCTCGCCACCGGGTAGCCCATGCTTGTCGAGCTGGGCGAGGACCTCCCGCAACTTTTCCTCGAAGCCCTCCGTGGTCGCGCGGATGGCCGCCGCGATGATGTTTTCCTCGTACTCCTGGATCTCTTTCCCGAAGCAGGTCTTGTAAGCCTCGCACGCCTCGATGTAGTCCGTGAACTCGCAGTCGGTGGTGCGCGGGCGAAAGGATGCCTGGCGGAACAGGTTGTTGTTGGTGAAGGTGGTGCGCGCGTCGAGTGACAGGGCGGAGTCGATGACCTGCCCCTTGCTGGTCGCCTCGATCTTGCCGGCGCGCAGCAGCGCGATGACCAGGAGCCGCACGGTGTCGAACTCCCAGCCGAAGGGTTCCTTGGCAAACTCATCGGTCAGCCAGCGCCCGCTGGCGGTCTCGCCGTAACTGGTGCGGTTCTCGATACGGGCCAGGACCTCGGCGAGTACCCCGGTCTCCACATCGAAGACGGGCTTGCCGCCCTGGTCCCGCACCAGTCCGAGGTCCGCGTAGACGGGTGTCAGTCCGCGCAGGTTTTCGGTGGTCAGCAGGGCGTCCAGATCGTTCTTGGTGACCCGTGCGGCGGCTTCCGCGAAGCGGTCGAAGACCTCCGGCAGGGCCTGGGACAGGACCTTGGCCGCGGTGCGGGAGACCTCGCCGGCATTCTCGTCCGGGCTGCGGTCGTTGCCGCGGAAGAAGATGGTGCCGGTAAGCAGCGACTGTTTAATGAGGCGCCGTAATTCGTCCTGATGGCGGCGCTGGCGGATCTTCTCCTCCGCCACCAGGGCGGACTCGTCCTTGGTCTGGGCGCCCCGCTCCTTGCGGGACAGGATCTCTTTGGAGCGGTGGAGTTCGACGGTCTCGCGGTCGATGGCGTCACCCATCGCGGCAATCCAGAAGACGGCCTGCGTCTCGGTCTGGCTGCGACGGCGGAAGTCCTCCACCTGTTGATCGAATTCAGTTCCGAGCTCGGCCAGGGCCAGGTGGAACGGGATGTCCCCCTCGACCGCGAGGCGCTCACTCAGGTAGAGCCCCGCCTTGAAGGGCTTGACGTTCAGCAGGTTGTGGGAGGGTTGCGGCTGCCAGAGGGCGGTGACGGCCTCGGCGTGCAGGCGGGCGGTGTCGCCGGGCTTGGGGACCAGCGCGGCACGCTGGCGCTCCCAGTCATCCTCAGCCGGCGAGGGAATCCGGTAGCCGTCATCGCCGCGGCGGACCATGAGGCCCTTCTCCAGCGCCTCCAGGGCCTGCCGGACCTCCGCCAGGCGCGAATCGGCATCGATGGCCGGGTGCAGCGCGGCGGCGATGTTCTCGGCCGTCCGGTGAACGCTGCGCACGTACTGCAACAGACAGATCACCTTGGCGACCGCTTGGGCGGACGGGTGGGCGATCTTGGTGCCGATGTCGGCAATCTTGGCGCGAATCTCGCTGCCGATGTTGCCGGAGACGAGATCGTAGATCTGGTCCACGCGCGCCAGGGTGCCGATGGGTCGGCTGGCCAGGTCCACGTCCGGATGGATGAGCAATTGCTGGGCGAGCTTGATGATGGTGCGGTTGGCGCCGCCGACGTGCTTGCTCGCCCCGCCCTGGGTCCGCAGGCCGGAGACGATCTGGATGATGAGGTCGATCTGATAGGGGAGCAGCGGGTAGAGATCGATGAAGGCATCGGCCGTCAGTTCCGGCAGCGTGATGTCCGCGGTGAGGCGGGTGTTGTCCGTCAGCCGGCCGCGGTGCTCGGTGAAGCGTTCGCGCAGGATCTTTTCGGCCTCGGCGTTTTTCGCGAGCACGCGCTTGCTGGTGACCTCCGAGATGTCGGAAGGCTCCAGGTGAACCTGAAGCTCGGACGGAAAGCGGTCCATCAGGCGGGCGAGTTCGACCCGGCGATCGTCCAGCCCGCCGACCAGTTCGGTGAGTTTTTCCTGGGAGGTGACGAGTATCCACAGCTTGCCGCGCCCGACCCGCCCGAGGCTTTGCACGACCGCCTGGAGATCGAGCATTTTCTGAACGTCACGGGCGACGAACTGACCAACCTCGTCGATGACGAACAGGAGGTTCTTGCCGGGCCGCCGGCGGGACATCAGTTCCAGGCAGCGGGCCGCCAAGTCCCCGGGGGTGATGTCGGCGCGTTTCATGGCCGATTCGCGCCAACTGTCGGCCGTCGTGTAGGTGGCCGGGTCCATGGCGTGCATGACGCGGCTCGCCTGCTGGACGGCGGTGGCGATCTTGCCTTTCTCGTAGTCCCAGTCCTTGTCGAAGACCTTCCGGTAGTTGGCCTTGAAGGCGTCGAGGCGGCCTTCGTCCTCCAGGGTGATCTCCAACTCGGACAGATCGAGATCCCGCGCGTACCCCAGGCTCTGCAAGAAGAGTCGGTACATGATCTCGGTGATGCTCTGGTTGCCGGTGCGGATACCGCGGTCGGTGGAGACGTCGAAGATCACGGCCTCGGTGGGGATTCGCTCGGCGATGTTGGTCAGCAGGACTTGGGCCTTGGTGTCCTTGCAGCGCTGGGCGAGCAAGTCCCCGGCGCCCTGTCCGAGGATGTCGCGGTTGGCCAGCGCAAGACCGAGGTACTTGGCGAAGCCGGACTTGCCCGAGCCGAAGAAGCCCGAAGTCCAGATGGCGATCCCTTCGTTAGGCTTCTGCCAGGTGGTCTGGTAGTGTTCAAAGATCTTCAGAAAATGCGCGCGGATCGAGTCGGTGACGATGTATTCGGCCAACTCGTCGCGGATGATCGCCGCGTCGGCCTGATCGACCTTGATGACCTCCTCGATACGACGGTCGATGGCGTTGGCGAACAGGTCTTTGATGGTCATCGGGGTTCGGGGTTCGGGGTTCGGGGTTCGGGGTTCGGGGTTCGGGGTTCGGGGTTCGGGGTTCGGGGTTCGGGGTTCGGGGTTCGGGGTTCGGGTT
>NZ_CAIZIZ010000514.1 GCF_903933125.1 uncultured Lamprocystis sp. | reverse complement strand
CCGACTTCATGCTCGAGGCCGCCTGCGACAAGGCACAGTCGGTACTGCTCGATCAGGTATTTTTCAAACTGGATGCCGAGAAGTTTCGGCAGTTCGCCAAGCTGCTCGACGCGCCGCCCGCGCGCAATCCGGGGCTTGAGCGCCTCATGGCGGTCAAGGCACCCTGGGGCAAGAAGTCGGCGAAGGCCTGAGCTTGCAACTCCGTCCGCCGGAGCCCCTGGCGGCTTCACATCGACTGGATGACTTCGAGTGCGGCGAGGCCGTGCTCGATGACTGGCTCAAGCGCAGGGCATTGTCCAACCAGTCAAGCGGTGCGAGCCGCAGCTTCGTCGTCACCGACGAGGGCGGCCACGTCCGCGGTTACTACGCCATGGCGGCCGGCGCCGTTTCGCACCAACTCGCAACGAGTGGCGTGCGTCGCAACATGCCTGATCCGGTTCCTGTCATGGTTCTCGCCCGGCTCGCGGTCGATCGCAGGGCGCAGGGACTGCACTTGGGCGCCGCTTTGCTCCAGGACGCGGTCAATCGCGCGGTGGCCGTATCGCAGAACGCTGGCGTCAGAGCCCTGCTCGTGCATGCCCTTCACGAGAAGGCCAAGCAGTTCTACGAGCACTACGGGTTTCAGCCCTCGCCGACGCATCCGATGACGCTCATGCTGCGCTTGAGCAGCGTGAGGGAGTAGCTGATCATGCCTGCGATCCCCGGCACCCCCTGCTACCCTTGCTACTTCTGCTACCGATCAGGGGTCACGCCGGCACGACGGTAGCGAGAGTAGCAACAGTAGCAGCACCCTCCGGTGCAAAAGCCCGCGCCGCTTCAATTCCCCCGCGTGAGAATGGCTTGACTTTATATGGTGTTTCCGCCATATTCTAAAAATGTCTGGCGCCACGGTTAAGCCCGTCTCATGGATCGGTTCGAGCTACAAGGACTTCCGGGAATTTCCGGATCCCGTGCAGGACTCGATGGGGTACGCGCTTTATCAGGCACAGATCGGTCTGAAGCATGGCAGCGCCAAACCGCTCAAGGGCTTCGGTGGGGCGGGCGTGTTGGAACTTGTTGCCGACCATGTGGGCGACACCTTCCGGGCGGTCTACACCGTGAAGTTCGCGACGGCGGTCTATGTCCTGCACGCCTTCCAGAAGAAGTCGAAGTCGGGAATCAAGACCCCGACCGAAGACATGGAGTTGATCCAGCGGCGCCTCAAAGCAGCCGAGGCCGATTACAAGGCGCAGCTTGAAAAAGGAAAAGCATCATGAAGAAAGACCCGGATACCCGCATCACGCGCGGCACGAAGAATGTCTTTGCCGATCTCGGATTCCCCGATGCCGAAACCCATCTTCTCAAAGCGGAACTGGTGACTCGAATTCAGGGGGTCATCAACGCTCAAGATCTGACCCAGGTAGCGGCGGCCAAACGCATGGGCCTGAGTCAGCCGGACGTGTCGCGGCTGCTCAATGGGCAATTCCGAGATGTGTCGGTCGAGCGCCTGATGCGTCTGCTGACTCGACTCGGCTGCGACGTCGACATCACCATCCGTAACCATGGGAAAGCGGCGGCACCTCGGGACACGATCCGTCTGCAGGCCGCATCGGTATAAGGCCACTGGAACAGCCGCATCAAGGGATCACCACCAGCGGACGCCGACGGAGAAATAGTGCGTGTGGTAGAGCTTGCAACTCATACCGCCGAAACCCAAGGCGGCTTGGCATCGGCCGCAGACTCCGCGCGCCAACCCTTACTGCTCTGAATTGAAGACCGCGTCGATGTCTCGCGCACCATGCAGCACACGGACGGCATCGATCCTGTCATCGAGCGGCATGTAGAAAACAAACTAGCCTTGCTACTCTTGCTACCGATCAGCGTTCACGCAGGGCGACGGTAGCAAGAATAGCAACAATAGCAACACCGTCTGATGTCGAAACACAATGCTCCAAGTTCACTCCCGCTCAGTCAGCAGTGGCGGATTGCACAGGACAGGACGCGGGGCAGATCCTCAAAGGTGGCACATATTATTTGGAACGAAGCCGTTTCCGACCCGGCACCCCCTGCTACTCTCGCTACTCTTGCTACCGATCAGCGTTTGCGCCGGGTGTCGGTAGGGTGTCGGTAGCAAGAGTAGCAACAGTAGCAACACCCTCTGACGTCGAAATCCAATGGTCCTCGCTCAATCCAGCTCAGTCAGCAACGCCGGATTGATCACCACGCTTCGCCGGCGCCCGGATTCCTCCATCCGCGCCCGCCCGCGCTCGGCGAGGATGGCCAGCGCCGCGCGCAGGTCGTGGCAGTCGCGGACGCAATTCGGACCGTACTGGTAGATCCGCTTCGCCGGAACGCGATCGGTGCCGTTGGCAAGCGCTTCCGT
>NZ_CAIZIZ010000513.1 GCF_903933125.1 uncultured Lamprocystis sp. | reverse complement strand
CGCACACCCGCCGCGCCACTTCGGCACGCACGGGGCGGCGGCGTCGATGGCCCGCCGGATCGTCTCGAGGTCCGCCGCACTCAGCGGTCGCCCGCACAGCTTGCCAACACTTGCCTCGGTCATCTACCTTTGCCCCATCGGTCGTGATGGGAGCGGATTTCACCACTTCCGCCGTGCTGTGTTCAGCCCTGGCAGCCGCAGCCGGCCAGCAAAGATGTGGGTAATAGTCAGGCAAAGCGCCCAGGATTGGGATGATCTTCTGGCTAAGTGTTTGCGTAATCGTCGGGACGAGATGTTTGATCAGATCAGGGACTTAATCACAGGCGCTGTGTCACAGATAGAACAATCCACTGAGCTAGCCCGGCTAGAAGACTGGATTCATGTCGGTTTTGAACGTTGGCGCATGCTTACTCAGGAGTTGCCGGAGCATGTTGGCCCACGCTTTCCTCATGGATCCTATAACTTTGCTTACGAAATCTTAGGTGAACGCCGTCAAATTTCGCCCGCTCAGTTGCCCAATGTATTGAGCGCAAGTGTGGTCCGCCATACAGGATGGCCGCCTTTTTGGTACCCGACGCGGCAGGGAATAAGTACCTCAATTTAAATATTTGTAGGCCGCAATAAATGCAACGTCTTGATTTTTAAGAATTCGCATAAATAAGCGGCTCATAGCAATTGTATTGATGTACTTAGTTACCCATATCTAATTGACGGCGCGGTTGAATGTTGGCTCGGCAGCGATACGCAAACGCCCGCCGAGAACCGCGATGCTGCGCATTCAGACTTCTGGCGGATTCATCCTGGGGGCTTGGCATTCTTACTCCGTGGTTTTGAAGAAGAGGAATGGAAGTACGGCGCCCAGGTCGCGCATCCATTCTGCCGGCATTCTGCCGGGCACGGTCTTCGATATCACACTTCCGGTTTGGCGGATAGGTGAGACGCTTTTGCAGGCTCAACGTTTAGCGCAAAACCTGTTTGAAGGACCGACGACGATAAAATTTATTGCCATCTATGAAGGTTTATCTGGAAGATCGCTAACAAACATTGACCATGGAAGTCATGTCTGGGCGAATCGCATCGCGCACCAGAATTCCATTACGTTGAATACACATGTGGACGCGCATGCAATTGATACAAACCATCCGCCGCGGAAGCCGGCGCGGTGCAGGCCCGTGCGGATCGGCGCCGAGCCGTGCAGCAGGCGCCACAGCAGGCCGGAGCGAAAGTTCTCGATCATCAGCAGGATCAGGCCCTGGTCGAGTCCGAAGTCGCCCGCGGAGAACCAGCCCCCGTGCACGGTGTCGTTGAAGCCGCCGGCGCGCGCGGCACGGTCGCCGGTAATTGCGCTCTTCTTGGCGTGCTTGGCGACTTTGCGTGAGATATAGTCTTCTTACCTGATATTCGGACCGACACTCGTGTAGGGGCGGGTTTAGAGTAAATCCGGTTCAGAAATTGCTGATGAAAGACAACCTATTGAAATTTATTGATATGTCACTGAACTCTGACAATACGACGCTTTTGGCGCCTGATAGATTAAGCGTTGGAAATTATAGGGTTTCTCAGTTTAAGCATATTCCGTTCCGGATATCCTCTTAAGGTGATTTCCGGGAAACGTTGTACCAACGTGTAGGGGCGACTTTAGTCGCCCCTAAGGCGATTTCCGTGAATAGGCATCCCGACTGCGCATGCGCAGAAAGCCTCTTGGGTTGTAGGGGCGAATGAATTCGCCCCTACACGGCGGTAGATGCTTTCCGGGAAATCACCTAAAACCCGCCCCTACGTCCGGCGATCACGTCCGACGGCGATAGGTTCTTTCCAGACTCCGCGGTCTGGAGCATTCGCCACCAGTGTCCGGATCTTGCTGCACCCGCATAACAGACCGGAGGTCGAGGTTTCAGCCGAAAGCGGCGCCGCCGCCGCCCGCTAAAGCGTCGGCCTCCGGTCGCCTCGCCCTGCTCACCGGAGGTTGAGCCCGCGCGGTACGAGATGCTTCGGAAATCGCTTCAACTGAAGTTTCCGGGTTCGTGTTCTCTGTTTGCCGCCTGGTTTCCCGACGGTGTCAGGTCGTCGCCCATCCGCCAAATCAGATCCACCAACGGATACTCCCAGGTCTCCACCCGGCAGGTGTCGCGGTACTCGCCTTCGCCGTCGTCGCGGCGGCGGCGCATCAGGGCGATGATCCGCGCGGTTTCGACTGCCGGCAGCCGCGGTAGCCACAGGGCCGCGGCGCGCCGCGAGAGGCGTCCGACGGGGGCGCCCTGGCGGTCGCAGAGGACGAGCGTATCGCTGACCTGACGCAGGGATAAGGCATCTCCGGTCGTCAGCGCGGCGAGCCGGGCGTGGATGGGGTCGGCGGCCGGTTGGCGGCCGGCATAGCCCAGGTCGATGTCGGCGAGGCTGAGCAGTGTGTAGCGGCGCTGGATCAGCGCGGCGGCCGGGGCGGGGATATCCACCCGCGACCGCAGGAGCCAGTCCCCCTCGAACAGGGCAGGGGAGGGGTTGTCACCGCCCGGCACCCGGCCGAGGGCCAGGGTCTCCCGCGCTCGGGTCATGCCGACATAAAAGAGCCGACGCTGCTCTTGCGGATCCTCGCGGCCGGCGCCGCCGCCGGGGCCATCGGCGATCAGCACGTGGGTGAACTCCAGCCCCTTGGCGCCGTGCAGGGTGGAGAGGAAGACACCGTCGCCCAGTCCCCGGTCGCGGCGGAGTTCACACAGGGTCTCGTAACAGAATTCCAGGACACGGGAGGCGGCGACCTCGGCCTCACCGGCTTCCTCATGCCAGGCGTCGAGCAGGCCGTTGAGCAGGTTCCGCCAGAGCGATTCAGGCGCGGGCATCAGGGCGGTCAGGACGGCAATCGAGCAGGGTTGATGGCCAAGGGCCGCAACGGCATCCAGGAAGACCGTAATCTCCCGCACCCGGTGCAGGGGCGGCAGGTCCGCCGTCCAGGCGACCGGGATGCCCGCGGCTTCGCACAGGGCGCGGATCGGCTGCAGGGTCTCACGGCGGTAGGCGAGCACGGCGCAGACGCGCCAATCGCCGGCACCCAGGTCGCGCAGGCGCAGCAGCCGCGCGACCAGGGCCGCCGCCTGCCGTCCGGGGTCCGCCGCCTCCAGCACTTCCACGCGCCCGCGGCCATGGGCGTCGAGCCCCTCCCACCGGCCGCCCAGGGGTTCGCGGCGGCGGTGCCGGTCGCGACGGCCGGGCTGTCCGGTTTTCATGCGCTCCCGATTGTGCCCGATCAGGGCATTAGCGGCGGCGATGATGTGGCCGGTCGAGCGATAGTTCTCGATCAGGTAATGGACCTCGGCCGCATAGTCCTCCTTGAAGCGGCGGATGAAGTCGACGCTGGCGCCGCGGAAAGCGTAGATGTTCTGGTCGTCGTCGCCCACCGCCAACAGGGTCAGGCGGCCCTCGTCCTGATCCCGACTGCGGCCGGCGACCGCGGCGATCAGGCGATACTGATCGCTGTCGATGTCCTGATACTCGTCGACCAGAATGTGCCGATAGCCGGCCAGTAGACGCTCGCGCAGTGCATCCGGTTCCAGACCCGGCAGATCCGTCCGTCCCTCCAGCAGATCCACGGCATCTTGGATGAGCCCGCTGAACTCCGTCTGGTTGCCACCGGGGTCGGCGCCGGTGCGCTGAGCACGCGCGGCGAAGGAGGCCCCGGTGAGCCGCATCGCGAAGCCGTGGTAGGTCTGGATGAGGACACCGCGGGCTTCATCGCCCACCAGGGCGCCGAGTCGGCGGCGCAGTTCCAGGGCCGCGTTGCGGTTGTAACAGAGGATCAGGATGGCCCGCGGGTCGACGCGCAGGATCCGCAGCAGATAGGCGCAGCGGTGCACGATGACCCGCGTCTTGCCCGCGCCGGGGCCGGCCAGGATCAGCCGGTTGGTCTCCGGCTCCGCCGCCACGATGGCGATCTGCTCGGGATGGTCCAGGCTCTCGACGATGCGCCGGAAGGACTCGGCCGTGGTCGCCCGCGCCACGATCTCCTGCTGGTCCGGAAAGTAACGGCGCACGAAGGCCGGCCGTTCCAGCGTGAAATAGGCCCCCACCAGGCCGATCGCCTGGGCGATCTTCTCCAGGCCCAGGCGGGCATAGGCGTGCATCACATGGATTTGAAAGACCCGTTCACCGTAGTGCTCGGCGAGCGGGGCATAATGGCCCTTGGTGTAGCGCTTGCCCTTGGCCTCGGAAAGGACGCGGATCGTCATGGCCTGGCGGAACACGCCTAAGCCGGCCTGCAGCACGATCGCCCGGTGTTCATGCAGGAACAGGAGCCCCCGTTCCGCGGCTGCCAGCGGGTCGTGCAGGCTGCCGGCCAGGGTCAGGTCCGCCCGCAGGGCCGCGGTCAGTTCGTCGAGCCCGAAGCCGACCAGCACCTCGGCGCTCGGCGGGGTCGCCGCCGGGATCTTGGCGATCAGGGTCGCTAGCACCACCGTGGCGATGGCCTGGCGGCGCCGGGCCGTTTCCTCCAGGTCCTGCCAGTTGCGGTGCAAACGCACCCGGTAGTGGTCCCGCTCGTACTGGCGAAACTCCAGACTGCCCTGCTTCGCCGCGAGCCCGTGGCCATCCCGCGCCAGGCTGCCCAGGAGGTCGCGCAAGATCTCCGGGTTGCTGTCCACCCCCTGGTCGCGCAGGCGCTGGTTGAGGCGCCGGATGGACAGTGGGTGCCAGTCGTGATCGTCGGCGTCCGGCGCCTCTTCACGCAGGGCGGCGAGCATGGCCCGCTCCACGCTGCACACCTGTTCCAGAATCCGGGTGGAGGGATTGACCACCTTGTAGCGGACATAAGCGCTCTGTTGTGGACCTTGCAGCAACAGGCCGGCCTGCGCCATGTCGTAGAGCGTGCGCAACACCCGCTGACCGGCGGTCTCGCCGCGATCCCAGGGCGGGGCCGCCGCGCCCTCGCCCTGGGGCGGGCGCAACGCGGGGAGTTGAGCCAGGTCATCGGCGGTCAGACCGTCATTCGGGTCGCAGTTGAAGAGGGCTTCCAGCACGGCCAGCCAGCGTTGCCGCTGCGGCGCGGAGAGACCCAGGCCGGCGATGCGCCGTTGCGCCTCCTCCAGGCTCGCGACCGCCGGGCGGCCCTGAAAGACCCGGGTGCGGTTCTCATTGCGCTCCACGAATCCAGCCCGCTCCAGCCAGGCGATGGCGGTGCGAACCCGGGTGTCCGCATCCCGACCCTCGGTGTCGAACCCCACCCGCAGTTCACCCTCGCGCAGCAGCTCACCGGCGGTGAGGATCACGCAGTCGTCCTGGTCCCGGCGCGCCCGGCGCAGGCCGCGCAGGATCTCGGCGATGTCGGCCCGCGAGAGCTGTGAGCCCGCCGCCAGACGGAACTGATCCTCCACGTCCTGCTCGTCATAGAGCAGACAGCAGCGGGCGGGTGCGCGGTCACGTCCGGCGCGCCCCGCCTCCTGGACATAGTTCTCCAAAGAGCCGGGGATGTCGACGTGGACCACCAGGCGCACGTTCTCTTTGTCCACCCCCATGCCGAAGGCATTGGTGGCACAGACAACCTGAATCTCCCCGCCGACGAAGGCGTCCTGGACCCGCCGTTTCTCCGGGGCCGGGAGTCCGGCATGGAAGGCCGCCGCCGCCCAGCCCTGGCGGGTCAGGAATGCCGCCAGCTCCTCCACGCGTCTGCGGGTCGTCCCGTAGACCACGGCCGCGCCAGGCCCGGCAGGGTCTCCGTCTCGATCCCCGGTCACAGCGCCAGGTTCCCCCAGCGACTCCACCAGCACCGCGTGAAGCCGTGGATCTTTCTCCTGGTGACGCGTGAGTTGGACCTCGAAGCGCAGGTTGTCCCGCGCGACGCCCCCCTGAAACAGCCGCAATTCCAGCCCCAGTTCGGCCCGGAAGTGGGCCAGAATCTCGGCGATCACGTCGGTCTTGGCGGTGGCCGTGAAGCAGGCGATGGGGGGCACGGGGACGCCCTGGCGCTCCGCCAGTTCCTGGATGAAGCGGGCGGCATAGAGATAGTCGGGCCGGAAGTCATGACCCCATTTGGACAGGCAGTGCGCCTCGTCGAAGACCCAGCAGCCGATCTCACGCGACTCCAGCACCCGTCTGAACGAGACATTGCGCAACTGCTCCGGGGAGCAATAGAGGATGGCGATCTCGCCCAGGCGGATTCGTTCCAGCACCTCGCCGCGCTCCGGTCCGGTCAGCAGGCCGTAGAGTGCCGCCGCGTGGAGGCTCCCGGTCTTGAGGACCAGATTGTCCACCTGATCCTTCATCAGGGCTTGCAGCGGCGAGAGCACGAGCGTCAGTTGGCCGCGGCGCAGATAACGCACCAGGGCCGGCAGTTGGAAGCACAGCGACTTGCCGCCGCCGGTGGGCAGGATGGCGAGCTGCGAGCCGTCCGCCATCCCGTGGGCGACGATGGCGCCCTGAAGACTGCCGCCGTCGGCGTCCCTGGGTTCCGGCCGGAACTGCGCCAGGCCGAACCAGCGCTTGAGCTGGCCGTGCGGGTCATGGATGGTGCGGCACCAGACGCAATCCGGCGCGGCGCAGGGCCGATCGCGCAGGGCCTGCAGGAGCGCCTGGGTCTCGGGAAAGCGGTGCCTGACCCAGGGCGGCAGCACCGAGCGGGCACCCGCCACCTGGAGCCAGGCGGTCGCATAGGCCAGGGCCGGGCGCAGGCGCGGGTCGCTCAGATGGCGCAGAGCCTGGGTTTGGGCCGCGGTCCGGCAGACCCGGCCATCCCAATAGCGGTGCAGCAGGTCCAGCACCCCCGGCACGTCGGGCAGATCGATCCCCAGCGCGGCGAAGACCAGCGACACCCCGGTGCCGCCGGTGGCCGCTGACTCCAGCCCGCTCGCCCCGCGGAAACAGAAGCGGTAGATCGCCAGCAAGCCGGCCTCGCCGGTCCCGGTCTCGCCGCTCCCGGTCTCACTGACCAGGGCGCGGCGCGCGAATTCAGCCCACTGTTCCCGAAAGACCTGCTCGGCGAGTCGGCAGTCCGCCAGCGGGTCCGAGACCGAATCCCGCACCAGCTTATAATCCTTGACCAGGCGGTGATAGGGGTTCTCGGGAAAGGCCAGCGGGGACAGAAACAGGGTATCGACCACCCGCCGCTTAAGCAGGTCGAGCGCCGGCCGACGGGCGCGCAGACAGTGTAGGTCATGGCCCAGCAGGTTATGACCGAGAACCAGCTCGGCGCCGGCGGCGAACCGGTCGAGTTCGGTCAGTGCGACGGTGCCATCGAACTGCCCCTGCCGCCTGAAGGTGTCCTCGCCCCAGACCGCCGCGATCTTATGGATGGCCCCATTGGGGCCGGTCTCCAGATCGAGCAGGAGAGTGCGGGACAGGAAATCGGTGAGCCGTGGGTCCACGGGGTGATTATGCGGGCAGGCATGGCTGGTGCGGAAGGCCCGTAGGTCGTTGTACCCGAGGCGACGCGGAGCGCGCGTCGGCTGGTTCCGCGCGGGATGCGGTCCGCGCAGCCGACTCGACTGAGCCGCCGGTGCCTCCCCGCCGGGGGCGGTTCCCCAGAACCGCGTCCCTTGTCGCACCGGCAATGGCTGTCTACACTCCGAGAAAGAGCACGCCTACCACGCCTACCACGCCTACCAGGCGCGGCAGGACTATCTACGCGAACAGCAGAGCATCCAACTCGAATTCGACGACCTATGCGCGGAGGTCGAGCAGGCGCAGGCGGACGCGTAGTAGGAGCGGGCGGCCAAGGACGAAGCCTTGGCCGAGAACGAGCGGCTGAAGCGCTTGCTCGCCGACCAGCCGGAACCGTCTAACCCCGAGACGCGGTCGTGATCTCGGCCTATCGTCAATTTCTGGTTCCGCAGCAAACCCGGTCGCTTACGCGACGGGGAACGCGTCTTCGGTTGGTTCCACGGGGGATGCGGTCCGCACAGTGCACCCGGCTTGCCTTCAAGATAGCTCGCCCTCCGTCGGCTCCTTTCCAGCGGTTGACGCGGACACCAGCGAATCGGATACACGGGGGAAACAGCCGAGCCAGGTGAACCCACAGGCCCTCCCATGCAGATCGCCGACGACGCCAAGATACGAGACATCACTGCGCTCTACCCGCACGCTGACCAACGGTCAGACCCGCCATGTCCATAGCGCCGTCACCCCGGCGCTGGTCGCGCCGGGCCAAGCGACCGTGTTTCCCTTGCCCCCCGCGTTCGTCACGCCGCAGGATGGTCACCTCAAACAAGACTGCGAACTGGCCGCCAGCGCGCGATGGTTGCCGCAGTGGGCGCCGCGGCTCGCGGCGTTGGGCCCGATCACCTTCCTGGGTGATGACCTGTACTGTCACCAGCCCTTCTGCGAGCAGGTTCTGGCCCAACACGGCCACTTTTTGTTCGTGTGCCTGCCCCAGTCCCACCCCACCCTCTATGAGTGGTTGGCGGACTTCGAACGCCAGGGTCCGTTGCCGAGCGTGGTCACCACGCGCTGGACCGGTACCCAACGCCTCACCGATACCTATCGTTACTTCCATCTCAGTACCTTCCCTTCGACTCCTG
>NZ_CAIZIZ010000512.1 GCF_903933125.1 uncultured Lamprocystis sp. | reverse complement strand
GTGGTGGCCGAGTCTTCCGGGTCCCGAGCGCAGACGCAAGAAGGGGTCCAATGGGCGTTCGTCTCGGTGGACGCTTGCGGGCACAGCCCGCTAGGCTCAACCGCCGGATGCGGAAAACCGCATGTCCGGTGGTGTGGGAGGGGTGACGGGCGCAATCCCGTCACCCCGACCCGATCGGTAAGGCCGCGATCCGTAGGGTCCGCTGTGCGGACCGACGACCGTGCAGATCGCGCGGTTGCCGGGTTTATGACCAAGGGCGGGTCAGCAAAAAAAGGGGTTAGGCGCTTGCGCCTAACCCCTTGTCTTTTCTTGGTACCGAGGGCCGGAATCGAACCGGCATGGGGTCGCCCCCGTCAGATTTTGAGTCTGATGCGTCTACCAGTTTCGCCACCCCGGCAGGGACGCGTATTATACGCGCAGGCGGGCGGGGTTGTCAGCGGCTTTTCAGCCGACTTTCGGCAGCGGCTGGTGTCGTTGTCTCGGCGCGCTACGCCTCGCTCTGCTGCTGCTCTTGCTCCGCGGGCCAATCGGCGAGCACGTATCCGGCATAGACCGGGTCGTCGTGCAGCGCCTCGGGGGCGGGTTGGGCGCTCAGGTCGCGCAGCCGAAATTGCAGCCCCGGCAGGACCCGCGAGCGGATCACCCCGTTGTCCGGTGCGATCGGGACATAGACCCCGGCAGCCGTGCGGGTGAAAAAGGCCTGGTGCTCGGGCTCGCGGTGCAGGATGTAATACTCGGGCACGCCCCCGGCGGCGTATTCGGCTCTCTTGGCCACTGTTTCGTGCGTGATCCCGCTGCGCTCTTGGTCGGACAGGGCCTCGACGCAGAGGTCGTAGACGCCATGGTAGGAGGCATCCAGTGGTAACAAGGGCTGGGGGTTGTCGTTGTGCACCACCCCGATATCGGGTTTGCGGATGACGGTGCCGCCCGGTAACGGCAGGCGGAAGCCCATTCCCGGGGCGGCCATTCGGGCGATCGGCTGCGTCCGCAGGAAGAGCCGCAGCAGTTCCCTAAGCCAGTTGCGGACCAGATAGGTCCTGTCGTCGGGCACCGGTTGTTTTTCCAGTCGGCCGTTATGCCACTCGTAACGGACGTCCGACCCTCGGTAATACTGGGTCCAATAGGTATGTTCCGAGACCATCAGGGCGTCGGCGGATCGCGGTTCGCCCCACAGTTCAGGCTGATCGGCGAGCGGCTGCGCGGTTGGCGGGCGGGGCGAGGCCTCAATGGGCGTGGTGATTGGGCTCATGGCGATGGGGTCCCCCTGAGTGTGGTGGCGTGCTGGAAGATCAGGCGATTTCTGTCAAGTCCCGTACCCTTTCGTTCGTCTTATCGCCCGCCTTCCGCGTCGCGTCGACCGTCACATAGCCCGATGATGGTCCGGTCGACGCGCCTTGGAGGTCTGCGAGAATCCTTCGCGATCTGGTACAGGATGTTCCGGCAATCGCCTAAATGTCGAACGGCCGCTGGGCGTTGTATCCTGGGCTGGGCTGACCCACCAGGAAATGGTTCGGCGTCTGGGTGGGCGGCATCTGGTCGACGATCCGGCGGTGGAAAGCGCCATAGTCGCCGCGGAAGGCGCCATTGCCCCACGCCCGGAGCAGATTCGCGGTGAAGAGTCCGTTGTCGAGTCCGTCGAGCGAGACCTGATTGTCCTGGCAGCCCGAGATCAGCCGCACGCTGGCGGCAACCGGCAGGGCCATCTCGCGAGTGGCGGGGCCGGCCCAGTGCCCGACGGCTTCAGTCGACAGGCCGCGGTAGAAGTCGCGATGGCGGCGGGCGACCTTGGCGGCGATGTCTTGCGGCATCAGGCGTGGGCGCTCGCTCGGCGCAGGATTGGCAGCCAGCAGCGCGTCGGCCCGACGGGCCCTGATATTGGTGCCGGAGTGACAGCAGTCCGAGAGCACCAGCACCCGGCTGTCGCGGGGAAAACCAGCCCACAGCACGTAAAGCTCGTCGTCGATGAGCTGACCGTCGAAGAGGCAGAGCGTCTCGTCCACCACGTCGTCGGGGGTGTCCTTGATCTCGTCGCCACTGTAGTCGGGCACCTGGCCGCCGTGACCGGAGTAGGTGAAGACAAAGATGTCGCCGGCCTTCATGCGGGCGGCGGTCGCCTTGATCGCGCTGATTACCGCGTCACGGGTGGCTTTCTCGTCGAGCAGGACCTTGGTCTTGTAGCCCAGGCCGCCGGTGAGCTCGGACATGTCCTTGGCATCGTAGACGCAGGCATTGAGCGCGCCGTCCCAGCCCTCGTAGTGGTCGGTGCTGACATGATTGAGCCCGACGTGCAGCGCATAGCCCTTGGCGGCGGCCGCCGCGGGTGGGGTGGGTTGACGCACCCGGCGGCGCGCCCGCGGCGCGGCGCCGGCGGCCAGCGTGGTCACGGCGGGGGCGGCCTCGGTGAGCCGCTTGATCTCGGTTTCGATGCGCGTGGCCACGTCGGCGTAACCGGCATTGGTCGGGTGCAGTTCATCGTGCCAGCGGCCGGCGACCACCCCGCGGCAGTCGACAAAGGACAGGCGAGGCGACTGTGCGGCGAGGGTGTGCAGCCGGGTATTGAGCCGGTCCACCATGATGTCGGCGATCGCCTTCTGCAGCGCCGCGTCCTTGATGCCGCAGGACTTCATGGGCTTGCCGAGCCATTTGCCGTTGGCCGGTATCACGTAATCGTAGCCGTGGCAGATCACCGCGGCGTTGTTGAAGGCGCGCCCCACGTCACGCACGATGCGCTCGATATTGGCGACTGCCGCGTCGAGCACGCCGTTGAATGAGGGCAGCAGGTACTGCGCCGCGGTCAGCGTCGGGTCGAAGGCGCGCAGGTGCCGGGCGAGTTCGCCGCCGGCGACCAGATCGTTGCCGCCGCCCGAAAGCAACAACAGTCGTCCGCCGGTGCGTTCGAGGGCATCCAGATACTCCTGCTCGCGGACCATGTTGTCGAGCGTGTCGCCGGCCTCGCTGCGGCAAAAGACGGCATAGTGCTCGAAGATACAGTCGATCACATCGTTGAGCAGGATCGGATACTGAAACCAACTGTCACCCTCGGCCGCGATCAGTGGACCCTGATAGGTGCCCGAATACGCCATCGACTGAAAGCGCGCCTCGCGGCGCATCTTGGAAATGTAATTTGCGCTGTTGAGCAGTTGAGCGCTACGTGTACGGCCCTCGGCGTCCGTGGCGGGGGGCACCTGCACCGTATCCTCATTGAGTTTGAGTACGGGCTTGGTCGGCGTCGAGCGTTCGTCGTCCAGTGCGAAGTAGGGTGCGAGATCGGCCTCCGGCACCGCGAGGTCCGCGAGCTTGCGGTTGAGTTCGTCCAGCGTGATCTTGGCGGCTTTTGACATGGGATTTTCTCCTTTGTTGTCGGTCGTGTGGCCCGCCGGTGCGGCGGCCCGGAGTCAGGCAGCGCGGGATGGCGCGGAGCCGGCGCTCCCGCGGCGCAACGCTCGATGCAGTCGTCAACTTCGGGAGCGAGTCCGCCGCCAGGCACTGTCGCGTTCACCCTTGCACCGGTTGACAGCGCCCGCGCCTGTCGGCACGACTGAAGATTCGGTTCTACCTGACTGACTTCGGCAGCCATAGCCGCGCCCCCCCAGCTAATCCTAGCGCGTGTGGCGGAATTCGCTACGGTGGCAGATCTCCCCGTTTTGCGTTGGGTGGGTGTCCCGAGCCGGTAAGGACCGTTCCGGCCAACCGGCCTCGTAGGGTAAACTAGAGACTGATGAGGACTTGATGTGGCAGAGTACGGCGAATGGAATAGAAAAGGGGCGACCCTGAGCGATGTTACAGCCGAGGCTGAGTATGGTGTCAGCCGAGCATTCATCACCCAAGGGATTCAGGCCGGAAAACTTGAGTACCGTGATGGGGCGATCTGGGGGAATCCCTACCGTAGGCTCCTGCACAGCCAACTCGAAGCCTACATTAGTGAGGTATTGGGAGAGGCTTATCTGGTGAGGGTCAAGAGCGCAGCGGAACTCCGAAAAATCAATAAAGAAATATCCGGTTTGAAGAGGAAACTGAGAGCACTGGAAAACCGCAAGGTTGAGCTTGACGCGTCTTTAAAGCTCTAACATTATTGGTATCTTGACGGCAAGCGCTAAGTCTACATGGTGGAGCGGGGAAAAATCATGGCGAAGAAAATCCAAAAAATCTATCAACTAAAGATCACCCTCAACGGTGCAAAGCCGCCGATTTGGCGACGAATTCTGATCGCTGATTCGGTGTCGCTCCCGCGTTTTCATGACGTCATACAAATCGTCATGGGATGGTCTGACTGTCACTTGCATCAGTTTGTATCCGATGGGAAACGCTACGGAGCGCCCATCCCTGATTTGGATTTGGATTCTATGGAGATGCTGAACGAGCAACGCTATCAGCTCAATCAACTTCTGAAGTGCGAGAAGGATTCGATCCTCTATGAATATGATTTCGGAGATTCCTGGGAGCATAAAATCACCCTTGAGAAAATTCTGCCTTTTGACCCCGAGATATTTTTGCCAACATGCATCAAAGGGAAGGGGGCCTGTCCGCCGGAAGATGTCGGGGGGATTTGGGGTTACTACAATTTTCTCGAAACCATCGCCGATCCAGCGCATGAGGAACATGAAGAATTCAAAGAATGGATCGGTGGCGAATTCGATCCTGTCGTTTTCGACATTGATGAAATCAACGCCATGCTGGTTGAGCATTGTCGATAAGACAGATTAAACGCGGGCGGCCGGCGCCGCCCGCACGGGATCAGTTGTTTTGAATGACGATCCGTGGGAATTTGGCCGCATAGTCCTTGGCCTGGAGCGACAGCTTGGCCGCGGTTTTGCGGGCAATCTCGCGGTAGATCTGGGTGGCGCGGCACTCGGGCTGGGCGACGACGGTCGGCTTGCCGCTGTCGGTTTCCACGCGGATGTGGATGTCGAGCGGCAGGGAGCCGAGCAGGTCGATGCCGTACTGTTCGGACATGCTCTGGCCGCCGCCGGAGCCGAAGATGTGTTCCTCGTGGCCGCACTTGGAGCAGATGTGGATGCTCATGTTCTCGACGATGCCGAGCACCGGCACCTCGACTTTCTGGAACATCTTGAGCCCCTTGCGGGCGTCCAGCAGGGCGATGTCCTGGGGCGTGGTGACGATGATCGCGCCCGAGACCGGTACTTTCTGCGCCAGGGTCAACTGGGTGTCGCCGGTGCCCGGCGGCAGGTCGATGACGAGATAGTCCAGATCAGACCAGTTGGTGTCGTTCAGGAGCTGCTCCAGAGCCTGGGTGACCATGGGGCCGCGCCAGATCATCGGCGTTTCCTCGTCGATCAGGAAGCCGATGGACATGGCCTGGAGGTGGTAGCTGTTCATCGGCTCCAGGCTCTTGCCGTCTTTCGACTCGGGCTTGCCGGTGATGCCGAGCATGCGCGGCTGGGATGGGCCGTAGATGTCGGCATCGAGGATGCCGACCTTGGCGCCCTCGGCGGAGAGGGCGAGCGCCAGGTTGACCGCGGTGGTGGACTTGCCCACACCGCCCTTGCCGGAGGCAACGGCGATAATGTTCTTGACGTTGTCGATCGGCTTCAGCGACTTCTGGACCGAGTGGGCCTTGATCTCCCAACTGACATCCACCGCGGCCGCGGTGACGCCGGGGACGGCCATGATGCGCTCCTTGATGCCGTCGGCCAGCGTTTGCTGGATGCCCTTGGCGGGGAAGCCCAGCACGACCTTGACCTTGACCTGACCACCCTCGATCTCGATCCCCTTGACCGTGCCGGCCGCGATCAGATCACGCTTCAGGTGGGGCTCGACATAGCCCTTGATTGCCGTCTCGACCAGTTCTTTCGTAACTTCAGCCATTGATTCTGCTCCGCTGTACTGCATCGTGTCGGCGCGGGCCGGCACCTGGTAATCGTGTGGGGATGGTTCGGGGTGTGGGCGGGTGAGGCACCGGAACGCCGGCTGCCGCTCAAACTTGTTGGCGGACGTTTGTCCACCGCCGGTGGTTATCAAGGGTAGCACGGTTGGCCGCTCGGTCCCCGCTCGTGAGATACTGGCCGGCAGTTGCAAATTTGGGTGGCCGCAGCCGTCGGCGTGGCTGATGGTGGATGCGCTACGCTGATCCACCCTACGAAACCGGCGCTCCCGTAGGGTGGATAAGGCGCGCTGCTCGGTGTCCGGGACCCGGCACGGCGGGCGCGCGCGCCGCATCCACCAGGTTGTCGGCCCAGGCGGCGCGGGATTCGGTGGACTGCGCTAGCGCTTGTCCACCCTACGGCCGGAACGATAATAAACGCCTCATTTTATGTTCATTTGCGGCTCAATTTTCTCCCTTCATTGATGCATGTCGCTTGCGACCTACCCCCGGATTGCCATGACTGATCCCCGCCACATCCTGATCACCAGCGCGCTGCCCTACGCCAACGGCCCGATCCATATCGGCCACCTGGTGGAGTACATCCAGACCGATATTTGGGCGCGCTTCCAGCGGATGCGCGGCCACCAGTGCTGGTACTGCTGCGCCGATGACGCCCACGGCACCCCCATCATGCTCAAGGCGCGCGAGGAGGGGATCACCCCCGAGGCGCTGATCGAGCGGGTGGCGCGGGAGCATCAGGCGGACTTCGCCGCCTTCCGCATCGCCTTCGACAACTACCACTCCACCCATTCCGACGAGAACCGGCACTACGCCACGCTCATCTACGAGCGCAATCGCGATGACGGCCATATCGCGCGGCGCACCATCACCCAGGCCTTTGACCCGGTGGAGCAGATGTTCCTGCCCGACCGCTTCATCAAAGGCGAGTGTCCCAAGTGCGGTGCGCCCGATCAGTACGGCGACAACTGCGAGGCGTGCGGGGCGAGCTATTCGCCCAACGAGCTGAAGAACCCGCGCTCGGCCGTTTCAGGCGCCGTGCCGGAGCAGCGCGAGTCCGAGCATTTCTTCTTCAAGCTCGGCGATTTCGAGGCGATGCTCAAGACCTGGACCAGCAGCGGCAGCGTCCAGAAGGAGGTGGCCAACAAGCTCGGCGAGTGGTTCGAGGCCGGCCTGCAGGAGTGGGACATTTCGCGCGACGCGCCTTATTTTGGCTTTGCCATCCCCGACCATCCGGACAAGTTCTTCTATGTCTGGCTGGATGCGCCGATCGGCTACATGGCGAGCTTCCAGAACCTCTGCGACCGCACGCCGGGGCTGGAATTCGATGATTACTGGGCCACGGATTCGACCGCCGAGCTGTATCACTTCATCGGCAAGGACATCATCTATTTCCATGCCCTGTTCTGGCCGGCGATGCTCCATGGGGCCGGGTTCCGCACCCCGAGTGCCGTCTTCGCCCACGGGTTCCTGACCGTCGACGGCTCCAAGATGTCCAAGTCGCGCGGCACCTTCATCAAGGCGCGGACCTATCTGGACCATCTCAATCCGGAGTATCTGCGCTATTACTTCGCCGCCAAACTCGGCTCCGGGGTCGACGACATCGACCTCAATCTGGAGGACTTCCAGTTCCGCGTGAACGCCGACCTGGTGGGCAAGGTGGTCAACATCGCCAGCCGCTCGGCCGGGTTCATCGCCAAGGGATTCGGCGGACGCCTGTCCGCGGCGCTGCCGGACGCGGCCCTGTTCGCCGCCTTCACCGCTGCCGGGGAGTCGATCGCGAGCGCTTACGAGGCCCGCGAATACAGCCGCGCGGTGCGTGAGATCATGGCCCTGGCCGATCGCGCCAACCAGTACATCGACGAACAGGCGCCCTGGGTGGCGGCCAAGCAGCCCGGTCGGGAGGCGGAGCTGCAGGGCATCTGCACCATGGGGCTCAATCTGTTCCGCCTGCTGATCGGCTGGCTCAAACCCATCCTGCCCGGCACCGCCGCGGATTCCGAGGCCTTCCTGCAGGTGCCGCCCCTGACCTGGGCGGACCTGCAGGCGCCGCTGCTCGACCATGAGATCGCCCAGTTCAAACCATTGATGACACGGGTCGATCCGGTGCAGATCGCGGCCCTGCTGGCGGCTTCCAAAGAAGACCTGACACATAAGGCGGTGGCCGCCGCCGATCAGGGCGAGGCCCTGGTGCGCACCGACACCAGCCCGCACCTGACTCGCGACCCCATCGCCGCGACTATCGACTTCGACACCTTTGCCAAGGTGGACCTGCGTGTGGCCCGCATCGTCGCCGCCGACTTGGTGGAGGGCGCGGACAAGCTCCTGGCCCTCACGCTCGATCTGGACGGGGAGACCCGTCAGGTCTTCGCCGGCATCCGCGCCGCCTATGACCCGGCGGATCTGGTCGGCCGGCTGACCGTCATGGTCGCCAACCTGGCCCCGCGCAAGATGCGCTTCGGCGTCTCGGAGGGCATGGTGCTGGCGGCCGGCCCCGGCGGGGCGGACATTTTCATTCTGAGTCCGGATGAGGGTGCCGCGCCGGGGATGAAGGTCAAGTAGGGGCTGATCTGTGGGTGTGATCGGAACTGATGGGGCCGGGCTTCTCGGTAGGATGGGCAGAGCGAGAGCGATGCCCATCATCAAGCGCCACGGTGGCCGGATGGGCATCGCTCGCGCTCTGCCCATCCTACGCGCTAAAAGTCGCGCAGCGACCCTGTGGGAGCGGCGTCCCGCCGCGATTGGGCCGGGCGCGTTGCCGTGGCCTCAGCATTCACCGCGGCGCCGCATCGCGGCTGGCCGGATACGCGCCATCCCCAGGCCCAGAGGCGGCAGTCGGTCTGGCGGTCGACGGTGCATCCCGCCAACTGTCGGTGCGACTGAAGTCGCACCGACATTTCAGGTTGCCCGAGCGACCGCCGACAGCCGGTTCAGGGCACGACCGTATAGGGCTTCCCCCGTTGGTTGTTGGCGTCGTAGGCCTCCGTGTTGACGCAGGTGTGATCGACGAAGGCGCGCAGTAACTTGGCGCCCGCGGCCCCGGCGGGGAGGTTGTCGAAGGTCAGGGTGTGGCTGGCCCCGTTGGCCAGGGTGCCGACGGCCACCGCGGCGTCGCCCGCGGCGCCGCAGGTGGGGACGCCCGGCTGATCGACCCAGAGGGCGAGCGTGCCGGCGTCGCCGGGCGCGGTGCCGCGGTTCTTCACCGTCACGGCGGCGCTGAAGGTCCCGTTGGCGGCGGGGCGGTTGGGCGTCAGGTCAATTGTGGTGACCCCAAAGTCCGCGATCGGCTGGGCGAAGACCCGGTAGCCCTTGGTGACCTGGTTGTTGGCCTCATTGGGTTCCGCGATCTGACACTGGCTGTCGATGAAGGTCCGCAGCGTCTTGTACCCGGCGATGCCGGCCGGCAGGCTGATCCGTAGCCTCTGGTTGGCGCCCGCGGCCAGGTCCGCCAGGTTGATTTCAGTGTCACCTGGGGCATCGCAGGCTTGGGTCTGGGACTGGTTGGCCCAGACGCGCAGCAGCCCTGGGCTCCCGGCCTGGGTGCCCCGATTCTTCACGGTGATCCAGGCGTTGAAGGTTCCGCCGGCGAGCGGGGCGCTTGGGTTCAGGGTGACGTTGGTGACGGTGAAGTCGGCGTCGGGGGGCAGGCCTCCGAACCCGACCACCGGCACTGGACTTAGGCGGTCCGTGGTGGTGCCGTCGCCGAGCTGGCCGTAGTAGTCGTTCCGTCCCCAGGCCCAGAGGCTGCCGTCGGTCTTGCGGGCCAGGGTGTGATCAGCGCCGGATACGGCCGCGACCCCGGTCAGGACCTGGACCGGCGTCCAGCGATCGGTGGTGGTGCCGTCGCCGAGCTGGCCGTACCTGTTGTACCCCCAGGCCCAGAGGCTGCCGTCGGTCTTGAGGGCCAGGCTGTGGAAACCGCCGGCTGACACGGCCGCGACCCCGGTCAGGACCTGGACCGGCGTCAAGCGATGGGTGGTGCCGCCGTCGCCGATCTGGCCCCCCCAGTTGGCGCCCCAGGCCCAGAGGCTGCCGTCGGTCTTGAGGGCCAGGCTGTGGAAACTGCCGGTTGCCACGGCCGCGACCCCGGTCAGAACCTGGACCGGCGTTAAGCGAGTGGTGTTGGAATTGCCGTCGCCGAGCTGGCCGTAGCCGTTGTTTCCCCAGACCCAGAGGCTGCCGTCGGTCTTCAGGGCCAGGCTGTGGAAACCGCCGGCTGCCACGGCCGCGACCCCGGTCAGGACCTTGACCGGCCTTGACCGATTGGTGGAGGTGCCGTCGCCGAGCTGGCCACCGTTGGCTCCCCAGGCCCAGAGGCTGCCGTCAGTCTTGATGGCCAGGGAGTGATAATCGCCGGCTGCCACGGCCGCGACCCCGGTCAGGACCCGGACCGGCGTTGACCGATGGGCGTGAGTGCCGTCGCCGAGCTGGCCGAAGTCGTTGGATCCCCAGGCCCAGAGGCTGCCGTCGGTCTTGATGGCCTGGGTGCAAAACTCGCCGGCCGCCACGGCCGCGACCCCGGTCAGCACCTGGACCGGCGTAATCTGCGCGGTAAGGGTGGTGGCGTTGCCGAGCTGGCCGTACCAGTTGTCTCCCCAAGCCCAGAGGCTGCCGTCGGGCTTAAGGGCCAGGCTGTGATCAAAGCCGACGGCCAGCCGCTGCATCTCCGGAGTGTCGGCCGCGGCAACGCTCACCGCCCAAGGCGAGAGTAGCAGCGCATCCAACCCGGCGGCATCGACCCGCAGCGTCAGGCTGGCTGAACCGGCGGCACGCGCGACCGTGTCATAAGACCCGGCCGGCAAAGCGAAGAGCGGATCCTGGGCCGTCTGCTCCAGGTCATCCGCCGCCGCCCTTGCGGCCGATGCCGACGCGCGCAGCTCCACCCGCACGGTCACCCATCCCGCGGCGGCCACCTGCGCGCGCAGGGCGGCAGCATGGGTCGCCGCCGCGTCGCCGGGCACCGTCAGCCCGGCCGCGGCCTGGCCCAGGGCCAGACTCAGTGTCAGTAGCAAACACGAGAGAACCAGCGCCGCGCGTTGGCCGCGCGGCCCCGGATGACGTTGGAAGATTCTGAAGAACATGCGTATTTCCTTCTGTTGAGGAGGCTTGAACAGGTGCGGGCGGACGGTACCATGGAGCCGTCGTCGGGTTCCATCGCCGCCGGACGGATGCGCCGGACCAACGGACAGGGTGCCGTAGGGTGCGGTGAGGTACGAACCGCACCGTCCCTGGCCGCGATGTGGTGCGGTTCGTGCCTCACCGCACCCTACGAACTGCGGTCGGTCTTGCGGCCGAAATGTGCCTACGGCCTTGATCGTAATTCCGGCCAGCGGTCTGCGTAGTCAGGGCTTCCAGCCCTGACGGTGTCAGGCCAGGATGGCCTGACTACGCACACGGCGAACCCAAGTGGCCGGAATCTTGATCGAGGCCATCGTCGGCCTTGATCATCGTTCCGGCCAGCAAGGGACCATCCGCAACTGGCGGTCGAGGCTTTACCGTGAAAGTGCGTCGTCAAGCCATCCTGGCCTGACAGCGTCGGGACTGGAAGGGTCAGGGCTGGAAGCCCTGACGACGCAGCTTCGCACCCCGGCAGCGCGTAGGATGGGCAGAGCGAGAGCGATGCCCATCCGACCTAAAGACCTGGTCCAAACAAACCACATCACTTCCAATCGCACCCCGGCTAAAGCCTCGACCTCCAGTGGCCAGAACGAGGCCGATGACGGTTGCGTATTTTCACGGCCCGAGCGCGCGTTCTCTTGTAACCTGCCGATACTTTATTACAGCGCGCGGTCTTCCGGCCGGCGGCTGTCCTGTATTTGCGGGACCTTCACATGAAACTCGTCATCTCCATCGCCGGCGACAGCCTGCAATCGCCGTTTGACGCGCGCTTCGGGCGCGCCGCCGCCTTCTGTCTGGTCGACAGCGACACCGGGTCCTGGACCGCCCACGCCAACCCGGCACTGGAGGCGGCGGGCGGGGCAGGTGTGCAGGCGGCACAGTGCGTCGCCGGTCTGGGTGCGCAGGCGGTCGTCAGCGGGGCCTATGGTCCCAAGGCCTATGCCAGTCTGTCCGCCGCGGGGATCGCCATGCATCTCGCGCCCGGCAATGCGCCGCGCACCGGCGCCGACGTGCTGGCACAGTTCAAGGCCGGTGAACTGAGCCAGGCCCAGGCCGCCACCCAGGACGGCCGCCACTGATGCGGATCGTCGTTGCCAGCGGCAAGGGCGGCACCGGCAAGACCACGGTCGCGACCAGTCTGGCACTGGTCGGCGGAGAATCGGTGCGTTGTCTGGATTGCGACGTGGAGGCGCCCAATGCCGCGCTCTTTCTCCATCCGGTGCTCGACCGGCGTCAGGAGGTCGGTATCCCGCTCCCGCGCGTCGACACCGCGCGTTGCACCCACTGCGGCAAATGCGCCGAGGTCTGCCAGTATCACGCCATTGCCGTGCTCGGCCAGACCACGCTGGTGTTCCCGGAGCTCTGCCACGGTTGCGGCAGTTGCACCCGGCTCTGCCCGGAGGGGGCGATCAGCGAACACCTGCATGTGACCGGGGTGCTGGAGGGCGGTCTGACCGCCGACGGCTTGGAGTTTGCGCGGGGTCTGCTGCAGGTTGGCGAGCCGATGGCCGTGCCCATCATCCGCGAACTCAAGCGCTGGCCGCCGCGGCGTCGGCCCGCCATTGAGATTTGGGATGCGCCCCCCGGCGCCTCCTGCCCGGTAGTGGAGACCCTGCGCGGTGCGGATTTCGCGCTGCTGGTCACTGAGCCGACGCCCTTCGGTCTGCACGATCTGAAACAAGTCGTCGGCATCGCCCGCGAGTTGAAGATCCCAGCGGGGGTGGTCGTCAACCGCGACGGCATCGGCGATCAGGCGGTCGATGCCTACTGTGCCGATCAGGGCTTGCCGATCCTGCTGCGCATCCCGATGGAACGGCGCATTGCCGAGGGGTTGGCCCGCGGCCGGTCGCTGCTGGAGACCGCGCCGGATTATCGGCCGGCCTTCCAGGATCTGCTGGCGGCCATCCAGGACCGGGTGAACGCGGAGTACGCACGATGATGAAACAACTGATCGTCCTGAGCGGCAAGGGCGGTACCGGCAAGACCAGCGTCACCGCCGCTTTCGCGCACCTGGCCGCTGGGGGGCGTCTGACCGGTCAGGTCGTGATCGCCGACGCCGATGTCGATGCCGCCAACCTGGAACTGGTGCTGCAACCCCGGGTGCTGGAAACCCAGCCGTTCCAGGGCGGGCAGGTGGCCGTGATCGATCAGGACACCTGCCTGGTGTGCGGGAGCTGCGCGGATGTCTGTCGGTTCGATGCGATCATCGAGCGCGACGGCCAGTACCTGGTCGACCCCATCGCCTGTGATGGGTGCGCGGCCTGCGTCTATCAGTGTCCGACCGAGAGCATCCGCATGGAGCCGCAGATAGCGGGCAAGTCGTATGTCTCGGAGAGTCGTTACGGGCCGCTCTACCACGCCAATCTGGACCCCGGACAGGAAAACTCGGGCAAGCTGGTGACCCTGGTCAAACAGCGTGCCCGGTTGCGCGCGCTGGACGAGGACCGGGAACTGGTGCTGGTGGATGGGCCGCCCGGCATCGGCTGTCCGGTCATCGCGGCGGCGTCCGGTGCCGATCTGGCGCTCATCGTCGCTGAGCCGACCGCGGCCGGGGTGCACGACATGCAGCGGGTGCTGGGCACCCTGCGCCATTTCGGCGTCCCGGCGCTGGTGTGCATCAACAAGGCGGACATCTACCCGGAGGGCGCAGCGGCGATCGAGACCTCCTGCCGTGCGGATGGCGTGGTCACCGTCGGCCGGATTCCCTTCGATGCGACCGTGGCCAGTGCCATGGTGGCCGGGGAGGCCGTGACCGCCTTTCGGCCGGAGGCGCCGGCCAGTCTCGCCGTCGCCGCCGTCTGGGAGCGCGTCCTGGCGTTCCTGGAAGCGCCGGCATGAAGGTAGCCGCCTTGGAGCAGGCCGTGCTCGAACGGCTGCAGTCGGTCATTGATCCCGAAACCAACACCGATGTGGTGCGGATGCGCCTGGTGGAAAGTTTGCGGGTCGATCCGGACGGGAGGGTGCATTACACTTTTCGCCCATCGTCCTTTGTCTGTCCATTGGCCGTCTCCCTGGCCGTGGCCATCAAGAAAGCCGTGGCCCAAGTGCCCGGCGTGACCTCGCAAGCCATCACCGTCAGCGGTTATGTGCAGGCAGAGGTTCTGGAACACTCGATTAATCAGGAACTTTGATATGAGAATTGCAGTCACCGCGGAAACCAACGACGGTCTCGACAGCCTGGTCGCCCAACATTTTGGCCACGCGGCCTATTTTGTGCTGGTTGATACGGACAACGGCGTGATCACCGCCACCGAGTCGCTGGCCAACCCCTTTGCCGAGGCGCACGAGCCTGGTCAGATCCCCGACTTCATTCGCGATCAACAGGCCAAGGCCATCCTCAGCGGCGGCATGGGCGGGCGGGCGATTCAATTCTTTGAACAGGCCGGCATCCAGGCCGCGACCGGCGCGCGCGGCACCGTCCGCCAAGCATTGGAACACTTCCTGGGCGGCCAACTGACCGCGGCCGCCCCCTGCGCGGAAAGCGTGGAGCATGGCCACGGGCACAGCCACGACTAGTCGCCTGCGCGTGCCTGCAAGATCCGTAGGGGCGACTTCAGTCGCCCCCCACCTCGGCAGATCCTTCCCCGGTAATCGCCTCAGTTGTGGTGTCATTCCGGCAGAATGCCGGAATCCAGTGCCATCGATGAGCGGGGTGATCTCGTGCGCCGCATCCGCCGGCTTTGCGGACCGCGCCGGGGACTCGCGCAAGGCCCATCCGGTGTAGAATAGGTTCGCAGTCCGGCGATGCATGGCCTGACGACGGATCGGTCACCGCCCCCAAGCCGTGGCCGTTCCTGATCTTGCCCGATCGGGCGTCCGCCCACGGCGGCCCCTGACGGACAGCCGTTGGCGCGGATGGCGGAATTGGTAGACGCCCTGGATTTAGGTTCCAGTGGGGTAACCCGTGGGGGTTCGAGTCCCCCTCCGCGCACCATTCAATATCAGGGCGTTACGCCATTTTTGCGGGCGCTCCCCCTCCCCGGTTCTCCGGTCGCAACGTATCTATAGCCATCGGACGTGATAACCGGACGTAGGGGCGGGTTTCAAACCCGCCCCTACACCAAGGCTCTGTCCGGATATCAGGTACGAAGGCTATCAACGTAACGCATCGAAGCGGGCCACCGTCGATCGCAGGTTTTCCGGAGACAGGTGCGCGTACCGCTCCGTCATCATGAGTGACGGCAAGGCTCCAGTCGGCGAAATGATGGGATTCGCGGCGCCGGGCGCGGGCGGGTCTATACTGGGGCAGCCCCCTAGTCTCACTGATCCGTCAATATAAAGAGGACGATCCGCAATGAACGAAACGATCTTGCCGCCGGTCCCCGGCGGGAGCGACCCGCGTGTGAACCGGGTGACCCTGGGTCATCCCTGGCGTTGGCTGGCGAAAGGTTGGCAGGATATCAGGTCGGCGCCGGTCTATAGCTTGCGTTACGGTGCGGGGATTGTGGTGATCAGCGCGCTGATCGTCCTGCTCACTGTGCTCGGTCATCTGACCTTTCTGGTGCCCTTTCTCACGGCTGGGTTTTTTCTGATGGCGCCGATCCTGGCGATCGGTCTCTATCAGATGAGCGCCCATCTGGAGCGCGGCGAGTCGCCGCGGCACTGTCAGGCGCTGGAAGCGGTGCGCCGCAACCAGGGTCAGTTGGGGGTCGCGACGGGTTTTCTGTTCATCACGATGCAGCTTTGGATACTGGCGTCGGTGTTTCTCTTCATCATGTTGTTCCATGATCCTTTCCCCACCTGGAAGAACTTCATCCCGGTGGTCGTGCTGTCGGGTCAGTACACGGCATTGTTGATCGTGATCACCTTGGTCGGTGCCTTTTTCGCCGTCTGTGCCTTTTGCATCAGTGCGATCACGATCCCGATGTTGATCGATCGTCAGGTCGACGGCTTTACCGCCATGCGCACCAGTGTGCGGGCGGTCAGCCTCAATTGGGCGCCCATGCTGCTGTGGGCCGCGCTCCTGGTGCTGATCGGGGGCGCCGGGCTCATGACCTTCTATGTCGGGCTTTTTGTGGCCGTGCCGCTGGTCGGCCATGGGACCTGGCATGCCTATCGGGACCTGGTGGCGCGCGACTGAGTGTCAGGGATCGATGAGCAGAATCTCGACCCGTCGGTTATGCCTGCGTTCGTCCTTCGATTGGTTTCCGGCAATGGGCTGCGTTTCGCCCTTGCCGACGGCCGTGATGCGTTCCGCGGCGACGCCCCACGCGGTCAGCGCGGCCTTGACCGATTCGGCGCGCCGGGTGGAGAGGGTCAGGTTGGTTCTGGCGGCGCCTTTGCTGTCGGTATGGCCAGTGACCTGGACCTTGATCTGCGGATTCTGCTTAAGGTGCGTGGCTATGCGCTTCAGACCATCAGGTACCGGGGATGGCAGGGTTCCTTGACCCGGCTTGAAGCGCAGGTCGTCTTCGGCGAGGGTGACTTGCAGGCCGCGGTCGGTCACCCGCGCGCCTAGCTCAGCAGAGCCCTGACGCAGTTGCCCGGTGTCTTCCCGACAGCGGTTGACCGTTGCCCCAGCCTGGGCCGCCGCGGCTTCGCCGCGGGCGGCTGCCAAGGCGGCCGCGTGACTGGTTCCGAGATCCGAAATGGTTTGTTCGAGGTCCAGGACCCGCTGTCTGAGGGTCAGTAACTCGGCGTTCCCGGTGGTCGGCTGGCAGAGCGGCAGCCCGGCGCCGGTCCGGGTATCCGTTGTCTCTTGTGCCGGGTGTCGTAGGCCGGGCGCGGGGTCGACGAGGTACGCAAGCAGCAGCCCGGCACCAAAGAGCAGGATCAGGGCGATGGGTGCCAGGGGGAGCCATGGGCGCTCGGCGGGTGTGGGGTCGGACATGGGATCTCCGGTCTGGGTAGCGGGTCGTCAAGACGTTATACGAACACAATCGTTGTCGTTGTCGTAAGACATCCTTGCCTAGTGACCGGGCACGCAAATCCCGCCCTGCCGGACCGCATTGGCGGTGCGGGTGAGCAGAATCAGAATGATGCCGGTCAGCAGGGTGAGCAGGCCGAGCCCCAGATAGCGGTAAAAATCGTTGCCCGAGCGCTCGAACATCACCAGGCTCGCGATGCTGATCGCCGCCAGGGGGAAGGAATAGGCCCACCAGGAGAGGAAGAAGCGCAGCTTGAGGAAGCGGGCGGCCTGGGTGAAGAGCAGTAGGGTGAAGAACAGACCGGCGTAATAAAGAATCCGTCCGAAGGCGTCCAGTTCGGGAACCAGGCGGCTGTAGGCGATGAAGCCGACGGCGGGCGGAGCGATCAGGATGAACAGGGTCGGCATGAGACGTTCATCAATGGGGTCATGGAACAGCACCCGGTAAAGGATGATGGTCATCAGCATCACCCAGAACAGCATGCCGATGCTGAAAAAGAACCAGGACACATCGACATATCCCAACGGCACCCCGGCGACGGGCACCAGCACGTTGCCGACCGCCGGGATGAACCAGGCCGGATTCATGTGCTGCACTTTGAAGTGGTCATGGTGCATCCAGACGTTCACCACGTAGAGCATGAAGGCGAGGTGTAGCGTGGCTCCGGCCAGCCACAGCCAGTGGGTCAGTTCCGGTGCCAGCGGCAGGAAGGCAATCGAGAGCAGCAGCAGGCTGATGGAGATGGTCGGGAAAAAGTTGAGCTTGACCGGGTGGCGCAGTTCGCTCAGCACGGCCTGGCGGTACAGCATGAGCTTGCTGCCGTAGAGTATGACCAGGGTCAGGAACAGGACGCTGGTGGCACCGAGCAGCCACGGGGTGACTCCCAGGTTGAGGTCCAAGATGTGCTGAGCCTTTTCCCAGCCGATGGTCAGGCCGGACATCCCCATCACCATCGCGAAAAACGAGATGGGGAAGTGTTCCAGTCGGGAATCGGGTTGTGTTGGCGTTGTCATGGGGGCTCCGGGCGGAGGGCAAGAAGGATTTGCGTGCAGTCTACGAATTCCTCGCGGCGCCGGCATTGACAAAGGTCGCAGCCCCCAGGTTGGTTAAGAGGTGTGGAGGGCTTGCGCCGTTGCTGTGTAACCGACCTGCGGTCGGCAGCGGTCGAGTGTCGCGTTCTTTGAGAGTCGGTCGATTTCGCCGGGTTGTCGGCATCGCCGCGGCAGACAAAAGTACACGAAAAGACGAATTTGTAAGCGGCAGCGAGGCTGTAAGGCTGTTACTGATATCTACACAACGACGGAGAACCGTTCGTCGGAAAAACATACCAATCGTCCGCATGCTGAGATCTTCGTCACACGTTTAACAAAGATAACGTCATAGTTAGGGCAGCCACGGTCGGGAAATATATCAATAATATTTTTAAGGTTATTTCCACCTTTCAACGCCTGACCGTTGTTTAATTCCCTGGACGCACGTGTTTCAACCGGTTCGTATCAAGCTCAGGCGGTGTAAGGAAGTCGCTATGCAGCATCTTGACTCACGTACAGTCTACCGCCAGTGTTCGGAGTTCGCCCAGCGCAGAAGGCTGGCGATGGCGATCACCGACTCCCTCAGTGCGCGCCGTTTTCCGCTCGTCTGTGTGCTCGGATTCAGCGCGGCCCTTGGCGTCGCCGCACCGATGCAAGCGGCCACCTTCGCCGTAAGCAACACCCAGGACGGCGGCGGCGGCAGCCTGCGTCAGGCGGTCATCGCGGCAAACGCCAGTCCTGGGTCCGATCAGATTGTCTTCAACTCGAACGTCACCGGGACGATTCTTCTCACTTCCGGCCCGCTGACCAACGACGGGTTCGCGAGCTACTATTACGAAAACACAACTGATCGTTTAGTCATTGTCGGTCCGGGGGCGGATCGGCTGGCGATCGACGGCAACGGCGGCAGTGCCGTGATTGAGAGTTTCTTGTACGGCGCCGACAGTACGCTCGCGATCTCAGGACTCACGCTCAAGCATGCGGATCGCGGCCTGCTTGTCAGCGGAGGTTTCGGCGAAACCACCGCGGTAACAATTGCCGACTCCATCATCACCGGAACGACTGGAGCAGGAATCGAGATCTATGATTGGCATTACACTGGGAGGGGAACTGTTCGGCTTCAGAACCTGGTCATCACCGGCAATAGCGGAACCGGCATTATCATTGTTGGTGGGGATACCCGAATTGTCGGGAGTCTCATTGCCGACAACCTTGGTGTCGGTATACTAACCTCGACTTTGGCCATTTTTGCCTGAGGCCGGGCGCTGTGCACGGGTGGGCTGGACCAGGGCCGGCGGCTCCTGCGGAGGTGGCGGCAGCGGGAGACCGGCGGTATCGTCTGAAGTCGACCAAAACACCAGCCGTCAC
>NZ_CAIZIZ010000511.1 GCF_903933125.1 uncultured Lamprocystis sp. | reverse complement strand
TCAGAATGTCAGCCCCGCGCGCGCGGGGGCCGGGGGCTGTCGCTGCAAGGCCAGGGATTATCCGTAACAGTTACGGGTGATAGTCAAGGCATCAAACCGTTGGCGTGCCCTGGGTGGGCCGCTCAGCGGGTCAGGATCGGCCCCGGAATCCGCCCGGCCGCCAACCTCGAACCAGCCGCGGCGATCGGCGCCAGTGCCTTCGCGATGCTGGCCTTGAGGGTGTGCCCCGGACCGTGGGCAGGGACTCCATGGCGAACCGTCGGCGTGCCCTGGGTGGGCCGCTCAGCGGGTCAGGATCGGCCGCCCGGACAGGCGGATGTGAATCGCACGCGCCGGTTGCGCGGGGGATTCATCCTTGTCGGTCAGCAGTTCGAGTGCTGCGCGGATGCTGGGGGAATTTTCCAAATACGAACCGCGGTTCGTATTTGATGCGACGCGTCGGGCAAGGGGTCATCGGCTCGCCCCGTAGCTGCGCTGAATGGTGATTGTGGTCTCGCCAGGATCGACTGCCCGAATAGGCGGATGCGAATCGCACGCGCCGGTTGATAGGCAACCACTATCGGGCATGGGCGTTGCTTTGTTCGGCCAAGTCGTTGTCTTGCAGAAGGCGCAATTCCTGTGCCTGATAGGCGGTCCCGATCAATCGCCTCGGCTCCGGTCAGCGTGTACCGCCCTGGGGCCGGTCAGGGGGGGTGCAGGAATTGCACCCCGTGCGTACGGTGGTAAGTCTTGGCGGCTTAATTTTCAGCCGCGAGAGGGTGCGCCACGATGGCGCGCGAGCGGTGGCCGGTCAGTCCATGGCGAACCGTCGGCGTGCCCTGGGTGTCGGCGGTGTTGCTCATGGCGGGTCATCCGAAAAGATCCAGTCTACGAAGTCCTGGTCATACGGCACGCTTTCAGTGGTAGGAGTCGGCGGATACCACAGCCGCATCCAATCGGGTAATGGTCCATGGCGGTGATGAAACCAAGCGAGCAATGCGGGCTTGTGGGCTTCGATTTCGGCACGCATCAACTCGTCAATCTCGTGTTCGGCGCGGATGTAGAGCAAGTCATGGTCAAGCTCGTCAACCAACAGAAGGATGCCGTTGTCATGCAGCCAGCGCACATAGAGTGGAGCGTGAAAAGCGGGGGTTTTCATGGCGTGCCCTCCAGGGCCTCGATCAGCTTGAAGGCGTCGTACCGCTCCCGTGGGATGGCGAGCAACCCCTGTGCACCGAGCGGCGAGCGGTAGGCCAGCAGGACGTTTTCACGGGCCAGTTCCAGGGACAGAACGCCAGCATTCACGGCCGCCCGAGCATCTGCCAGCCCCCACCACGCGGTTACGCGCTCCGGTAGTGCGACGGCACGGCTCTTGGTCTGGATCGCGTAGAGGGCCGGAGAAGCGGCTACAGGGCCGGTCTCGATCAGGTGAGGACATCCGCGGCGAGACGGGTCAATCATGGGCGGCGCTCCAGGCTCTCAAACCGCGTCAACTCCCCAAGGAACGCAACCCGCACGATGCCTACGGGGCCGTTGCGTTGCTTCCCGATGATGATTTCCGCCATGCCCTGGTCGGCGCTCCCCTCGTTGTGCATTTCATCTCGGTAGAGCAATAAGTACATCAATATATTCGCTATGAGCGCTTAATTATTTATCTTTCTTTTAAATCAATGCTTTGCAATTATTGGCGCCTACAAATATTTCACTTGAAGTACTTAAACCGCGCCAAGCGCGAGATACGTAATTTCTGTGATACGTTGCATCCCGTGCCGAGCCCCCTGTGTCGGCCAGACCGGCCCCCGATACCAGAAGCACGCAGCGTTTATGCTTAAGCTCGATC
>NZ_CAIZIZ010000510.1 GCF_903933125.1 uncultured Lamprocystis sp. | reverse complement strand
CACCAAACTCACCGCACCGCGCGGCGTAGCTCTCAAATTCTACAGCTTCCCGCCGTGCTGTCAACTCTCCCGGCTGACGCTCCCTTCCACTAACACCGCGATTCCTTCGCAGCAAGCCGATCATTCTACATCATCCCGGCTGCGTGTCAAACTCCTTTCTTGTGCATCCCGCCGACTCGCGCCGCCTGTTCCTTTTTCTTCTCCCTAGCGAGCCGAATATTCTACATCATGCGATCGGTCTGTCAAGCGATCCGACATAAAATCGTCAACTGGATGGTTCCGGACACTTTGAACGAACTCACCGAGCCGCTCACAGGGTCCCCCATAACGTGCTGAAGTTCTATTGAAATAAGGCGCATGCTGCGAAGGGACCGGACCGGCCCGACGTCTCGGAGTGGCCGAGTGCGCCCAACCATCGCCCAGTCGACGGGTCGCTGCGATCGGGCGCGGCGCGTCAGTGGCTGGGTTGACTGGTCAGGATTTAGCGCGCGCCTTGGTCCGGGCTGAGGAGGGCTGCGAGGCGGCACCGCGCCAGGCTTGGCGACCTGCACTGCGCTCCGCGGCGAAGTCACCGACCAGCGCAACCGTCTGGCGCTGAAGGTCGGCGACGGTCCCCCCGAGTCGGGTCAGGAACGCGCTGCGGTCGGCACGCCCCGCCTCGGCCATGTCCACATGGGCCTCACGGAAATCGGCCTGCAGGGTTTCCACGCTGGTCTTCAGACGACTGATGAAGGCGTGCGCTGCGTCCGTGACGTCCTGGCGGGTGTCGGCGATCAGGTCTAGGCGGGCCATGCGCTCCGACACGATCTCGTCGCGCAGCCGTCCCATGTCTTCGGTAAAACGCCCCATTGTCTGCACCTCGTTTCACGTTGCAAGTGGGCACCGGGAACGGGTGAATCCCCGCGCAGCCGTCAATCCGGGTTCAGCGCGGCTTACCACCTGACCCGACGCAAGCTGCCGCTCGGGATCGATGCCGAAGCACCGGAGCGGCACCCATCTGAAGTACGAGGCGGAATCAGGCCGGAGCAGCCGCCGGAGCGGTGAGGCCGATCGCTTCGGCATACTTCAGGTAGGTCTCGACCGACGCGATGACCACACGGGCTTCAACGGCGAGCAGCTCGATACCAACCAGGGAGACCTTCAACCACGCATCGATCACGATGCCCTTGTCCAGGATGCGGTCAACGACTTCGGCGAGACTGGAGGAATCTGTGGAGTTGGCGACTTTTGCCATTTTATTTACCCTCTGAACGTCGGAACGAATGCACATGATGTGCGCTTGAAGCAAACCTGCCGGGACTGCATGGCCTGAGTGACATCGCCAGTCGATTCACACCCTACCCCGCCGGTCTTGGCACTGGAACCGCTCGCTACAACTGGCTGGTCCAGTGCGCTCCGGTGTGGCGTCCTGCCGACTCGGTTGCTTGACTAAATAATTAGCATGAGGCGTGCCAGATTCGATTTCCCTCGGACATCACTGAGATCTTAAGATAAATCAGAGATCTAGATCTTTCCCTACCGATCCGTCGGCAGGCGATCTGGAGGGCAGTGGCTAACCTGGGCTATGGAATGCTTTCCATGCTTATGGTATCGACACCCTAGAGCAGCCGTTCCGGACGCGGGCGCGCATCGATCATGGTTACTCCTTGGCCCCGGCCTGCCTCAGCAGGCCGGCGATGGAGGACCGGGCGCTGGCCAGGGACAGGGCGGTCGTGGCGTGATCGGCGGCCTTGACATCGACTGCGGCGCCCCGCGCGAGCAGCGCCTTCACCAGGGTCGCATCGCCCTGCTCGGCGGCGAACATGAGCGCGGTCCAGCCGGCGTGGGCCCAGGCACCGCGCCGGTTCGCGCCCGGCGCGACGGTGACCTTGGCATCCACATCGGCCCCGTGGTCGAGGAGCGCCCCCACCGCCGCGGCCTGCCGCTGCGCGACGGCGATCATCAGGGCCGTGCGGCCGTCCCGGTCCCTGGCCTCGACCGCGGCCCCCCGGACGAGCAGCAGCCGCACGACCTCCGGATGCCCCTTGCCCGCGGCCATACGCAGGGGCGACTCCTCGGTGTCCGGCCGCGCCTCTGCCGCGGCGCCATAGTCGAGCAGAAGCCGCACACTCTCGACATCACCGCGCCACGCGGCCGCGAGTAAGGCAGCGGCGCCGAGCGGCCCGGCGGCCACCCCGGTACCTCGCCCGACCCCCTTCCCGGCACTGGGGGTGCCCTGGTCGAGCAGGGCCTTGAGCCAGTCGTGCCGCCCATCCCGGACGGCGGCCAACAGCGCCGCGCCGAGGTCCGCCGGGAGGACCGCGGCGCCTCGGGCCAGAAGCAGCGGCACAACCCCGATCTCGCCGCCGGTCTGATCGAAGCCAATGGCGAACGACAGGGCGTTGCGGCCGGCGGCGTCCCTGGCGTCGACCCGCGCACCGGCGTCCAGCAGAACCTGGACCAGGTCCCGATCCCCCCGCGCCGCGGCGATGCTCAAGACCGGGGGCACGCCATCGAAGTCCCGGCCCCCATCGCACGAGATCCGCAGGCCCCCGCCGGTCGGGGCTTCCTGGCGGCACCGCTTGAGAATGTAATCGAGGCCTTTGATCAGGCCGACCAGCCAGTCCCGGTGGTGGTCCTCGATGATCCGGGCATTGACGTTGGCGCCGCGGGCGATCAGCCGCTTCACCGTGTCGACATGGCCGCCGATGACGGCCACCGCCAGGGCCTCCGGGGTGATCCGCGCACCCCGGTCGAGCAGGGCTTCGACGACCGCGGACTGCCCGTCCCGCGCGGCCAGCCGCAGCGGAGTCTGATTGCCGTAGCTCAGGGTCTCGGGATCGGCGCCCTGGGCGAGCAGCAGGTTGACGACGTCCACCCGGCCGCGTTGGACCGCGCGGATCAGCGCCGTAGAGATATTGATGTCCTTGGCGTTGACGTCCGCACCCCGGGCGAGGAGCGCCTGCACCAGATCCAGGTCACCCCGCTCCGCGGCGACCATCAGGGGGCGCTCGCCGCCCTCCGACCCGGCATTGGGGTCGGCCCCCTGGGCGAGCAGCAGGAGGGCGATGTCCACCTGGCCGCGTTGAACCGCGCGGATCAGCGCCGTCGTGTGGTTATTGATGCCCTTGGCGTTGACGTCCGCACCCTGGGCGAGGAGCGCCTGCACCAGCCCCAGATCACCCCGCTCCGCGGCGGCCATCAGGGGGCGCTCACCTCCGTCCGACCCGGCATTCGGGTCGGCCCCCTGGGCGAGCAGCATCTGCACCATGTCACGGCCGGCATTGGGGTCGGCGCTGTGGGGGACGAGCCGCATCTGTTCGATGTCACGGTCTTGGGCGAGGGTGGCCGACGCTCCCCGCAGGGCGAGCAACAAGGCCGTCTCACCCTGCGACGCGCCGGCATTGACATCGACACCGTGGGCGATGAGGGCGCGCACCGACGCGAGGTCATCGCTCAGCACCGCGGCCATCAGCGTGCTAGTCGCACCCGGACCCCGCGGGTTCGGGACGGCGGCGCGCGGATCGGCGCCACCCGCAAGCAGGGCCGCGACCAGCGCGCCGTCGCCGTTCGCCCCGGCCGTCCACAGGGCCGTCTGCCCGCCCCGGCCGCGGGCCTCGACAGCGGCACCCCGCGCGAGCAGCAGCCGTACCAGCGTCAGGTCGCCGCGCCGTGCCGCGACAGTCAAGGCGGTCCCGCCGTCCGGCGGGTCCTGGGGCTTCGCGGGATCGGGCGGCGCGTCGAACCTGGCGTTGACGTCGGCGCCGTGGTCGAGCAGGGTCGCAACATTGGCGAGCTGACCCGCGTCCGCGGCCCCGATCAGGGCGGTCCGACCGGTCCCGGTCTTGGCATCGACGGCGGCGCCGCGCGCGAGCAGCAGATCCAGGGCTTCGCGGCGACCGGCCTGCGCGGCCATCATCAGCGCGGTGAGCCCGGCGCGCGCGGTGCCCGGCGGCTCCACGGCATTGACATCGGCACCCTGGTCGAGCAGCCAGCGGAGCGTCTCGCGGTCGTCGTCCGACGCGGCCTCCGCCAGGGCCCCGCCCCCGCTATTGATATCGGCGCCCCGGGCAAGCAGGGCCGCGGCCAGATCGAAGCGACGCCCGCGCACGGCGCAGAGGAGCGCGGTTTCTCCGCGCGCGGACCGGGCATTGACCTCCGCGCCCCGATCCAGCAAAACCTTTACCATCGCCGCATCACCCTTGCCCGCGGCGAGCGCGAGGGGGGTGTGCCCGTCGCGGTCCTGCCCGTTCACATCGGCGCCCCGGGCGATCAGGATCCGCGCGATCTGCGGGTGCTGGTGCTCGAGGGCGGCGACCAGCGCGGTTGCGCCGTGGCGGTCCTTAACCGCCGCCCCCAGGTCCAACAGCCAAGTGACGAGTTCGCGGTCACCCTGCGTGGTCGCACGGATCAACAGGGTTCCGCCCTGCAGCAGACCGCCCGCGTTCCCCTCGCAATCGATCTCGACACCTGGGCGGCCGAGGGCCTCGACCAGGGCTTCCTGGCCCTGCACCGCCGCCAGGACCAGGGTATTCCACGCGTCCTTGGGCAGGGCGGCGGCGTCGGCCCCCTTGGCGAGCAGCGCCCGAATGACCGTGCGGTTGCCGGTGCGCACGGCCGCGGTCAACGCGTCGGCGGGCGCCGCCGCGCCCCGCCCGAGCAGCGCCGCGACGGTCTCGCCCCGGCTGCAGTCGATCGCACGCATCAGGGCGGTGCCGGCCTGGGGGTCGGCACCCTGGTCGAGCAGGAGCCGAGCCAGCGCGGGGTCGCTGCACGCGGCGTCGGACAAGACGGTTTGCCCCCCGGGGGTTTTGACATTGGGATCGGCACCCCGCTCCAGCAGGAGGCGCACGGCCTCGAGGTCACCCTGAGTCACCGCGCGCATCAGTGCCGTCTCGCCCCTGCTGTTCCGCGCATCGACCGCCGCACCCCGTTCGAGCAGGGCGCGCGCGAGGTCGCGCCGGGTGCGCGGGGGGGCCGTGCCTTGCCCCTTGGCAGCCCCCGGCAAGTTGGACTCCATGGCCAGGAGCAGCGCGGACTCACCCGTGCTGCTCTGGGCCTTGGCGTCGGCCCCCTGGGCGAGCAGCAACTCCAGGACCGCCTGGTGGCCGCCGCGGGCGGCGTCGCGCAAGGCCATGGTACCGGCCGGGCCGTCCGCCTTGACACCCCGGGCGAGCATGGCCTGCACCAACGCCAGGTGGCCATTACCGGCCGCACTGGTCAGGACCTCCTGCTCCCCCAGCCCCGGGACGCCGGATCGGTGGTCTCATCGAGCAGGGCCGTGACCTCCGCCGGATCGCCGCGTCGCAGGGCGATCCGCCAGGTGTCGGCGCTGGGCGCGGGAGGCGCGGTACGGCCGGCGTCCGCCTGAGCGGACCGCGGGTCCGCACCGCCCTGCCCGACCGCCCCGGCCGCGGGGGCGCCGCTGTCCGCCCCGAGACCGGCACCCGCCCACAGCAGCACGCCGGCCGCCAGCACACGGATCCGCAGCGGCCGGCCCCAAGGCGTCGATGTCATGTCGGCCATCCTGATGCTCCTGTCAGTCGTTGCAGTGATAGGCGATGCCGGAGGTCCCCGGCGTCAGGGCGTCGCCCCGGCCTGGCGCAGCCGCTCCGCGATCCTGGAATAGCCGCGCTCGACGGCGAAGGACAGGGCGGTGCGGCCCTTCGCGTCCCGGGCATCGACCTCGGCACCCTGGGCGAGCAGCAGCTCCACGACGGCCAGACGGTCGTCCTCCTTAGGATCCCCGCCACTCTCGGCAGCGGCCATCAGGGCGGTCCGCCCCGGGAACCTCCGCAATGCCTCCTTGGGCACCGCGGGATCCTCGGCGGTACCGCCCTCGGCTACCATCCATTTGACCTCGGGGATCCGGGCATTGACCGCGGCCCCCTTAGCCAACAGGGCTCTAACCAGCTCCGGGTCGCGGTCCGCCGCCACATGCATCAAAGGAGTCAAACCGCGGTAGCAGCCGCCCTCCTTGCCCTCGACATCGGCCCCCTTGTCGATCAGCACCAGTGCCACGGCCCGGCGGTCGTTGACTATGGCGTCGCACAGCGCGATCCCGCCCGCTGTCCGGTCGATCACCGCGCCCTGTTCGAGCAGCAGCACGGCCGTCGCCAGGTGTTGGCGCTCCAGGGCGGCCGTCAGGGCCGTGACCCCGTCCGCACCCTTGGTATTAACATCGACCCCATGGTCAACCAGGACGCGCACCACCCCGAGGTGACCCAGGTCCGCGGCGGCGCGCAGCGGGGTCCAATCCTGGCCGGGCGCACAGCGATCGGACGACGAGTAGCTGCGCGGCGGATCAGTATGCCAATCGCAGGACGCGAGCTCGTCACCCCGGGTGCGGCAATCGGCGTTCGCGCCCTTGGCGAGCAGGGCCGCCACAATGACGTCCTGGCCCTGGACCGCGGCGGCACAGACCGCGTCGGCATCCTCGGGGTAGTGGCCGGGACCCCGTGATCGAGCAGCGTCTGCACCACCGCGGCCTGGCCGCGCCCCAGCGCATCGCGCAGCGCCGCCCCGGCCTCGCCCAGGTCCGCGGCGGCGCCGTGGTCGAGCAGCGCGGCGACCAGCGCCGCATCGCCCTTGGCGACGGCCAGCGACAAGGCGGTGCGGCCGGCGGCGTCTTTGGCGTTCGTGTCGGCGCCATGCGCGAGCAACACCGCCACCGCCGCGCGCTGTCCGGCCGTGATCGCCGCGAGCAGCGGGGTCCGACCAGCCTGGTCCCTGGCATCGACCGCCGCCCCCTTGGCAAGCAGCTCCGACACCAGCGCGGTACGGCCGTAGACCACCGCCAGCGACAGGGGGGTACGGCTGGCCGCATCCTTGGCATTGACGGCGGCACCGCGGGCGAGCAGGATCCGCACGGCCTCCGAGCGGTCGTAGGCGACCGCCAACGACAGGGCGGTCTGGCCGTCGGCGGTAGTCGTGGCGACCTTGGCGCCCTTGGCGAGCAGGGCCTTGACCACCCTGGCGTCGCAGCAGATCGCGGCGGCCATCAGCGGGGTCCAGGCGGTCTGCGTGACCGTCGGCAGGTCCGGGGCGGGCGGGTCCCCGACACCCGGCGGCAGGACGACCGGGGCGCCGGGCGGCGACACGGGCGGCGGCAACAACCGCTCGGCCCCCGACGGCACGGGCAGTACCCGTGCGGTCCAGACGGTATCCCGCTCCGGCGTGAGACCGGCGCCCCCCTTCAACAGGGTGAGGGCCATGGCACTATCGCCGTGCGCCAGGGCGGCGGGCAGGATCGGGGGGTTCCCGGCGCGGGGGGTCTTGACCGCGGCGCCGTGGGCGAGCAGCGCCTCGGCCAGCGCGACATCGCCATTGTCCACGGCGATGCGCAGCACCGAGCGGCCGACGGGTGCCGGCAGGGGACCCCGGGTGCCCGCGGGTCCATTCGGGACGGCGGCAGTGGCCGCCGGAGCGCGAGCAGAGCCCGGGGACGGCGGCGGCACCGGCCGCCCCAAGACATCGGTGGTCGGGTCCTTGTCATTGGCGTCGGCACCCTGGGCAAGCAGAGCCAGGGCGGCCTCGCGGTGCCCGCCCCGCACGGCGAAGAGCAGGGCGGTCTCTCCGCGCTCGGTCACGGCCTTGACCCGGGCGCCGCCGGCGAGCAGCCGGTCTACGAGGTCGCGCCGACCGCGCTCCGCGGCGATCATCAGGGCGGTGCGCCCGCCGAGTCGGCCGTCGGTGTCGGCGCCCAGCCGAAGCAGCGCGGCCGTCTCCTCCAGGTTGCCGCGCGCCACGGCGCGGGGCAGCGCGTCGGGGTCGGGGACAGCCCGCGGTGCGCCGAGCGTTGCGGCCGGCACCGCAGCCGTCGCCCCCGCCTGCCCCCCGCGCCCGGCCGCCGCGGCCCCATCCGCCGCAAGGGCCGCGGCCGGCCACAGCAGGACGGCCACGACCCAGAGCCCCCGGTGAGAGAGGCGGCCCCGCAGGCCGCCGATCCCGTTCGCCATCGCGATCCTCCTGCCAGTCGTTACGGTCGTCATCAATGCCCGGGCCGCATCGCGACCCGTTTCAGTCCCAGCCGGATCGGCGCCCGGTGAACAGCGATTACCTTACCATCCGATAACGACTCAGGACACCCGCCAGGCCCCGGGCCAGCCCTACCGGGGCGGTCTCCGTAATGAAGGCGACGATACGCAGGTCGGCACCGCAGTTCGGGCAAACCAGGGGCGGGGACGCGAACAGCGGCGTTGGCACTCGGCGGCGATAGAGGCCCTCTTCGGTCAGGCGGGCTCCGCCCCCGCCGCGCCCGCCATTCGCGGTGGCGACCACCGGCGCCGGGGCCAGGGCCAAGGCCAGGTTGTTGATCGCGTTCACCCCGTCCCAGGCCGCCTTTAGCTGACCTTCAGCGCCTTGGCCTCCTGGGTGATGCAGCCGTGTGCGGCGATCTGCTCCAGGAGGGCGATGCGCTCCTAACCCAGGACGGCGACGTCATCGACGCCGAGCCGGAACGCCCCGCCGACATAAAGGGGGACGGGCCAACCTTTGGGCAAGCGCGGCATGGCGTCGGCAATCGGCGGATCGCGTCTCTCGTCGGTGGGTCGGAGTACAGACGCGCCGACGGCTGGAGACGCGTCGGCCACGGACGGCAGGTATTGAGCCTGTTCTTGGTCTGCTCTCGTATTGTGATGGGGATCACTTTACAGGTACTGGCAACAACCTAGACTTTTGAAAAGTATCAACTCGACGGTAGCTCAGGGATCTCGACCGCATCCTAGAGGATGCCCAGCGTTTCGGTAATGCTCTGCGCCCGCTTATGCGCGTCGCACGATGGCGGCAGCAGTCGTTTTTCGTTTATCCGTTCCGCTGGTCACCCGGTGGCAGACGGGCCGGGATCGGGGAGTCCGGCCTGAAGTCAACTGAAGATTTCCCCCATGCGTTCTTGTCGATGGCCGTTTTCGGCGACCGACCGTGGCGTAGTCTCGCCTCACCCTCGCCTTCCGGATCTGGGATCCGCGGGGAAGCGCTCTCGCCGCCACCTCGGCCGAAGAAAGAGGGTGCCCGCGCCCGCGGGTGCCTGCCGAGTGTCGCAACGCCACAGAAAGGAGTGAATGCCATGAGCGCGTCGTTAAGTAGGCTGTCCCTGTTCTACGTCATGACCTGGATGCTGCTCGGTCCGGCCGCTGCCGCGCTGGACGAGCCCCTGTCGGCCCCCTCGTAGCGACCGAATCCCCCCAAGTCGGCATCGCCTCGGTGGCCGCCGAGACGATCTCGAACCAATACATCGTCGTATTCAAAGACACGGCGTTCAGCCCGTCGGTCCGTGCCGCCGGTCGCCTGAAAGCGGAGGTGGCGTCGGTCAGCCAGTCGGTGGCCCGGACCTATGGTTCCGCCGTGCGAAACACCTGGAGCAATGCACTGACCGGGATGGCCGTACGGATGAACGCACGGGCGGCGGCGACCATGGCCAAGGACCCGCGGGTGCTGCTGGTTGAGCCGGATCGCATCATGCGCGCCAATACCACTCAGAACTCCGCAACCTGGGGGTTGGACCGGGTCGATCAGCGCGCTCTGCCGCTCACCAGATCCTATACCTATAATACCACTGCCTCCGTCGTCACCGCCTATATCATCGACACCGGCATCCGCACCACGCACACCGAGTTCGGCGGCCGGGCGGTCTGGGGTACCAACACCAGCGGGGACGGCAACAACACCGACTGCCACGGTCACGGCACCCATGTCGCCGGCACCGTGGGCGGTGCCATCTATGGCGTGGCCAAGGGCGTCGCCCTGGTCGCGGTCAAGGTCCTAAACTGCGCCGGCTCGGGCAGCACCTCGGGAGTCATCTCCGGCATCGACTGGGTCATCGCCAACAAGCACCTGCCGGCCCTGGCGAACATGAGCCTGGGTGGCGGCTTCTCGGCCTCGCTCAATGCCGCGGTGGCGCGTGGGGTGGCCGCGGGTGTCACCTTCGTGGTCGCCGCCGGCAACGAGAACACGGATGCCTGCTCCACGTCCCCGGCCTCGGCCCCGGCGGCCATCACGGTCGGCGCGACCACCAATACCGACGGTCGGTCCAGTTTCTCGAACCGGGGTACCTGCCTCGACATCTTTGCGCCGGGTTCGAGTATCACCTCGGCGGTTTCGTCGTCCGACACGGCGACGGCCACTTGGAGCGGTACCTCCATGGCGTCGCCGCACACCGCCGGCGCCGCCGCCCTCTATCTCAGCGGCGACCCGGGCGCGACCCCGGCTGAGGTCGCGGCGGCCCTGTCGCTCAGTGCCACCTCCGGCGTGGTGACCGACCCCGGTGCCGGTTCACCGAATCGGCTCATCTATACCCTCGACAACGGCAATACCGCCTATCTGACCCTCACCAAGGTCGGGTCCGGAGCCATCACCAGCACGCCGTCCGGGATCGATTGCGGTTCGACCTGCCAGGCCGGCTTTGCCGTCAATACTCCAGTAACGCTGGCGGCCGTGCCGAGCAGCGGCTTTGAATTCAGCGGTTGGTCGGGGGCCTGCACGGGTACCGGGGCTTGCGCGCTCACGATGAGCAACAGTCAGGCGGTCACTGCCACCTTCGTCGATCCCAATGGCTCACCGGAGGTCTTCCCCGCCAGCGGCGTCTGGCCGCTCGGCTGGACCACCCCATCGAGCTCCAATGCCGCGTGGAACGTGGTGACGCAGCGCGTGCGGGAAGGCCAGTTCAGCCTGCAGTCCGGGGCCATCGGCCATAATCAGAACAGCGGTGTCGAAGTGACCGGCCAGTTCTCGGCGGGTACCGTCACCTTCGACTGGACGGTATCCAGCGAGGCGAATTTTGACTTCATCCGCTTCTATGTCGATGGACAACAGGTGGCGAGCCTCTCGGGTTGCGCGGCCTGGTCGACGTCCTGCTGGCGCAGCATCAGCTATAGCCTGTCGGCCGGCATGCACACCCTGAAGTGGACCTATACCAAGGACGGCAGTGTCGTGTCCGGTAGCGACGCGGGTTGGATCGATAACGCCCAGCTCCCCGCGTTCACGCAGATCGCGCCGCCGGCAGCGCCTTTGTCGCTGACCGCCACGGCGACGGCGAGCACTCGGATCAATCTCGCCTGGGTCGATAACAGCAGCAACGAGACGGGTTTCAAGGTTGAGCGCGGTACCACTGCGAGCGGCCCCTGGTCGGTGCTTGCGAGCCCTGCGGCCAACGTCAGTACCTTCAGCGATGCGGCCGTAGTGGCGAACAGTACCTACTATTACCGGGTGCTGGCCTACAACGTCGCGGGCAATTCCGCCTATACAAGCGTCGCGTCGGCGACCACCCCCGACTGTTCCGCCTCCACCCCGATCGCGGTCGGCAACACCCTGTCGGGTAACCTGGCGTCGACCGACTGCCGTTCCACGGTACGCACCGGGAGCTATTATGACAACTTCGGCTTCACTGCGGCGGAGGGTACGGCCTACACCATCAGGCTGGCGTCTTCGGCGTTCGATACCTATCTGTTCCTGCTCGACAGCACGGGTCGGGTGGTGGCGTCCAACGACGATTCGAACGGGACCCTCAACTCGCAGATCGTCTATACCCCGAGCGCGGCCGGATCCTTGACGCTCCATGCCACCTCATACGCCGGCAACGCCACCGGAGCCTATACCGTCTCGCTCAGTGCCGGCAGCACTTGCACGCCTACTCCGATTGCCGTAGGTGCCGGCGTCAGCGGCATCATCGCGACGACGGACTGCCGTTCCACCCTACGTGCGGGTGCCTATGCGGACAACTACAGCTTCACCGCGACCACCGGTAGGACCTATACGATCTTGCTGAATTCGTCGGCGTTCGACACCTATCTCTTCCTGCAGGATAGCGGGGGGCGTGTCGTGGCCGCGAACGACGATTCCAACGGCACCCTGAATTCGCAGATCGTCTACACGGCCGCTGCCGCCGGGACCTTCACTGTCCACGCGACGACCTACGGACAAGGGGCGACCGGCGCCTATACCGTGCAGGTACGATAGCGCAAGTCCCGACGCGGGTCTGATCTCCGGCGGGGCCTTCGCCGGGGGTCAGGGTGGCTTACACACCATTTGGTCCGGTGTTTGCGGCGCCCCAGGGGCCGTGATCACCGGACCTTTTCGTGTGACGTAGAATCACTGCATCACCGGGCCGGAGCGTAGAACGCCGACTGCCCGGCCGGAGTCTCGGCGCGGTCGGCGTCGCACACCGCGATGCCGGGGGCGGCACCGGGAGATGCCGGCAGGCCGGTAGCCACTGGGGTCGCTTTGGCCTTTGGATCTAAACCTAAGGAATAGCAGCGACTCCAGGCGGTCCATGCTTTTCACACGCCGAAGTGTCGGCAGTCCGCTGATGGCCGCGCGAAGCGGTTCACCCCAAGCGCCGCAGGAAGGCCTCGAGCACCGGAATCCCCAAGCCCCCATCCGCCGTGACCAGCCCCCGGCGGCGCAGATAGCGCCGCGTCGCGCCGTCCTGGGCGGCGAGGTCCGCTGTCTGTCCCTGCGCCAGCGCGTTCAGCACCGCGAGCGCCGGGGCCGGCGCCGCCTGCACCAGGTTAGTCAGATAGGTGCAGCAGCGCACGCCGGTCGCCGGGGAAGATCCCTTCCCAGCGCTCGTACTCGTCGATGCACAAGAGGATGCGCCCGACGGCCGTCACCTGCTCCAACTGCGCGAACCAGGCCCCCAGTGTCTCCATCGGCGGCCCCGGCGGGGCGTCCGGCAGGGACAGTTGGCACTCGCGCCGCGCCTGCCTCTGCGCCTGCCCGACCAGCGCCTTGACCAGCGACCCGGTGGAGTCGATGGGATTATTCTGGGTGTCGAAGAAGACCACCAGCGCATCCGGCAGCTTCAGCGGCAGCATATTGAGCAGCGAAGTCTTGCCGCAGCGCCGCGGCCCGATCAGCGCGAGCGCCGCCCCCTGACCCGGATCGCCCAGGATGGACTCGATCTCCGCCACCAGCGGCTCGCGCCCGCGGAAGACCTCGCGGCCGAACTCCGGCTCCAGCGGCACCAGCGGGCGGAAGGGGTTCGGCACCTCCAGCGCCGCCGCGGTCTTGGTTTCGGCGAGCCAGTCCTCAACCAACCGCTGCCAGTCGGGCAGGGCCGCGCGATAGATCGGGGCCTCCAGGTTGCGGCTGCCGAGCAATGCATTAACGATGATCGAGGCCCAGCCATTCACTCAACACCCGCGCAAAGGGTTGATGGTCGTCGGTGAGCAATCCGCGTCGGCTCAGGGTGTCGTCGCCGCTGTCCGCGTCGGTCGCCGTCCCCCCAGCGGCGGCGCGGCGCAACCGTTGGCGGTCGCGCTCGGCGACCACCAGAGTGCGAATTGCTGCGCCGCCTCGTCGCGAAACCGCGCGAGCGCCCGGGCACGGGGGTCGCCGCCGTCCGGGTCCGCCCCGTCCGCGCGAGCATTGAACAGCCGCCGCGCGAGCAGGGTGAGGTAAAACGGGTGCCGGCCGGCCCAGTCGAACCAGGCCGGGTCGTCCGGCGCAAGCCCCGCCGCGCCGCGGGCGAGCAGAGCCGCCGCTGCGCCGGGCTCCAGCAGCTCGATCCGTAACGCCTCCAGCATGTTCGCGAAGGGCGACACGCGGCCCAGGTCCGCGTAGACCTCGGGCAGAGTGCGGCGGGTGGCGAAGACCAGCGCCAGCCGCCGCTTGGTCAGCAAGCCCCGCAGCCGCTCCAGAAAGCCCGGCTCGCAGTGTCCGAGGAAGCCCTCGGCCTCGTCGAGCAGCAAGAGCGGCGGCAGCCCGTCGCGCGTCTGCTGCTGCACACTGCACCAGTTGCCGAGCCGGTCCGCGGCGGCATCGGGGGACTGCGGCCGCGCCGGCTCGCCGGCCGCACCCGTTGTGGCCCCGGTCGCCGCCGTTCGGGGGTCCGCCGACACCGCATCGACCACCGCGTCGACGAAGGCCTGATGCCCCTGCCGCTCCCGCCCCTGACCGGACAGCAGCCGCACCACAAACCCGAGTTCTTGTGCCCGCTGGCCCCAAGTGTGCAGGAGCGAGGTTTTGCCGATCCGCCATTCGCCGAGCAGCGACACCCCGCGCCCGTCCCTGGCCGCCCACTCCAGGTCGCGTAGTGCACCGGTGCGCCCGACGAAGACCGGCGGCAGGGCGATGGCCCAGGGGTCGAAGGGGTTGGTCGCGGGCCTGTTGCCGTTGAATGTCGGCACCGCGGGCGAAGGGCTTGGCTGGTCCGGGAACACCCAGAGGTCGTCGGCGCGGACCTGGACCCCCTGGGCGGCCAAGAGATCGCTGATCCGTTTCACCGTGCCAACCCTGGGCTGCTGCTCGCCATCGCGAATCTTGCGGAGATTGCGCTCGTTCAGGCTCGGCCCAGCGGGCGTATTGGACCGCGACGCGTCGGCCAGCCTCTGCAGCGACCAGCCCAGTTCGATAAGATGGCGGTCGAGCGCCGCCCAGTTGAATCGCTTCCCGTCGGTCATCGCTGCCTCGCAAGTTCTCGGCAGCCGGTTGGGTGATGCGGTTCGAGTACTGACACTGGTGGCGAATTCGCTAACCCATTGAAGCTCAGCGCCTCCGGATGCCGCTATCAAGTGGTTACGGGGTCTCCAGGCATTTCGCCACCAGTGTCCGAGTACTCACCGCATCCTACCGGTACTCCCCTGGTCTCGCCCGGTCTCGACCAGATCGCCCGCCGGCCGCCCGGAAATGCCCGATAAGGCCCGCTTTCTCTCATCAGAACAGACTACTGCGAGCCCGGCTAGGCCGCGCGCCGAGGCTTAAGCTCTGGACACGAATCCACACCCAGCCGCCGAGGTCTGCCATGCTGTCGTCAGCCCTTATTCTGATCACCTTCGAGGTCCTCTGTCACGCCGCACTGGCCCTGCTGCACCTGTGGCACCTGCCGTCCCTGTCGCACGAGGCGCGGGAAACCCTGGTCGGCCGGCTCTACGCGGGCCTGGCCGGCGGGTTGCTGGTTGGAGCCATCGCCTATGCGCAATTGGCCGAGCGCCGCCTGGAGCCCGGCGGCACCCTATCGTCTCTGGAGCACGGCTCCGGTCTCGGCGATCTGACCTTGGTCCTGGCCACCTGGCCCTATGCCGATCATGAGCTTGGGCGCTATGCTGCGGTGGCGGGCTATGTCACCCAGCCCACCGGCAGCTACGACGCCATGCGCACCCTGTCGCTCAATACCAACCCGGGCGAGAACCGCTGGCAAGCGGCCGTACAGGCCGGGTACAGCCACCGCCTGGGGTCGCGCGGCAACGTGATGACGGCGTTCGATGCCCAGTGGTTTGGCGACAACGACGCGTACCGCCGGGGTTCCAGCCGGATCGGCACCCTCGAGCAACGCCTGCTGTACAATTGGCAAATCGCCTTCAGCTACACCCCGGCCGCACCCCTCACCCTGGGCCTGAGCTATTTCTACAGTCAGGGCGGGGCCTCACGCATCGACGGCGCACCCTGGCACAACGCGCTGCGGGTGCACCGCTATACCCTGTCGGCCCTATCAAACTGCCGTTCGGACGCCTGGTCCTGCAGTACGGCGGGGACCTCGATACCGACAACGGCCTGTTTGAAGACCAGCGCTTCGCCGTGCGCGTGCTCGCCATCTTCTGACCTGAAACTTGCCCGCGACCAGCACCGGGATTAGGATGCTGGGGCCATATCCGGTCTCGTGCAGTCACATTTTCTATCCGTATCCGCTGTGCCACAGCAGCGGGCGCATCACTTTGTGAGGCGCTGCCGCCCGGTGCGATGACCCAGGAGGAACGGTTTGCGATTCTTTCATCTTCCGTCGCTGCTCCTGACCCTGGCACTGCTCAACGTTCTCATGCCGATGGTCACCTACCTGGTTTTGGACGGCCGCCGGCACCGGGCAGTGACGCTATGGTGCGGCGGCGATGTGCTGCTGGGCTTGGCCATCGCCTTGTTTGCACTCCGGGGCCAGGTTCCGGAGTGGGCGTCCTTCCCGCTCGCGAATTTTCTAATGTTCGTTGGGGTCATGATGCGTATCCAATCGCTGCGCCACGATCTGGGCACACCATTGCCGCTGATCGTGATGGCAGTCGCCGCATCCTTGTTTATGCTTGGTTTTGAGGGCATTCGTCTGGGGTTGCGTGATGAGTTGCTGCGCCTGCAATACAATCAGACGGTTCTTGGCGTTATGTACACTTATTTGGTCGCACTCGCCTGGCGCATCGGTCGACAGGAACATAGCCGCAGTGCCTACTGGATCGGTGGGATCTACCTGCTGGTGGTATTGGCAATACTCAATGTCCTGATCGGCCTGTCGATGGGGCGGGACTCCCCTTTGGTGCTGGAAGCGAATGCCGCCGGAATCTTTGCCACCCTGGCCGGCATCTTTCGCGCCGTGATCGCCAATATCGGGTATGTCGGACTCGCGTTCGAGCGCTCCCGCCGCCAGGCGATCCAGGCCGACCAGGAGTACCGCGCCATCATCGCCACCAGCTTGGACGGGTTTTTCGTGTGCGACCGGGACGGACGCTTTTCCGACGTCAACCAAGCCTACTGTGACATGATCGGTTACCGCCGCGAGGAATTGCTGAGCATGAGCGTTGCCGATATCGACGCCGCTGACACCGGCGGCGGAGGCGATGCCGATCGCGGACGGCGGTGGGCGCTCGAGCCCGCGTGTTTCGAGACCCGGCAGCGCCGCAAGGACGGACGGTTCTTGGACGTCGAAGCCAGTACCCAGATCCTGCCGTTTGGCCCCGGCAAGATCGTCGCCTTTATCCGCGACATCTCGGAGCGCAAGCGCGCCGAGGCAGAGATTATGGCCCTGGCTTTTTATGACCCATTGACGCACCTGCCCAACCGGCGTTTGCTCAATGACCGTCTGGATCAGGTGCGGGCCGCCGCCCACCGCAGCGATTGCTACGGTGCATTGCTGTTGTTGGATTTGGACAATTTCAAGTCGCTCAACGACACCTACGGACACGCCATCGGTGATCTGCTGTTGATCGAAGTGGCGCGCCGCCTCACCCTAACCGTGCGCGCCGCCGATACCGCGGCACGCCTGGGCGGTGATGAGTTCGTGCTGCTCGTCGGCGACCTGAGCGCGGATAAGGCGAGCGCCGCCCGGCACGTCGGGCGCCTTGCCGAACAGGTACGCAGCCGCTTATCCGCGCCCTATCGACTGACCATCACGCGGCCGGGGCACCCCGACACCCTGATCGAACATCACTGCACCGCCTCGCTGGGCGTCACGCTCTTCAATGGAATGGACGGCACCGCCGAGGACATTTTCAGACAGGCCGATCTGGCGATGTATCAGGCCAAGGCGAATAGTCGCGATCAAGCCCGGGTCTATGCCGTCGCCTTGGCCGAAGTGGCACCGGCGATCCCGCATCAATAGTCCATCAGCTCAACCAAGCGACGATAGCTCTCGTCCAGGTCTTGAGGGCTGGCGTTGCTCCGGCTGAGCCCTTTGCTGCTAAGTAGATCAAAGACCTTGCGGATACGCGGGCGGGTCAACTGGGGCACTGGGACATCCCGCCCCCGCTCCTTTTCCTTCGCCGCGTGCAGCGCCGCCAATCGGACGACCGGCACGCGCGGGTCCGAGCAGGACACATAATCCATCCCGATCTTGTCGCAGAAGGCGATGGCTGCCGGGTGGCCACCGTGCTCGCCGCAGATGCCGACCAACAAGTCCGCCTTGACCTTGCGGCCCCACTGGACGGCCAGTTCCATCAGCTTGCCCACGCCCTTCTCGTCCAGGACTTCGAAGGCCGTCCGCAGGACCACGGACTCGGTATAGAGCGGTAGGAACTTGTTTTCCGCATCTTCACGCGAGAAGGAGAAGGCCGCCTCGGTCAGGTCGCCCAGCACAAACGCCGTGCCGAAGGAGAAGAACTCCGACTCTTCGGCCAGGGTCTCGGCGCGCATACAGGCGCGCACTTTGCGCAGCATCGAACATGCGCTCGGTGCGCGCCAGGCCGATGCCGACGGCACCGTACCTAAGCGCCCGCTTGGCGTCGACCGGCGTGTCGGAGTTGGCCATGACCTTGATCCGTGGCACTTCGTCGGCCCAGGTCAACAGGGTAACCAGTTCGTCGGTGAACTCGGGCTCCACCGTCGGGATCTCGCCCAGATAGACCTTACCAGAGGTCCCGTCCAGAGTGATCATGTCGCCTTCCTTGAACCTTGAACCCCGGCTCCTTGCCGAGCATCTCGGCACGGTCGGCGTAGAACACCGCGATGCCGGAGGCGGGGCGACCGAAGTCGTCTTGACCTTGGTCCCGTTCCGGCACAAGCCTAGGCTCCATGAGAGTCGTCGCCCTGAAAACCTTACGTGATTTCTGGGGGCAACATCCCGATGCCGAGCAACCGCTGCGCGCCTGGCATGATGAAGTCGGCGACGCCACATGGCGCACTCCAGCCGACATCAAGGCCCAGTTCGGAAACGCGAGCATCCTCTTCATCAAGTTCGTCGGCACCCATGCGGAGTACGACCGAATCGACGTCGAGACTGTTGAGAACAGGTAAATTCGATTTCGGCCCAATGTCCGGGGCAGCAGTGTCAGACGCGCAACTCACAAGGCCATCGTGCTACTGCGCGCGGGTCGCTTGCGCCTGGGCGGACGGCGCGGAACCCGCGCGGTGGGCATCGTCCGGCACCCCCGATCCCGCGCGGAAGGCGCGGGCATAGGATGCCAGTGGCGGCTTCTCTCATTCGCGATTCCAGGTGTTGATGGGCGACCCGCGCAGACTGCCGCCCACCACGACGCTGCCGGGTCCGGCGACAACCGCACTCGCGCCTTGGACAATCACATTACCGTTGCCGCGTATCCCAACCGTGGTGACGACGACTGACTTCGACTGATTGAGCAAGTCGGCGAGCTCATCCCTCAGGATGGGATCAGACAGCAGGAGTCGTTTGACCGCCACGCGCAGGGCCGCTTGGGCGTCCGCGTCGTCGGGGGTCAGAGCGAGTTCCCGCAAGGCGTCCGAGTCCGCACCAAGCCGACCGTGCAATTTGTCCCAGATGGCCCGGATCCGCTCCCAGCCGGCCTGTCCGAGTTTCTCGCCGAGCGCCTCGGCGGCCTTCTCGCCGCCCTGGGTCAACAAGGGCACCAGCGGGGCGAGCAGGCTCGCCAGGTCGGCGGCCAAGGGGGCTATGTCCATGTCGTTCTCCGGTGGTCGAGGTGAGGGGAGGTTTTGTTGCGGTGTCGTGGGATCAAAACGGTATTCGGTGGGGTGTCGCGCGCCGCCGCCTATTCCCGGATGACCATGGTGAATAGGCATCCTCGTGAACTAGATCGGGCTGGCTAAGACGACGCGGAACCCCGTGTCTTTGCTTCTGGTCGTTGGATCTCTGAAGTCCCGGTGAGCGCACCGTAAGCAAGAGTCGTCGGCACTCGTGAAGGCGTCGCCGCGCAAGACGCGCCAGTCAGTTCGGGACGCGTCCCGCCCCTCGCGCCCGTCTTCTGGCTTATATGGATAGGTAAAGTAATGGCTCCAAACCCCATGTATGACATGATGTACCTTAGTGGGCCGATGGCGACCCCCGAAAAACGGGAATGCTAGATAATAAGCGGGGTTGCTCTCGAGTCCGACCACTCCCCGACTCGTGCGACTCCACAAGCTACGGGTCCACTCCGACACATTCCCGCTCATGTCCAGGCAACCGAAGGGACTTGCCCCGTCATGAAATACGCCGACCGGAGTGGTCTCGCCCAATTCGAGCTTTGAACAATTGCAGCGAGTCACCTCGAATGCGTCTCCCCACGGATACGGACGCTGGTCCCGATCGCCGCGGGCCGCTTTTTCCCACTCCGCCTCGCTTGGCAGGCGGATATCCTGTTCCGTCACCATGCCCAACCACGCGCAGTAAAGGTAAGCGTGATAAGTACTTCAACAGAATACTTTATAAGACGCAATTGTGTTAAGTTATTGTTTATGAAAGCTTTTTGTTTTATTTCTTTTCCGATTTTTTATAAATAATTGTATTGATGCACATACCAGGTGACGTTGACCACTGGATGGCCCTCCAACCGCTTGGGCGGACGGTCGCCTTCCCAATTGATAGGCGCGGGAGCGATGCGACCCTCCGTGTTCTTGAGAAACAGATGATATTGGGCATTGGTGATCGGCACCCACGAGATTCAATACTCAGGCAACTCCAGTTGGTGCATGGGTCTCTCGCGGCCCGAGCCCCGCTCGCTGCCCATCCAAAAGCTCCCTGCCGGAATCCGCACCCACTCCGGCTCGCCGAAGGGTGGGCGCCAGAAACCGCCGACCGCACCGGCGCGTATCAGGGCTTCCATGGCGCGTGAGCGCCGGTCGATCCAGCCTTTGAGGTCCAGGTCTTTCGCCCAGCGGGAGCGAGCGCGCGGCGAGTCGTCGAGTTCTTTACGCAGCCGACCCAACACCTCTTGCTCCAGCACGTCCTGGTCCGCGCAGGGACCCAGGTCGCGCAGGCACTCGGCGGCGAGAATCAGGTTGCGATAGGGGTCATCCCGGGGACTGGGCCGACTGGCGATGCCGCGCACCAGGCACGGGGCGCGCTCCTGACCCTGGGTGCCGAGTGAACCCGCCTCCAGCAGAATGACCTCGCGCCACCAGGGATCGCCCACCCGGCGCAGGCTGTAACTGAGATAGTCGTCGCGGGCGGCCACCGCCAGTGCCGCCAGGTATTCCTGAAAGGTCAGATGGGAGAAGGCGTAGATCCCCTCGCCGCGCTCCACCAGCAGACCTGTGCGCGCGCGGACCACTTCAACGAAGCGGTCGACGGCGTGGGCGGCCTCTCGTGCGTTGGAAAGCAGCTCGCCGAACAGAACCAGGAGTCGCCGTCGCAGGTCTGCCGCGTCGATTTGTTTGATGGCCTGCTCGTGCATATGCAGCGCGAGGGCCTGGAGTATGCCGCGCATGTCGCCGGTATCGAAGGGGTGGTCCCCGAGCACCCGCGGCGCCTGTATCCCGTTGGCCTGATCCCAGTTGCGGAGCAGGACCGCCACGGCCTCTTGGTAGAGGTCGGCGCGGCGGTCGGGAAGCCTGGTCCGGTCGCGGTGGATCATGGCGATGACGGTGAGGATGAGCGGATTGATGGCGAGGTCACGAATGCGCTCGTTGCCCTCGATGGCGTTCATGAGCCGGCGGGTCTGGTCAGCGGCATAGGCGTCGGCCGTCGCACCCGGCGCCACGTGGGCGGCGACCGCCACCGCACGGTGCCAGTTCGTCAGGAAGCACAGCACATCGTCCAGGCTGAATTCGAGAATCGTGGTCAGGTCAAAAGCATCGCTCAGACGCGCGACCCCCGTCAGGTAGCCGAAGATGCGGCTGGTTACGACGTAGCGGCAGTCCGGATAGGCCACTGCGAAGCGATCCACCAGACGTGCTAACCGGACCCGCAGGTCCGGGTCCGCGACTTCGTCCAAGCCGTCCAGCAGGAGGACCACCTTACCGTCGGCGAGCCAGTTGTCGAAGAAATCAGTCGGCAGATCCAGCCGCTCATTGACCAAGGATTGGAGCAGGAAGCGAATCAGCAGGGCGGGACCTTCGGTGCCGTTGTCCGGGGCAGCCTTGAGGAAGGTGGCGGCCTGCCGCAAGGGCAACAGGATGGGCAAGCGGTGCGGCTCCCCTTCTCCAAGCATTTTTTGGACAGCTCCCGACCCTGCCGCCAGGTCCCGCGCATAGGGAAGACTGAGGTAGCGCAGCAGAGTGGTCTTGCCGCTGCCTGGGTCGCCCAGCACCACCAGCCGCGGATGTGCGTCCAGTGCCTCTTCGATACTCAGGACCACCGTCTCGGTGGACACCTGGGGCAGGCGAGCGCGTTCTCCGGGAGCAAGTCGGGCCTCCTGCCCCAGCCAGTCGTCCGCGCCCGGATGCCCGACCAGACTCTGCTGGGTTCCGTGCAAGCGGATGTAGATCCGATCCAACTCGATCGGCACCGCCACACCGTCGGAGCGGATACCTTGAAGCTCCAGGTAGCGGTTGCGGCTGATGACGTGCTGGAGATAGCGCTCAAGTGCCAACTGTCGGTCTGCCGCACTCAGGGGTAGCGGGGTGGCATCGAGTAACCGAAAAGTGTTCTGGGTCAGATTGCCGCGGACGACGATCGACCCCCCGGTCGCGGTGGTCGCTCCATGACCCTGCGCCAGAACATTACCGTTACCCTGAAGTCCGATCAAGGTGCCGACCGCAGACCGGGTGTCGTCAACCAGGGCGGCGAGCCCCTGGGCCAATGAGGGATCGCCTTTGAGCAGATGCTTTAGCTCTACGCGCAACGCTGCTTGGGCATCCGGGTCGTCAGGTCGGGCCGCAACCTCCTGCGCCGCTGCCGAGTCCTGGCCGAGCACGGGACCGAGCCGCTCCCAGATGAGGTCGGCCTGCCTCCGGCCTGATTGGTCGGGCCGGTGCTGCCCGGGCGGTTGGGAGCCACGATCGGCGTCATGGTTCAGCTCGCGCAGGACCGGCGCCAGCACCCGCACGAGCTCTGCCGCCAGCGTCGCGATGTCCATCCGGATGTCCCTCAATGATGACCAGACGTAATGCTCTTGGGGAGTTGCGGCGTCAGTATAAATCTGTCATATCGGCCCAGCTACTTCGCGGCGCTTGACCGCTTGACCGCCCCACCGCCCGGTTCTAGCGTGCCCGGGGGTTATAGCCATCGGACGGGGCGGGTTTCAAACCCGCCCTACACCAAGGATCCGTCTGGATATCAGGTACGAAGGCTATAACACCAGGAGCACACCATGTCCGCCCCCACCTTCGACACCCACAAGCTGATCCGGACGCTCAAGGACTCCGGCATTCCGGAGAACCAGGTAGCGGGGGCGTGCTTTGTGCGTTCTCTACTTCCGTCGATCTTCCTTTGTAACGAAAATGTTAAGGCGGCATAGCGCCTCAGTCCTCACCCTAACCGAAGACCACCTGATGCCCCAGACCCGCACCCACTCCGCGCTCGAAGCCCTTGCCAACATCGCCATTGGCTACGGCGTCGCACTGGCCAGCCAGTTGGCCATCTTTCCCTGGTTCGGCATCCATGTGCCGCTGAGCGACAACCTCCTCATCGGCGCCTGGTTCACCGCCATCAGCCTGGTGCGCAGCTATGTGCTGCGGCGCTGGTTCAACCGGCGGACCGGCGCCACGCCTGGCGCTTGCGGCAAGAGGCAGGTGGCGTGATGGATCTCACCGACATCAAAGCCAAAGCTGAAGCGTATCTCGACTGGCCAAGCGCCAAGCGCGATCTGGTGACCTACACCAGCGCCATGCTCTTCGCCTGGCAGATCAAGACAGACGCTGTTGAGGCACTACGCAACCGACTGGCGGATCGCATTTGGGAGGAACGCGGAAAATGCGCCAGCGACGCGGCAGCGCGCGCACTGGCTGAGATTGTGAGGTCAGCAGAATGAGCCGATCGAAGCGCGAGCGCGCGGTGGCCCGGCGGCTGCTCAACAAACCCGCGGGGGCGCTGGAACCGGTGGACCTGGCAGGGCGGGCGCATCCGGCGTGGATGTCGCGGGCGTTCGCGAACCATCGCTATGTGGTCATGATCGCTGACCAGGTGCCGTTGTGGAGCGGGATGCAGGGCAGCAAGGTTATGGTGCAGCGACATGACGATCAGCCCATCCCCGGCCACTGGCGCGAGTTGCAGATGATTAAGAATGCGCTGTTTGGCCGCGAGGCCACGGCCGTGGAGTTTTATCCGCCGGAGAGCGAGTTGATATACTCGCTATAGCCTATTTTTGCGATTTTTAAATCAGTTTACCTGATATTTAACAATCGCTTATATTTAATAAATATCGTAATTTATTTCAATAGCGAGTATAGATACGGCAAATATCTATTGGCTGTGGGTGCTGCCGGATGATGCAGCGATGAGACCGACCAACAGCAACAGGTGAATCCGGTGGCATGTTGGGGTTCGCGCCTCACCCCAACCTACGGTCCTTACGCTATTGTTAGGCCGTTGGTAACGCGCGTAGTCACTCCGAAAGCGCTTCGCCCAAAGCGCCCTGCAGATATACCGGGCATTCTGAACCATGATGAATCCAGATATCCTTTTCTTCGGTGAGTAAGGACTGGGTCAACATACGGATCAAAATCTTCTTCTTCGATATGATCAAGGTCGCGTTCCATTTCAGCAAAAGCGGCCTCACGTCTTGATTTGAAATCGCATGCACATTCTTCGTCCGGCACAAAGCCAATCTCCCGGATTGTTGCCAAGAGTGTCTTTAGGTGTGCGAGTATTCTCCTGTCATCTCGTATTGACGAAGCTGTTGTAACGCGATGATTTATTGGGCGTTCGTTCCAGTTGGCGGGATCTTGGAGCATCAACTCTAACCCTGAATGAATAATCTCGCCCGACCCGAAGCCGGGCTGCTGAGCTTGCCGGTAATCTGCCGTAGCGCGGCACAGTTGAACCGAGATGTGCCCGCTCGAATCCTTTCTTGCGACATACTTGCGCCCGTCTCCGAAAAAGTCTATGTCGGGATAGCGCAAGCGAAGGAGTTCACGAAACCATTCCTCGCACTGCTCGGCGTCCTTACCAACAAACAGGGGCATTTGGTGTCTCCATAATCTGTGTATAGCCTAACTGAGAAGCTAAGCTGAATCGGCTGAGCGAGAGCGAAGCCGATTTCAGCTTTAGCGATAGCTAGGTTCCCCGACGAGAACCAAACTCAGGTAAGTACATCAATATATTCGCTATGAGCGCTTAATTATTTATCTTTCTTTTAAATCAATGCTTTGCAATTATTGGCGCCTACAAATATTTCACTTGAAGTACTTATCAATAGGATTTATTAATTAAAATACTATTTCACACATAATATATTTTTCTATTATTAAATGATCGATTATGTTTCGAAAATAT
>NZ_CAIZIZ010000509.1 GCF_903933125.1 uncultured Lamprocystis sp. | reverse complement strand
GTGGCCGGATGGGCATCGCTCTCGCTCTGCCCATCCTATGCGCTGCACCGCGGGCTCCAAGCGTGAGATGGTACATGATTAGACAGAAATCGCCTTACTGCTCAGGATAGTCGATCGGGTATCCGTGCCTCGCCCAGGCGATGATGCCGCCGCGCAGGTTGATCACCCGATCCCAACCCTGCTGCATCATATAAGCACAAGCCTGGTAGGAGCGCGCGCCGCTGCGGCAGTAGATGATCACATCCCGATCCTGCGGCAGTTCGTTCAGCCGCAAGGGCAGCAGATGCATCGGCAGCAACTGCGCCTGCGGAATCACCCCTTGGGCGACTTCAGCCGGAGTGCGGATGTCGAGTAACACAATGCCCTCCCCGGCGGCGATCCGCTGTTGCAGCGACTCTGAATCGATCTCGTTGACCACGCGCTCCACCTATCCGAATGCTAAGTATTTAAGTATATTAAGGTCTTTAGACTGACAACTCAACGGCCGACCTGGTGCCCGAAGTCCATGACCCTTGAATTCCTTCCAGTCTTTCTCTCTATCGCGGACCGATCCTGCCTGGTGGTGGGCGGCGGCGCGACCGCGCAGCGCAAACTGACGAGTCTGCTGCGCGCCGGTGCGGCGGTGACCCTGGTCTCCCCCCAACTCACCGATACGCTGACCCGCCAGGCCCAGGCGGGGGAGTTCAGGCACCAGCCCCGTCCCTTTGCGCCCACCGACATCCTCGGCATGAAACTGGTCATTGCCGCAACCGACGACCCAACGGTGAACCGGCAGATCGCCGCGCTCGCCAAGGCGCAGGATATTCCGGTGAACGTCGTCGATGACCCGGACGCCTGCACCTTCCTGCTGCCGTCCATCATCGACCGGGCGCCGGTGATCGTCGCCGTCTCCAGCGGCAAGACCTCCCCGGTCCTGGCGCGACTGCTGCGCACCCGGCTCGAAGCGCTGATCCCCGCCGGCTACGGCCGCCTGGCCGACCTGTGCGGCCGCTACCGCACACGGGTCAAGGACCGTTTCAGCGATCAGCGGGACCGCCGCCATTTCTGGGACCGGGTCCTGGAAGGCGCCGTCGCTGAACGGATTTTTGCCGGCCAGGTGGACGAAGCCGAGGCGGCGATCGAGCGCGAACTGGCTCCCGATGCACTCGATCACGATCTGGGTGAGGTCTATCTGGTAGGGGCCGGCCCCGGCGATCCCGACCTCCTGACCTTCCGTGCCCTGCGCCTCATGCAGCAGGCGGACGTGGTGGTCTACGACCGGTTGGTCGCCGAACCCATCCTCGCCATGACACGGCGTGACGCCCGACGGATCTATGTGGGCAAGGAGCGCAACAATCACGTGATGCGCCAGGAAGAGATCAACCGGATGCTCGCCGACCTGGCGCGCGACGGGCACCGGGTGCTGCGGCTGAAGGGCGGCGACCCCTTCATCTTCGGCCGCGGCGGCGAGGAAATCGACACTCTGGCCGCCGAGGGGATTCCCTTCCAGGTCATCCCCGGCATCACCGCCGCCTCGGGCTGCGCCGCCTATGCCGGCATCCCCCTGACGCACCGCGATTATGCGCAGTCGGTGACCTTCGTCACCGGGCACCTCAAGGACGGCAGCATCAACCTCAACTGGACCCAACTCGCGCAGCCAGGCCAAACCATTGTGTTCTACATGGGCCTGGTCGGACTGCCGATCATCGTCCGGGAATTGACCGCGCACGGCGTCTCCCCCGCGATGCCGGTGGCCCTGGTGCAGCAGGGGACCACCCACATGCAGCGCGTCTACACCGGCACCCTGTCCGACATTCTCAGCGTCGTGGAGGCGGACCCGCCCAAACCGCCGACCCTGATCATTGTCGGCGAGGTCGTCAAACTGCGCGATAAACTCTCCTGGTTCCGCACCTTCGAGGACCCGCGCCAGGGCGCCACAACGCCGATCCTGGCCGAGCACTGATCCATCATGCATGAACTCTCCATTTGCCAGGCCCTGCTCGATCAGGTCGAGGGGATCGCCCGCGACCACGGCGCCACGCGGGTGGAACGCATCCTGCTCAAGGTCGGTCCGCTCTCCGGGGTCGAGCCGGTGCTGATCCAGCACGCCTATACTCTGGCCGCGGCGGGCACGATCGCCGAGACCGCCGAACTCGTGATCGAGACTGCCGAGGTCCGCGTCCACTGCACGGTCTGCGGCGTCGAATCGCCGGCCGCCCCCAACCGCTTGCTCTGCGGTGCCTGCGGCAGTTTTCAGACCCGGCTGGTGAGCGGCGACGAAATGCTGCTGGCGCAACTCGAAATGACCATCCCGGACAAGACGGAGCCGGCCGCCTGACGCCTGAGCCTACGCCAATTTCGCGGCGCGAATGGGTTAGACTCGCAGACTCAGGTCCGCCGTTTCGCTCCGGCCAACCACCGACGAGGAGGAAAGCAATATGTGTGACACTTGCGGCTGCAACATCACCCCCGGCAACGCGCATCTGGTGCGCGCCGACGGCAAACTCGGGCGCACCGAGGACGGCCGGGCGGCGGTCACCGTACTGACCGGACTGCTCGCCGAAAACGACCATCAGGCCGCCCATAACCGCGAACATTTCGATCACCACCGGGTGCTGGCGCTGAACCTGATGTCCTCCCCCGGTGCCGGCAAGACCAGCCTGCTCGAGGCGACCATCGACGCCCTGGGCAGCCAGTTGCGGATCGCGGTGATCGAGGGCGATCTGGAGACCGAGAACGATGCCGTCCGCATCCGCGCCAAGGGCATTCCGGCGATTCAGATCGCCACCGGCAGCGCCTGTCATCTGGATGCGCACATGGTCCACGATGCACTGCACCATCTGGACCTGACCGGCATCGACATCCTGTTCATCGAGAACGTCGGCAACCTGGTGTGCCCGGCCAGCTTCGATCTGGGCCAGCACCGCAACGTCACCCTGCTCTCGGTCCCCGAGGGCGACGACAAGCCGGCCAAGTATCCGGTCATGTTCCGTGCGGCGGATCTGGTGCTCTGCACCAAAGCGGACCTGCTGAGCGTTCTGCCCGAGTTCGTACCCGAACGCGCCGAGCACTATCTGCGGGACCTGGCCACCACGGCGCCTTTCGCGGTCGTCTCCACCCGCGGCAGCGGTCAACTGGAACCCTGGCTGCACTGGCTGCAAGACGAACTGACCGCCCAGCGGGCCCGTCTGGAGCAAGGCCGCACCCTGCGCCCCGCCATTGCGCCGGACGGGTCGCGACTGCACGCCGCGGCCGGGCCAGCCGCGGAGTCGGTGAGCGGTCATGGACACACGCATCATCACCATGATCACGATCATGCTCACCACGGGCACGCACACCGGCATGGGCACGATGGCCTCGATCAAGATTCCGGCCACTTGGGCTCGCCGGGTGCGTAGTCAGGCCATCCTGGCCTGACACCGTCAGGACTGGAAGCACTGACTACGCACGCCGCTGGCCGGGATTGAGTCGGATCTCCGTTGACCCACTGCACGCTTGAGTGTTAGAAACGCGTGGATGTCGGCCGTTCGTCAATATAGCAATAACCCTGGAGGAAGCCCCGCCGTGATCCTAACCTTCGCCAAGATGCCGATTGCCAAAACCCTCTCAGCGATTTCGCTTGCTGTCCTGGTCGGCTCCAGTCTCTATACGCCAATTGCGCAGGGATTCGACTTCGGGAACATGATGAACCCCGGACGCTGGATGGGAGGTAACCGCGATTATTACGACGATTACTACGACGGCCCCTGGGGCGGTCCTTACGGCGGCTATGGCGGGGGTCCCTGGGGCACACCCTATGGGGCACCGGGTTATGGCTATCCGGGTTACGGCTACGGCGCACCGGGTTACTTAGGGGCACCGGCGGTGACGCCACCGGCCGCGACACCGAGCGCGTCGGCCGCGGACAATGCGGCGAGTCAGAAAGAGATCGATGCACTCAAGCGCCGTATCGAGGAACTGGAGACGGCCCAGCGGCCAGCCAAACCACCCTCGTCGGCACCCGCCGCGGAATGGCCCTCGGCCCCTGCGTTCCGGCCGATGAATCAATACTGAGCCGCGCCTCCCGGTAACCCGCGTCGATCACGAGGACGCGGGTTCTTCCCACCGCCATCCGCCCACCCCTGTTGAAAGGTCACCACTCATGCAAAGCCCCGCGCGGCGGCTGATCCTCCTGGTCATGGCCCTGATCCCGTCCCTGGCCGCGGCCGGATCCGGCTATGCCGTCTACCCGAGCCAGGCCGGATTCGACGACGTACTCGATGCGCTCAAGCTGGCCATCGAGGAACGGGGTATGTACATCAACAATGTCATGCACCTGTCCGAGATGCTGGAACGCACCGGCAAAGACCTGGGCCAGGAGCAACCCATCTACCAACGCGCCGAGTCGGTCGAGTTCTGCAGCGCCGTCCTGTCGCGCGAAATGACCCGTGAAGACCCCGCCCGCCTGGTCAATTGCCCCTTCATCATCGGCCTCTACACCCTGCCCGGCGCGTCGGGAACGACCTACGTCGTGCACCGCGAAATACCCCAGGATCAGGTCGCGGGCAGCCCGGTCATGGCTCGGGTCGCGACCATGCTGAAAGAGATTGCCGGGGCGGCGGCGAGCTGGTAGCAACTCCGACTACATCACGAGAAACTCCGAATCATGGATCTATTACTCGATGCTGATTGCGTCATCGCCGCCTGTGTCCCGGAGGCCGCACCAAGTCCCGACGCATCGGCCGCGATTGCCCGTTGTCTTGATGAAGGCGGTACCGTCTGGCTTTATGTCGGCGCGGCCCAGGGCTACGAGGATGGGGTTCTGCGCGCCCTGCAAGACACGGCCGAAAGCCATGCGGCTGAAGCGCCAACGCGGCTTGCCAGGCAACGGCTCGATGGCTTCGCCCGGGATAAGCAATGGCTCGCCGCCCTGGCCGGAGATTTCACGCGGTTCGACGCGCCGGATCCGGCCCGCGAGCGTCTGTTGAATGCCTTGGATCGCTTGCCCCGCGGCACGGTGAAGATTCTGACAAGAGATGAAACCTTCATGGCCGCTCATGCGGAACAGGCCATCAGTCCCGCCGGCTATCTGGCGCTCCCGCCGGCCCCCCGCCGGATCGACTTTATCGATCTGCCCGCCCAGCAAGCAGCCATTCGCCACCAATTGGAGGCACAGATCCACCGGGTATTGCATCACGGCCGCTATATCCTGGGGCCGGAGATGGAGGAATTGGAACAGCGGCTGCAAGCCTATACGGGCGCTGCTCACTGCGTCAGTGTCGCCTCCGGCACCGAGGCCCTCCTGATCAGCCTGATGGCCTTGGGCGTCGGTCCAGGTGACGAAGTGATCACCACACCCTTTACCTTCGTGGCGACCGCGGAAGTCATCTGTCTGGTAGGTGCGCGTCCGGTCTTTGTCGATGTCGAGCCGGACACCGGTAACATCAATGTCGACAAACTCGAGGCCGCGATCAATTCGACCACCAAGGCGATCATTCCGGTCGCGCTCTATGGCCAGCCGGCGGATATGGAGGCCATCAACACCATCGCGGCGGCCTACGCACTGCCGGTCATTGAAGACGCGGCCCAGAGCTTCGGCGCCAGCTACCGGGGCGTGAAGAGCGGCAATCTCTCGACGATCGGCTGTACCAGTTTCTTCCCGTCCAAGCCGCTGGGCTGTTATGGCGACGGCGGCGCCATTTTCACGAATGACGGAGAGTTGGCCCAGACCCTGCGCGAATTGCGCGTGCATGGCCAAGCGCGGCGCTATGTCCACACCCGCGTCGGTGTCGGCGGGCGCATGGACACCCTGCAATGCGCGGTGCTCCTGGCGAAACTCGACCGCTTCGACTGGGAGATTGAGCGGCGCATCGCGATCGGCCGACGCTATTCGGAATTGTTCGCTGCCGCCCCGCGCATCACCACCCCCGTCATTCGCCCGGACCGCACCTGCGTCTTTGCTCAATACACCCTGCAGGTCCCCAACCGGGACGCCGTGGTCGATGCGCTCCAGTCACGCGGCATTCCGAGCGCGGTGCACTACCCGATCCCGCTCAATGCCCAGCCCGCCTATCAGCACCTCTGTTGCCCCGACTGCACGCCGGTCGCGGCCCGACTCGCCGCCAGCGTCATCAGCCTGCCGATGCATGCGGACCTGAGCGAGTCCGCGCAGGACCGGATCGCGGAGGCGGTGATCGCCTGCGTACGAAAGTGATGCCGTGACTTCAAGCGACAGACCGGCGCGGGCCTTGATCGTCGTTTCGGCTACAAGATAACCGGAGACGTACCGCAACAGTCGCGCAGCGACGCTGTGGGAGCGGCGTCCCGCCGCGACAGGCCGGGCGCGAAACCGCAGCGTTAGTGGTCACCGCCGCACCGCATCGCGGCGGGACGCCGCTCCCACGGGGTACACTCATGTTCCGGAGTCCTTCCGGGCCGTTAGCCGGTCGACATGTATTTCGGACTCGTTACTGCGCTTCAACGAAGGCCCGATAGGTCCGCTCCAGTCCCTCTTTCAATGCGACGCGCGGCTGCCAACCGAGTGCACTGAGCCGCTCCGTATTCAGGAGTTTACGCGGCGCCCCGTCGGGCTTCGTCGGATCATAAACGACCCGCCCGGTGAAACCAACCGTGTCGCAGATCAGCACCACCAGTTCAGCGATGGTCAAATCCTCGCCCGCGCCGACGTTGATATGCGACAACATCGGCTCCGTATGGGCGGCGTAGGTTGCCTGATCCAGGTCCATGACGTGCACGCAGGCGGCGGCCATATCCTCGACATAGAGGAACTCGCGCCGCGCCTTCCCGGTCCCCCAGATCACCAGTTCATCCAGTCCGCCGATCTTGGCCTCGTGCGCACGGCGCAGCAGCGCGGGGATGACATGGCTGTTCAGTGGGTGATAATTGTCGCCCGGGCCATAGAGATTGGTCGGCATGACACTGCGGTAATCGGTGCCATATTGCCGGTTATAGGACTCGCAGAGCTTGATGCCGGCGATCTTGGCGACGGCATAGGGTTCGTTGGTGGGCTCCAGCAGCCCGGTCAGCAGCGCCCCCTCGGGGATCGGCTGCGGCGCCAGCCGCGGATAGATACAGCTCGATCCGAGAAACAACAAGCGCCGCACCCCGGCGCGCCAGGCCTCGTGAATGACGTTGGCCTCGATCATCAGGTTCTGATAGATGAACTCGGCGGGAAAGCTGTCATTGGCGTGAATCCCGCCGACTTTCGCCGCCGCCAGATAGACCGCGGCTGGCCGTTCCGCCTGAAAAAAAGCCCGCACCTGGGCCTGATCCGTCAGGTCCAACTCGGCATGGGTCCGGGTCATCAGGTTGCGGTAACCACGTCGGCTCAATTCACGCACGAGAGCGGCGCCGACCATGCCGCGATGTCCGGCCACAAAGATCGTCTGTTCGGTCTCCATGTTCGACCTCATTCGTGGTGGTTGAAGGTACTGTAACCGTGTTGCGTCACCAGTTCATCGCGCTGCGCCTGCCTGAGATCCTCGCGGACCATCTCGGACACCAGTTCCTGGAAGCTGGTCGCGGGCGCCCAGCCGAGCCGCTCATGCGCCTTGCGCGGATCGCCGAGCAGGGTTTCCACTTCAGTGGGCCGGAAATACCGGGGATCGACGGCGACGATGCACCGCCCGGCGGCGTCATATCCCTTCTCATCGACACCCTCGCCGTCCCAGCGGATCGTAATATTCAATTCCTGCGCGGCGGCGTCCACGAAGTCGCGCACGCTGTATTGCACGCCGGTGGCGATGACGAAATCCTCCGGCTGCTCCTGCTGCAGCATCAGCCATTGCATTTCGACATAGTCGCGCGCATGGCCCCAATCGCGCTTGGCGCTCAGATTGCCGAGGTAAACGCAGTCTTGCAGGCCGAGGGTGATGCGCGCCAGGGCACGGGTGATCTTGCGGGTCACGAAGGTCTCACCGCGCACCGGGCTCTCGTGATTGAAGAGAATGCCGTTGCAGGCATAGATGCCATAGGCCTCACGGTAGTTCACGGTGATCCAATAGGCATAGAGCTTGGCGACCGCATAGGGGCTGCGCGGATAGAACGGAGTCGTCTCGCGCTGCGGCGTCTCCTGCACCAGGCCGAAGAGCTCGGAGGTGCTCGCCTGATAGAAGCGTGTCTTGCGCTCCAATCCGAGGATGCGAATCGCCTCCAGAATGCGCAGCGCGCCCAATCCATCGGAGTTGGCGGTATATTCCGGCTCCTCGAACGACACCGCGACATGACTCTGCGCCGCCAGATTGTAGATCTCGTCCGGCTGCACCAGTTGGATGACCCGGATGAGGCTCATCGAGTCGGTCAGATCGCCATGATGGAGAATAAAGCGGCGGTCAGTCTCATGGGGATCCTGATAGAGATGATCGATACGGTCGGTATTGAACAGCGAAGACCGCCGTTTGATGCCGTGCACGACATAGCCTTTGTTCAGCAAGAATTCCGCCAGGTAGGCGCCGTCCTGTCCGGTCACACCGGTAATCAAAGCTGTTTTCATATAGTTACCTCAATCCTGTTCATTTGCTTTCGACGATGCTGTTCCGGTTTCAAGCAGTTCACGATACACCTCGAGGGTCGCCGCATGGATCAGAGCAGAGTCAAAGCGCGTCTCGGCGATTATCCGCGAACGCGCGCCGAACCGCCGCCGCAAATCCGCGTCGCCGATCAAACGTTCAAGCGCGTGCGCCAAGGCCAGCGGGTCATGGACCGGAACCAGCAATCCATTGCACTCGACCTCGACGGCCTCCCGACAGCCGGTCGCATCCGTGGTGACCAACGGCAGCCCCGCGGCCGCGGCTTCGATCAGGAACTTGGGCAAACCCTCGCGATAATAGGACGGCAGACAGGCGATGTGCGCCTGCGCCAGCACAGCTGGCATGTCGGCGCTGTGGCCCCACCACTCGATACAGCCCTCCTGATGCCAGTCGCGCAGTTGCTCCTCCGCCACCGAGGTCGGATTGCCGGGATCGGGCTTGCCCACCAGCACGCACCGCGCCGGGCTGCCGCGCGCCTTGAGCAGGCGGGCGGCGCTGACGAAATCCCCAACGCCCTTGTCCCACAGCATCCGCGAGGCCAGCATCACCACCGCCGCCCCCGGCGGGTCCGCTCGCGGGACGAAGCGCGCGATATCCACCCCGGAACCGGGGATCAGGACCGGCTCCACCCCCGTGAGCCGCAGAACCTGCTGCTGATCGTCCGGGTTCTGCACCAGAACCCGCACGTTCGGTGCAGCCAGCAGGGCGCGATAAGCCCCACCCACCAATCCGCGCACCAAGCGGGCTCGCGGGCCGTCGGAGGAGAACAGATAGCCCATCCCCGCCACCCCGTTGACCACCGTCGGCACCCCCGCAAGACGGGCCGCGAAGGTGCCGTAAAGCACCGGCTTCTGGGCAATATTGTGCAGCAGGACGGGCTTCAGATCCCTGAGGATGCGCGTCAACTGCGCAATGCTGCGCAATTCATGCCAAGGATGCATCCCCTTGCGCGAGACCTCCAGTGGAATCAGGTCAAGCCCGGCCGCGCGGATGCGCTCGCCGTGAGCCTCCACCCCGGTGATGACCGTGACCGCGAAGCCGGCATCGCGCACGGCCTGGGCCAGCGCGAGATAGTGATGACAGAAATACCAGTCCACGGTCACGAAGAACGCGACCCGCCGGGTGCCGAGCGCCGTCATGGCCGGCGACTCGCGGACGGAGCTGCCCTGGCCGCATCCAGCCACGCCTGGAACATCAGCAAATCCCACAGGTAATAGGACCAGTTGCGCCGCCCCGCCAGGTGCTCCTCCCACTTGGCGCGGATGGGATCGGGCCTCAGGATGCCGTCGGCCAGCAGCCGATCACGCGCCAGCAGCGCCTCCGCCCAGTCACGCAGCGGCCCGCGCAGCCAATGCTCGATCGGCACCCCGAACCCCATCTTGGGCCGATCCATGAGGGCACGCGGCACATGCCGCTCGACAATGTGGCGTAGCGGGAGCTTGCCGAGACGCCCGCGCACTTTCCAGCGCAGCGGCAGTGACCAGGCGAACTCGAACACCCGATGATCCAGCAGGGGCACCCGCGCCTCCAGGCCGACCCCCATGCTGGCCCGGTCGACCTTGACCAGGATGTCATCCGGCAGATAAAGACAACTGTCCATGAACATCATCGACTCGGTGATCGACCCGGTGCGCGGGCGCCGCGCCGGATCGGTGAGCACACTCGCCGGTTCCCGGGCGCCGATCACCAGCGCGGCCGGGTCGTTCCAGTGCGAGACCATGCGCAGATAGAGCGCCTCGGGTGAGTCGCCGGTCAGGACATCGATCGCCTTATGCAGTCGGTCCCCCGGGTTGGCGATAGCGAGCGGTCCGGGAAGCAGCCGGCCGAAGGGCCGCAGCAGCCGGTCCCAGGTGCCGGGGGCGATGGCGGTAACCGCACCGGCCAGCGCCCGGCGCAGCCCCAGCGGCACCCAGCCGATGCGCCGCCAGGTGTCGCGCGTCCAGAGATACCGGGAATAGCCGCCGAACAACTCGTCTCCGCCGTCACCGGACAGGCACACGGTCACATCGCGCCTGGCCATCCGGCTCACCAGCAGGGTCGGGATCTGGGACGAGTCCCCGAAGGGTTCGTCCCAGAGCCGCGGCAGGTCGATGATGGTCTCGATGCCGTGCTGAGCGGTGACGTACAACTCGGTATGATCGGTCCCCAGATGCGCGGCGACTTGCCGGGCATGGGGTGCCTCGTCGAATCCGGCCTCGTGAAACCCAATGGAAAAGGTGCGCACCGGTTTGGTCGACTGAGCCTGCATCAGGGCCACCACCACGGTGGAGTCGATGCCGCCGGAGAGGAAGGCGCCGAGCGGGACATCGGCGTGCATCCGCAACCCCACGGCATCGGTCAGCAGTGACTCCAGCGCGTCCAGGGCCTGCGCCCGCGATCCGCTAAAGGGCGCGGCCAGACCGCGCTCGACCGCCTCGCGCGCAGTCCAATAGGCGCGGATGACCGGGATCTGCTGACCCTGATCGAGGGTGGCATAGGTCCCGGGTTCGAGCTTGTGGATCCCCTGGTAGATGGAATGCGGCGCCGGGACGTAACTCAGACGCAGATAAGCCGCCAGCGCATCCCGATCGAGCGTGCCCTGCCAGTCCGGATGGGCGGTCAGCGCCTTGAGCTCGGAGCCGAACAGAAAGCGCCCGCGATTCCAGCCATAGTAGAGCGGCTTCTCGCCCAGGCGGTCGCGCGCCAGGGTGAGCCGGCGCTCCTGCCGGTCCCACAGGGCAAAGGCGAACATGCCGTTGAGTTGCGGCAGCGTCGCCACCACCCCGCGTCGGCTGATCGAGGCGAGCAACACCTCGGTATCCGAGTGCCCACGCCAGGGCACGGCATCGCCAAGGTCGCGGCGCAGGGCCGGATAATTGTAGATTTCACCATTGAAGGCGAGCACATACCGGCCGCAATGGGAGACCATCGGCTGGTGCCCCAGGGGCGAGAGGTCGAGGATCGACAGGCGCCGGTGCCCCAGCGCGACCCCTGCCGCGGGGTCCAGCCACAGGCCCTGATCGTCCGGTCCCCGATGAACCAACGTATCGTTCATCCGCCCGACGGCATGACGCAGGTCGGACTCGGCCGGGACACCGGGCTCAATCAGGCCGCACAGACCGCACATTAGCGACTCCCTCGATTCAGTGACAAATAGAGATCCCCGTAGCGCGTGGCGATCAGCGGCAAGGCGTAGTGCGCTGCGATGCGGGCGCGGGCGGCGCGGCCGCGGTCAGCCAGCCTATCCGGACCCTCGGCGAGCAGGCACCCGATGGCCGCGGCCAGGGTCGGCGGGTCGCGCGGCGGCACGGTGCGCCCGGTCGCGCCGACGATCAGGGCGGAGTCGCCCACGTCCGTGACCACACAGGGCGCGGCGCAGGCCATGGCCTCGCCGATCACGTTCGGGAAGCCTTCCCCATAGGCCGAGGCGCTGACCAGCAGGTCGAGAGCGGCAAAGACCCGCGGGGTGTCGGCGCGCGGACCGAGCAGGCTGATCGCGTCACCCAGACGCGCGTCCGCAACCCAGCCCGTCAGTTGCGGATTGGCCGCGCCCATCCCCGGACCGCACAGCAAGAACCGGCATTCGGGTCGCGCGGCCCGGACCAGCGCCGCCGCCCGCAGAAAGGTCGGCAGATCCTTCTGCGGATCGAATCGGGCCACCAGCCCGACGAGCGGAGTCGCGTCCGGTATCCCCAAGGCACCGCGCAGCGCGGCGCGCGCCTGCGCATCCGGCCGGAACCGCTCCAGCTCGAATCCGTTCGGGATCACGGACAGGATGCCGCGCCGATAACCCAAGGCCAGATGGACCTGCCGCGCGCGTTCCGAGCAACAGAGGATGCGGTCCGGCGCCAGACGGGAGAGCCCGGCATTGAGCCGGGCCACGATCCGGGTGGCGCGGCGGGTCTGACGCGGGTCCAGATCGCTCTGGCGGATATTCCAGACCAGCCGCGGACGCCCGGACCCCGCCCGCACCAGCGGCAACACCAGCCCGCCGAGCAAATCCGCATGGTACATCCAGGTCTGGATCAGATCGGGCCGAAAGGCGCGCAGCAGACGCACCAGACGCACCACCGCCCCGGCCGTCGGGAAACCGCGGCGCAAATCGAGCGTCTCCACCCGGACACCCAGTTCGCCGATCCGCGGCCCCATGGGTCCGGGAGGGATGAGTGAGATCACCAGCGGCTCGAAGACCGTCCGGTCCATCGTGCTCAGCAGCTTGAACAACATCATCTCGGCGCCGCCCAGTTCCAGGCCGGTGATGACGTGGGCGATCTTCATCCCGCGGTCCCGCTCGGATCACAGGTAGCGCGTAGGATGGGTAGAGCGAGAGCGATTGTGAAAATGTTCGCTGCGAACCCGAAAACATCGCAATGCCGTAGGTTGGGGTGAGGAACGAACCCCAACATTTCAGCTTGCCCAATCTCGAGCGCGACACCCATCCGACCACGGCGGCACTTGAGGATAGGCATTGCGCTCGCTCCACCCATCCGACCTAAAGACTTGGCCCACGCAAACCACATCATGTCGGATCACACCCCGGCGCAAGTGAGCCGCATCCCAGCACCTCCAGATACCGGCGGGTCACGGGTTCGAGTCCATAATCCGCGGCACGCGCCTTGAGGCGTTCCGGTTCCGGCGGTTGCTCCAGGGTCAGCGCCATCGCCACGGCCAGCGCCTCGACCGCGCCCACCGGAACCAGCGGGCCGTAGCGCCCGTCCGCCAGAACCTCCCGGGGTCCGCTCGGGCAGTCGGTGCTAACCACCGGGGTCCCGCAGGCCATGGCCTGAATCAGCACCCCCGGCAACCCCTCCCAAGCCGATGACAGCACGAACAGGCGGGCGCGGCTCATATAGGCAAAGGGATTGTCCCTGAATCCGGGCAGGGAAACCCGATCAGCGAGCCCCAGTTGCTGAATCAGCGACTCCAGTGCCGTGCGCTCCGGCCCCTCGCCAAGGATGATCAGACGGAGATCCCGCCCGGCACTCAAGGCCGCGAAGGCGCGAATCAGCGTCGGATAATCTTTCTGCGGGGCCAGCCGCCCGGCGGCCAGGATCACCGGCGCTGTGCCCGGTTGCAGCCAGGGATGATCGGCCGGCGCAGTGGCAAGCGCGGCCAATTCGGGCGTCACCACCGGATTGGGAATCACCAGGATGCGGGCACGACCGACGCCGAGCAGCCGGTCGAGGTCATCCGCCACCCCTTGCGACACGGCGATGACGGCATCCGCGCGCGGATAAAAGGCACGCGCCAGCCACGGCATCCAGCGCCCGGCCAGAAACGGCGAGTGAGCGGCCTCCTGCGACAGATTGCTGCGCACGCTGACACAGACACGGGTCGGCACCCGTGCCAGGACGCGCGCCCACAAGGCGACCATGTTGGCATGATCCATCGCGGCCAGCAGAGCCCGCGGCCGACGCCGGCGCAGATAGCGCACCAGTCCCGGCAAAGCACCCAGCACCCGCGCCGCGCCAAGGTCGACCAGCGTGCAGCCCGGCGGCACCAGCGCCAGGTAAGGCCCCGCCGCCTGACCAACCACGAGATCCACCGCGACACCCGCCGCTACCGCCCCCTGGGCGAGGTTCAGCATCATGCGTTCCGCACCACCGCCGGCCAGCGAGGGCAGAAAAATAGCGAGCGGTGTACCGTACATCAATCACCCTGAGGCAAGCGCTGACCTGATCGATTCTCCGACAGCAATCGCCTCAGGATCGCGATCAAGCCGATCGGCCGCATCAGGCGTGTTCCGGACGGGCGGAGTTTAACATTCTCAGGATGATGGGGCGGACGCCGTTGGGCGTTGGGCGGGCATGTCGCGTTGGAACTGTCGCGAGCGAGGATCCCCTGGTCATGATCGCCGCTCAGGCCAGAGCAATTGCCCGAATTGATCCACAGATGTCACAGATGTCCACAGATGAAGAAAAACATCTGCGCTCGATCGTAGCGAGTTGCAACGTCCGACCCGCAGGGCGCCATTGGTGCGACCGCCGGCCTGGCGGCGCCTCCTCTGGTGTTCCGCCCTAAGGTGATTTCCGGGAAAAGATGTACCGACGTGTAGGGGCGACTTTAGTCGCCCATACAGCCCCTCCGGATCTTGCAGGCACGCGCAGTTGGGATGTCTATTCCCGGAAATCGCCTACGCTGCCGCGTGTCGCACGCCGACGCCGAGCAGCGCATCCACCGGGCTTTGCACCGCCGAGCCGCCGCGCTGCAACACATGGGTGTAAATCTGCGTCGTGGTGACATCCTGATGGCCCATCAGCTCCTGCACCGTGCGGATGTCATACCCCGACTCCAGCAAATGGGTTGCGAAGCAATGGCGCAGCGTGTGCGGCGTCGCCCGCTTGGCGATCCCCGTGCGCAACACGGCGCAACGCATCGATATCCTGCACCCGCAACTTCACGCACTCCATGAGCCTTAGACCGGTCCCATACATCAGGCTGGCCATCAGCCAGTCGCGTCCACGCATCTGCCCCAACACCAGCGCGACCTCCTCCCTGGTCAACACCACCGGCACCCGCTCCGGACGCTTTGCGCGGGTCACCCCGTCCACCCAGCCCAGTTCGATGCCCAGCACCTGCTTGTACAGAAAGAGTACACCGCACAGGGCTTGATTCTGGGTCGACGCGGACACACCACGTTGGACCGCCAGGTTCGACAGGAAGGCTTCCACTTCTTGGGCGCCCATGTCCCGCGGGTGGCGCTTATTGTGAAACCAGATAAAGCGCTTGATCCAACCGACGTAGGCCTCCTCGGTGCGCGGGCTGTAATGCAGTTTGCGCAGCTTATCGCGCACTTGGTCCAGCAGGCGACGGGGCGGCGGTTCGGCAGCAGGCGAAGCGAGGGTCATGGCGGGTTTTCCACGAGATTATCCATAACTGTAAAAATAGACAGTCCACGCAGAAAAGGCAAGCCCGTTCCGCCCAGCGCGAACGCACCCGACGGCTGACCATCATCGTCGCGCCGGCCGTAGCAGCGGCTTCCCGCCGTTGCGAAGCGCCGCCCTTGGTCATGCTGGCCGGTTGGAGTCCAAGGCTTCACCCTTGGATTGGCAGGCCAAGACTCCGGGCGGAACGATGATCGATGCGCGGCTGAACGACGCCAGGCCGAGCGCGGCCCCCTGCCGATACCTCCTAAACACCCTGACAAACCTTCGGGAAGGATGTTACAGAATATTGTTTTCTCTGAAGTTTCCTACTTTTAATTTGGTTGCCGAATAGGAAATACACAGTATGCAGCGCAAAAAAGCTTACACGAAATGATTCGTATATTAGTGTTAGCTAATATACTGTATCAGCCG